>DATEGT010000095.1:0-8995 GCA_035280025.1 Burkholderiales bacterium | reverse complement strand
ACCGCGGCGCTGCGGCCCTTGTCGATCGCGACCTGCGCGTTGAAGGGCGTCGCTCCGTCCATGCGCTCGAGCCACAGCAGATGCCCGCCGTCGTCGAGGATCGCGATCACCACGTTCCACTTGTTCTTGCGCGCCTCGGCTTCCGCCGCGGCGCCGATCTTCTTGCAGTCTTCCAGGGTCAGGCAGGGTTTGCTGTTCACGTCGTCCTCAGTGCGTTCCGGATCTGCTCGAGCGCCGCCGCGTCCTCGATCGTGGTCAGATCGCCGGGATCGCGATTCTCCGCGAGCGCCTGGATCGCGCGGCGCAGCGTCTTCCCCGATCGGGTCTTGGGCAGCAGGGACACGAAGTGTACCGCCTTTGGCCGCGCGATGGCGCCGAGCTGCCGGTCGACGGTGTCCATGACCTCGCTCTGGGAGGTCGCTTTCGAGGCGTCCTTCAGCACGGCGAAAGCGAGCGGCATCTGGCCCTTCAGGGCGTCGGCCACGCCCACCACCGCGCACTCGGCGACGTTGGGGTGCATGCTCACCGCCTCCTCGATCTCGCGCGTCCCGAGGCGGTGCCCCGCGACGTTGATCACGTCGTCGGTGCGCCCGAGGATGAAGTAGTACCCGTCCTTGTCGCGTATGCCCCAGTCGAAGGTCGAGTAGGTCAGCCGGCCCTTGAACGTCTGGAAATACGTCTTCACGAAGCGCTCGTCGTCGCCCCACACCGTCGACATGCAGCCCGGCGGGAGCGGCGGCTCGACCGCGACCACGCCCTTCTCGCCGTCGGTCACCGGCGCGCCCGTGCTCTCGTGCAACAGGCGCACGTCGTAGCCGTAGCAGGGAAACGAGGGCGAGCCCATCTTGATCGCGGTCTCCTCCACCCCGGGATGCCCCGAGATGAGCGGCCAGCCGGTCTCGGTCTGCCAGTAGTGATCGACCACGGGCTTGCCGAGCGCCTGCGTGATCCAGGCGTGCGTCGGCTCGTCGAGCGGCTCGCCCGCGAGGAACAGGTGCCGGAGCGAGGACAGGTCGTGCTTCCGGATGAACGCCGTATCGTGCTTCTTGAGCACGCGGATCGCGGTCGGCGCGGAGAACATCACGTCCACCTTGCGGTCCTGCACGATCTTCCACCACACGCCCGCGTCGGGCCGGATCGGCACGCCCTCGTACAGGATCGTGGTCATTCCGGCGATGAGCGGCGCGTAGATGATGTACGAATGGCCCACCACCCAGCCGATGTCCGAAGTGGTGAACATGGTCTCGCCCGCGCGACCGCAAAAGATGTGCTTCATCGAAGCGGCGAGCGCCACCGCGTAGCCGCCGACGTCGCGCTGAACGCCCTTGGGCCTGCCCGTCGTTCCCGAGGTATACAGGATGTACGAGGGCTCGTTCGACTCGAGCCAGGTCACCGGCACCTTCGCGTCGAGATGCTTCGAGCGCACCTCGCCCCAGTCCAGATCGCGCCCGGGCGTCGTGGGCATCGCCTTGTCGAGGCCGCGGCGGCAGATCAGCACGTTCGCGGGCGGAGACTTGGCGAGCTTGAGCGCCTCGTCGACCAGCGCCTTGTACAGCACCACCTTCCCCATGCGGCTGCCGCCGTCCGCGGTGACCATCAGCTTGGGACGCGCGTCGTCGATGCGCGCGGCGAGGCTCGCCGCGGCGAAGCCGCCGAACACCACCGAGTGGATCGCCCCGATGCGGGCGCAGGCGAGGATCGCGTAGACCGCCTCCGGGATCATCGGCATGTAGACGATCACCCGGTCGCCCCTGCCCACGCCCAGCGACTTCATCATCGACGCGACGCGCTGCACCTCGGCGTGGAGCTCGGCGTAGGTCGCGCTCTTCTCCTCGCCGGTCTCGGTGGAGATGTAGAGGAGCGCCTTCTGACCGGCGCGCGCCTCGAGGTGCCGGTCGACCGCGTTGTAGCAGAGATTGGTCTCGCCGCCGACGAACCACTTGGCGAACGGCGGCCGCGCGTATTCGAGCACCTTCGAGTGCGGGCGCTGCCAGTGCACCAGCTTCGCCTGCTCGGCCCAGAAGCCCTCGCGGTCGGCGAGGGACCGCTTGTGGAATTCGCGATAGCCGCTCATTTTGCCTCTACTTGGGCTGGTTGCGCAGCGCCTGGGCGATCTTGTCCAGAGGAAGCTCGACGCCGAGCTTCCTGCACACCGAGACGATGAACGGCAGCATGCGCCTCAGCGCCTCGTTCGCCGCTTCCCCCAGCTGGTCGGCGCTCGCGTTCTCGATGACCTGCGCGGCGCGCTCGATGTCGCTCGGGAGGCTCACCGGCTTGACCAGGTTCACCTCGTCCTGGTTGACGATGCGCTGCTGGGCCTTCTTCGCCGCCGCGTCCCTGAGGCGCTGCTGCGCGAGCTTCATCAGGTCCTCGATCGCGGTGGCCGAGTCGACGTCCAGGGCGGCGAGGCCCATGCTGGTGCCGATCTTCAGCACCTCGCCGCGGTAGCTCACCTGCGCCTTCTCGAGCTGCTCGTGCATGCGGCGGGCGAAGGCGAGCGCCTGCTGCGAGGACGTTCCGGGGAAGATCCCGGCGAATCCCGCCTCGGAGATGCGCCCCAGAGAGTCCTCGGCGCGCAGCGTGCCCATGACCAGCTTGGCGATCCGCGCGAGCAGCTGGTCGGCGATCGCCTTGCCGACCTTCGCGGAGATGTCGCCGTAGGTGTCGACCTGGAACACCAGGACCGAGAGCGAGCCGCCGTGCCTGCGCGCGTGCGAGAAATGCTTGGCGCCCTCGGTGGCGAGGTAGTGCGGCGTGAAAGTGCCGGTGATCGGATCCCTGGTGACGTTCTGGTCGATCGCCTGCTTGCTGGCGACGAGCTGCTGCTTCGCCTCCATCAGGTTCAGGAGGTTGTCGATCCGCGACAGGATCTCGGTGCCGTCGGTCGTCTTGGTGATGAAGTCGTTCGCTCCCGCGGCGCGGGCGCGCTTCTTGGTCGCGTCGTCCTCGTCGCCGGAGATGACGATGACGGGAATGCCCTTGATCCGAGGGTCCTGCGAAGCGCGCATCCGCTCGATCAGGGCGAAGCCGTCCAGCTTCGGCATCTGGATGTCGGAGAACACCACCACGATCGAGGGGTCGGACGAGATCGCCTGCCAGCCCGCCTCGCCGTCGGCCTCCTCGCGAACGTCGAAGCTCTTGCGGATCAGCCTCGAGACCGTCGTGCGCACGATCCTCGAGTCGTCCACCAGCAGCACGCGCTGCTTCGGGATCGTCGTCGAGGGGGCGTCGCTCATCGCTAGCCCGCGAGGTCGACCACGACCCGGCCGCGGGCCGCGCCCTTGAGAAAGCCCTCGAAGACCGTCGGCAGGTCGTCGAAAGCGATGGTGCGCGTCATCTCCTTCAGGTGGGCCGGGCGCATGTCGGTCGCGAGCCGCCGCCACACCTCCCGGCGCAGGGGCATCGGTGTCGTCCCCGAGTCGATCCCGAGCAGACTCACGCCGCGCAGGATGAAAGGCGCGACCGTGGTGTTCAGGCTCATGCTCGCCGCGAGGCCGATGGCGGCGATGGTCCCGCCCGTCATCATGGTGCTCGCCATCCACGCGAGCACCTCGCCGCCGAGGTTATCGACCGCGCCCGCCCAGGTCGCCTTGTCGAGCGGCTTGATCCTGGACAGATCGAGGCTCTTCCTCGGCATCACCTCCCTGGCTCCCAGGGTCCTCAGATATCCGGACTCGCCCTCCTTGCCGGTGAGCGCCGTCACGCCGTAGCCGAGGCGCGAGAGCACGTCGATCGCGATCGATCCCACGCCGCCCGTCGCCCCGCTCACGACCACCGGGCCGTTGCCCGGCGCGAGGCCGTTCGCCTCCATGCGCACCACGGCGAGCGCCGCGGTGTAGCCGGCCGTGCCCAGCGCCATGGCCTCGAAGAGCGTCATGCCCTTCGGCACCGGAACCGCCCAGTCGGCGGGCACCCGGGCGTATTCGGCGTAGCCGCCGTCGTGGGAAACGCCCAGGTCGTAGCTCGTGCAGATGACCGCGTCGCCGCGCTTGAAGCGCGGGTCGGAGGACTCGGTGACGGTCCCGGAGAGGTCGATGCCCCCGACGCAGGGGAAGCGCCGGATGATCTTCCCGGCGCCGGTCGCGGCGAGGGCGTCCTTGTAGTTGACGCTCGAATACGCGACGCGCACCACCAGCTCGCCGCGATCGAGCTCCTCGAGGGCGATCTCCTCGAAGCCTCCCACGGCCTTCTTCTCCACTTCGCGGATACGATAGGCCTTGAACTTGTCCATGGATGCCCGGGGATTATACCGGGCGGGCCGGGCCCGCCGGCCGTTCACTCCGGCGCGCGCCTCGCCTCCGCCAAATAGGCTTTCGATTGCATTTCCACGAGACGGCTCGCCGTGCGGTCGAACTCGAACACCATCGCCCGCAGCCGCGAGTCGGCGGGGTCCTCCTCGATCCTCAGGAGCCTCTCCGGGGCGGCTTCCGCCGAGACGATCAGCTTGACGCGGTTGTCGTAGAAGACGTCGACCATCAGCGTGAAGCGCCGCGCCTCCTCGGCGAGCTTGAGCCCCATGCGCGGCACCCCCGACACGATGACCGTGTGGAAGCGCTTCGAGAGGTCGAGGTAGTCGTGCTGCGAGCGCCCCCAGCCGCAGATCACCGGGAACTCGAACCAGACCACGCCGCCTGCGCGGTGCAGGTACGGGATCACCCGCCCCTCGACGTCGAGCTCCTGGAACTCCTCCTCCACCTCGGCGATCCGCCCGAAGGTCTCCATGAGGGC
This sequence comes from Burkholderiales bacterium, assembly GCA_035280025.1. Classification (GTDB taxonomy): domain Bacteria; phylum Pseudomonadota; class Gammaproteobacteria; order Burkholderiales; family SG8-39; genus VBDM01. Next base: position 4,267 of record DATEGT010000095.1, on the reverse strand, counting down.
GCGGTCGGCCTGCTCGCCCAGCGGCGCGTGGTAGACCTGCACGCCCTCGAGCGTCTTCTGCCGGTAGTCGATCCCGCCGTCGACGTGCAGCACGTCCAGGCGCGTCTTCAGCAGCTCGATCGTGGGCAGGAAGTTCTCGCGCTTCAGGCCGTCCCTGTAGAGCTGGTCGGGATGGTAGTTCGAGGTCATGCAGCACACCACGCCCAGGTCCATGATGCGCCCGAGCAGGCGCCCGACGATCATCGCGTCGGCGATGTCGTTCACGTGCATCTCGTCGAAGCAGATGAGGCGGTAGCGCTTGGCGATGCGCTCGGCGAGCGCGGTCAGCGGATCCTCGCGGCCTTTCAGCTCCTCGAGCTCGCGGTGCACGTCGCGCATGAAGTGGTGGAAATGCACGCGGCGCTTCCGCACCAGCGGCAGGCAGAGGTAGAAGCTGTCCATCAGGAAGCTCTTGCCCCGGCCGACGCCGCCCCAGAGGTAAACGCCGCGCGGCAGCGCCGGGTGAACCACCAGGCGCCTGAGCGCGTTCGAGCGCTTCGCCTTGTACTCGGTCCATTCCTCGTAGAGCTGCTGCAGCCGCTCGACCGCGCGCAGCTGCGAGGAATCGCTCTTGAACCCGCGGCGCTCCAGAGCCCGGTGATAGATCTCGACGGGTCCGCGCTTCGCGAGCTCCTGCTCCTGTCCCTCCCCCAGGGCCGCTTCCCGCATCAGATGTTGAGCGCCCGCTTGTCCACCGCCAGCGCGGCGTCCTTCATCGCCTCCGAGAGGGACGGGTGCGCGTGGCAGATCATCCCGATGTCCTCGCTCGACGCGCGGAACTCCATCGCCACCACGCCCTCCGCGATCAGCTCGGAGGCGCAGGCGCCGATGACGTGCACGCCGAGGATGGCGTCGCTCTTCGCGTCGGCGAGAACCTTGACGAAGCCGCTGGTGTCGCCGAGCGCGCGCGCCCGGGCGTTCGCCATGAAGGGAAAGGTGCCGGCCCTGTACGCGACGCCCTCCGTCTTCAGCTGCTGCTCGGTCCTGCCCACCCAGGCGATCTCGGGCGTGGTGTAGATCACCCAGGGGATGGTGTTGAAGTCGACGTGCGGGCGCTGGCCGGCGATGCGCTCGGCCACCGCGACCCCCTCCTCCTCCGCCTTGTGGGCGAGCATCGGGCCGCGCACAACGTCGCCGATCGCCCACACGCCTTCCGCGCCGGTGCGGCATTCCTCGTCGACCGCGATGAAGCCGCGGTCGAGGCTCAAGCCGGCCGCCTGGGCGTTCAGGCCTCCGGTGTTGGCGACGCGGCCGATCGAGACGATGAGCTTGTCGAATGTCGCGCTCTGCGCCCTGCCCTCGGCGTCGGCGAACGCGACGGCCACGTCCCTCCCGGCCTTCACGCCCGTGATCTTCACCCCGAGCTGGATCTTCAGGCCCTGTTTCGCGAAGATCTTCGCGGCTTCCCTCGCGAGCTGCTCGTCGGCGGCGCCGAGGAAGGCCGGGAGCGCCTCGAGGATCGTCACCTCCGCTCCCAGCCTGCGCCACACGCTGCCCATCTCCAGTCCGATCACGCCGGCGCCGACGATGCCGAGGCGCTTCGGGACCTCGGGGATCGACAGCGCGCCGTCGTTGCTGAGGATCAGCTTCTCGTCGAAGGCGGCGCCGGGCAGCGCGCGCGGCACCGAGCCGGTCGCGACGATCACGTTCTTCGCCGAAAGCGTCTCTCCCCCGACCGATACCTCGCCCGCTTTCACGAAGCTGCCGCGGCCGTGGAAGAACGCCACCTTGTTCTTCTTGAAGAGGTAAGCGACGCCGTCGTTGCTCGCCTTCACCACCTGGTCCTTGCGCTTCATCATCTGCGCGAGGTCGAGCTCGACGCCCTTCACCTTTACTCCGTGATCGGCGAAGTGGCGGCCCGCCTGCTCGAAATTCTCGGAGGACTGCAGCAGCGCCTTGGAAGGAATGCAGCCGATATTGGTGCAGGTGCCGCCGAGCGCCGGCTTGCCGTCCACGGCCCTCCAGTCGTCGATGCAGGCGGTCTTGAGGCCGAGCTGCGCGGCGCGGATCGCGGCGATGTAGCCGCCCGGCCCGCCGCCGATGACGACGACGTCAAACGACTGCGCCATGAAGTGCAGTCGGCTCGATCGGGAATGCGCGGACGCGTCGCGCCGGCGGGAATCTACTGCTCACCAAACCCATGGCGTGAAAATACCACTTTCGGTCTCGGCGCGCATCCGGCAGATCGTTGCATCCCGATGTAGATCGTTCTAGCATCCTCCGCACGCCGTTCAGTCCGTGCCACTTGAAACCATCGAGGAGACGCGAGCGTCATGGCAAATCCCTATCAACCGCCAAAGGCGCAGGTCGCCGATGTCCTGCCCGATGCGGAGAACAATTCCGGCGGAGGCCGCGGCATCGTGGTCCCCGTGGGCATCAAGGGCTGGTCCTGGGGTGCGTTCCTGTGGAACTGGATCTGGGCGATCTCCAACAGGACATGGATCGGCCTGCTGGCGGTGGTTCCTTACCTGGGAATCATCATGGTCTTCTACCTCGGCATCAAAGGTCGGGAGCTCGCCTGGCGGAACAAGCGATGGGAGAGCATCGAGCACTTCAACCGCGTCCAGCGCAGCTGGTCGAAGTGGGGCGTCATCCTTTTCCTGGGGGCTGCCCTCATCGGCATCATCGCGGGTATCGCCATACCGGCCTACCAAGACTACCTGAGGGCCCGCGGCGGGGCCTGACCCCGCGCTCGAGCGTCGGGTTCGTGAAGATCCGCCGGATGCCATGACGACGAGCCGGATCGACCGGCCGGAGCCGCGCTGGCAGGCGATCCTCGCGCTCCTTGCGGTCGCGGGGATCTCCTTGGCGCTGCCGAAGGAGCTGGTCGTCGGCCCGGCCGGGCTGCTTCCGGCCCTGGTCGTGGTGCTGCTGGTCCCGACCGTGTTCGCGCACCGGACGGGACGCCATTCGCTGAACCACGTCCTCGGGATCGCGATCGGCGCGATCATCACGTTCGGTCTCGTCGCGTCGGTGGTCCTGCTCGTCACCACGATTCCCGGAGGCAAGGAGCCGGCGCTGACCCTTCTGCGCTCGGGCGTGGCGTTGTGGCTGACGAACATTCTGGTGTTCGCGCTCTGGTACTGGAGACTGGACGGAGGCGGCCCGGCGGCGCGCGAAGCGAAGCGCGAGTTCGGAAGCTGCAGCTTCGTTTTCGCGCAGATGCAAATCGAAAAGACCGAGCGCAAGACCTTCGCAGTCGATGGATGGCGCCCCGGATTCGTGGACTATCTCTTCATCGCCTTCACCACCAGCTCGACTTTCGGGCCGACGGATGCACCGGTCCTGACCGGCTGGGCGAAGCTCCTCACGATGACGCAGATCCTGATCTCGCTGACGATCATGGTCCTTCTGATCTCGCGGGCGGTCGGCGTGCTGTGAACGGGGGCCCGCGGAACGGAAAGCCGGGGAGCGCTCGGAGCGGGCTGGCCCAGCTGGCCGGGCTGTCGCCCGCCTATTTCGGCATGGTCATGGCGACCGGCATCGTCTCGCTCGCCGCTCAGCTGCTGGCGATGCCGTTCGTCGCGAAAACGCTGTTCCAGCTCAATATCGTCGTGTACGCGGCGCTGTGGTTTCTGACCTTGCTGCGCGTGGCCCGCTACCCGCGCCGCTTCCTCGGCGACATGGCCGACCATCTGCGCGGGCCCGGGTTCTTCACGACCGTCGCCGGGACGAGCGTGCTCGGGAGTCAGTTCGTGGTGCTCGCGGCCGATTACCGCGCGGGCATCGCGCTCTGGATCGTGGCGGTCGTGCTTTGGATCGGACTCACGTACACGATATTTGCGGGATTCACCATCAAGGAGCGCAAGCCGGCCCTCGACCGGGGAATCAGCGGCGCCTGGCTGCTCGCGGTCGTGGCGACGCAATCGATCGCGGTCCTAAGCGGGCTGCTCGCTCCGCACGTCGACCAGCCCGGCAGGCTGGAGATGAACTTCCTCGCGCTTTCGATGTGGCTGTGGGGCGGCATGCTCTACATCTGGATGATGTCGCTGATCTTCTACCGCTACACGTTCTTCCCGTTCTCCCCCGGCGATCTGTCGCCGCCGTACTGGATCAACATGGGCGCGATGGCGATCTCGACCCTGGCGGGCTCGCTGCTCATCATCAACGTGCCCGACGCGCCCTTCCTGCTCTCGCTGCTGCCCTTCATCAAGGGCTTCACGGTCCTCTACTGGGCGACGGGCACCTGGTGGATACCCATGCTCGCGGTTCTCGCCCTGTGGCGCTA
>DATEGT010000094.1:0-16909 GCA_035280025.1 Burkholderiales bacterium | reverse complement strand
GGCGGCGGGCGGCAAGGTCGACGCCGAGCCGCTGACGGCCGACCTCTATCAAGGCAAGCTCAACGGCGCGGCGAGCGCCAATGCCAACACGAATCATTTTGCGCTGAAGGCAGACCTCGGCGGGGTGGCGCTGGGCCCGCTGCTCAAGGACGCGCTGAACAACGACATGCTCGAGGGCCGGGGCAACGTCGCGCTCGACGTGCAGACGGGAGGCAACACGGTGACCGCGATGAAGAAGGCGCTCGGGGGCACGGCGAAGCTCGACCTGAAGGATGGAGCGCTCAAGGGCGTCAATCTCCAGGAGCAGATCCAGAAGGCAAAATCGCTGCTGGGGTCGAGGTCGGCCGCCGCGCAACCCGCGCAGACGTCGGGGCGCACCGACCTCTCGGATCTCTCCGCGAGCTTCGTGATCAGGAACGGCGTCGCCCACAACGACGATCTGTCGGCGAAGTCGCCGCTGCTGCGCCTCTCGGGTGCGGGCGATGTCGACATCGGAGGGAACTCGATCGACTACCTCGCCAAGGCTTCGGTGGTCGCGTCCTCGACCGGCCAGGGCGGCAAGGATCTCGCCGATCTGAACGGGATCACGGTGCCGGTGAAGATCAGCGGTCCGCTCGACGACCCGCGCATACGGCCCGATCTCAAGGCGGCCGCCGGCAACGTAGCGAAGCAGCAGGCCGGGAAAGCGGAGGAGAAGCTGAAGAGTCGCCTGGAAGACCGGCTCAAGGGCCTTCTCCGAAGGTGAGCACCTTCGCCCGCAGGGTCGCGCTGTGGCAGGCCCGGCACGGGCGCCACGCCCTGCCCTGGCAGCGCACACGCGACCCCTACCGCATCTGGCTCTCCGAGGTGATGCTGCAGCAGACGCAGGTCGCCACGGTGATTCCGTACTACCGCCGTTTCCTCTCGCGCTTTCCCGGCGTGAAGGCGCTCGCGAAAGCGAGCCTCGACGACGTCCTGGCGCTCTGGAGCGGCCTGGGCTACTACGCGCGGGCGCGCAATCTGCACGCCGCCGCGCGCGCGGTGGTCGAGCGCCACGGCGGCCGCTTTCCTCGCACGCGGGAGTCGCTCGAATCGCTGCCGGGCCTGGGGCGCTCCACCGCGGCGGCGATCGCGGCATTCGCGTTCGGCAGGCGCGAAGCGATCCTCGACGGCAACGTCAAGCGCGTGCTCGCGCGGCATTTCGCCGTGCGCGGGTTTCCCGGGGAGCCGCGCGTCGAAAAGCGCCTGTGGGCGCTCGCCGAGTCGCTGCTGCCCGCGCGGAACATCGAGAGGTACACGCAGGGCTTGATGGACCTGGGCGCGGGAGTCTGCACGCGCACGCGTCCCGCCTGCGCCGAATGCCCGCTGCGCGCGACCTGCAAGGCCTACGCGCGCGGAAAGCCGGAAGCGTTTCCGCGGCCGCGGCCGCGCAGGCCGAGGCCCGTGAGAGAAACGTCGATGCTGCTGCTCCTGCACAACGGAGAGGTGCTGCTGGAGAAGCGTCCTCCGACGGGCGTGTGGGGCGGGCTGTGGTGCCTGCCCGAGATCGAGCCCGGAAAGGCGAAGCCGGGGAGAACGCTGCCCGTGCTGCGGCATGAATTCACCCATTTCACGCTGGACATCACGCCTGTTGCGCGCTTCCTGGAATCCGCGCTTTCGCACGCAGCGGAGCCGGGACAGCTGTGGCTCCCGGTCGAAGAGGCGGTGGGCGCCGCCGTGCCCGCGCCGGTGAGAACGCTTCTCTCGGGCCTTGCGTCAGGAAGGCTTCTCGGCCAGCCCGCGGCTCTCGAGAAATCGCTGCAGGATTGAAAGCCGCGCGAGGCTGTCGGTCAGCTCGAGCAGCTTCTGCTTCGCGATCAGCGGCACGGGCAGGATCTCGGCGAGGCGGTAGCCCACCCAACTCGCGTCGTTGTAGGCGTGAGGCTCGGCGAAGATGGGCTTGCCCTGATCGGCGACCACCATTTCGAGCAGCCTCGCGCACGCGGCGAACTCTTCGGGGACGGCGGTGCTCTCCTCGGGAGGGATCAGCTCGACGTTGGCCGAAGTCAGGCCCTGGGCTGCGACGCGCCGCTCGAGAATGCGAAACCGCTGACCGCCGCGGGTCTTGATGTTCAGGATTCCCTGCTGCTGCATGTCCCATTCGAGGATCTTCGCCATGCACCCTATCGCCTCGGGAACGGCGGGAGCTCCGACCTCGGCGCCCTCGCGGATGAGGCACACCCCGAAGGGCTCGTCCCGCTTCAGGCAGTCGCGCGTCATGTCCATGTAACGCGCCTCGAAGACGCGCAGGGGAAGCAGGCCCCCGGGAAAGAGCACCGCGTTCAGCGGGAAAATGGGGACGTTCGACAGGCTCAACGCTCTTCGCCCCAGCGGCGCATCAGGTCGTGCTTGACGCCGAGATGGTCGAGTATCCGGGCGACGACGAAATCGACCAGCTCTTCGATGCGCTTGGGCTTGTGGTAGAAGCCCGGGTTGGCGGGAAGGATCACCGCCCCTGCGCGCGCGAGCCTCAGCATGTTCTCCAGGTGCAGCGCGGAGAACGGCGTCTCGCGCGGAACCAGGACGAGCTTGCGGCCTTCCTTCAGCGCCACGTCGGCGGCGCGCTCGATGAGATTGTCCGAGAGGCCCGCGGCGATCGCGGCCAGGGTGCCCATGGTGCAGGGGCAGATCACCATCGCCGCGGGCGGATTGGAGCCGGAGGCGACGGGCGCGAACCAGTCTTCGCGGCCGAAGACGCGCAACTGGCCGCGCTTGGCCGAGTAGCGTTCGCCGAACATGCGCTCGGCGTCCGCGGCGCGCGGCGGAAGGACGATCCCGAGCTCCTGCTTTGCGACGACGTGAGCGGCCTGGGAGTAGAGCAGGTAGACGCGCGCCTTGGCGCGGATCAGGGATTCGACGAGCCGCAGGCCGTAGGGCAGGCCGGAGGCGCCGGTCAGGGCGACGGTAATCGTGGGGCTCATGTCTGGGCGGAGAGATGCCGGTGGCGGACCAGCACGGACGAGCGGCCCCGGAAATAGGCGCCGAGGCGCTCGACGAAATACACCGAGCGATGGCGCCCCCCGGTGCAGCCGACCGCGACGGTGAGCGAGCTCCTGTTGTCCTGCGAGTACGAGGGCAGCCAGGTCTCGACGAAGCGCCTGATGTCCTCGAACAGGGTTCCGACTTTCTGCTCCTTCTCGAGGAAATCGATCACCTGCGCGTCGAGCCCGCTCAGGAGGCGCAATCTCGGATCGTAGTGGGGGTTGGGCAGGCAGCGCACGTCGAAGATCAGATCCGCGTCGAGCGGAATGCCCTGCTTGTAGCTGAAGGACTCGAACAAGAGCATCACCGATTCGCTGCGGATGTCGAGCAGGTCCTTGATCCAGTTGCGCAGGGTATTCGGCAGGAGGTCCGAAGTGTCGAGGCGCTGGCCGATCTCCCCGATCGGCGCGAGGAGCTCGCGCTCGCGAGCGAGGCATTCCTCGAGAGTGCGCGTGCCCGTCGCCAGCGGATGCCGCCTGCGGGTCTCGGAAAAGCGCTTGAGCAGCGTGTCGTTCTTCGTGTCCAGAAAAAGGAGGCGCAGGTCAACGCCCTGGCTCTTGAGGGCGGAGACATACCCGGGCACGTGCTCCAGCGAGTCTCCTGTCCGCGCATCGATGCTCATCGCGACCCGTTTGTGACCGGCGCCCCGCAGCAGCTCCGCGGACTCCTGGAGCAGCTCCCCCGGAAGGTTGTCGACGCAGTAGTAGCCGCTGTCCTCGAGCGCGTTCAGGGCGATGCTCTTCCCCGAGCCCGACAGGCCGCTGATCAGCACGAGCTGCATTTCGATACCATATCGGAACGGCGATGCCTGCGCAAAACCCGTCCCCCTCCCGGTGAAGGCGCGCGCTTCAAGCGTTCTTCTTGATTTCCGCGCGCTGCCGTTCCATGAATTCCGCGGTCGAGTGGATGCCTCGGAGCTGAAGGATATAGTTGCGCACGGCCGCCTCGAGGAGGACCGCGAGGTTCCGGCCCGCTGCGACGGGGATGACGACCTTGCGGACGGCGACGCCGAGAATCTCCTCGGACTGCTCATGCAGCGGCAGGCGCTCGGCCTCCGCGGTTCCGGGCCGCTCCAGTTGCGCGACCAGGCGCAAGTTCATCTTCGGCCGCACCGCGGTCTCGCCGAATATGGTCCGGATGTTCAGGACGCCCAGGCCGCGAACCTCCAGGAAGTCTTTCAGCATCGGCGGGCAGCGGCACTCCAGCGTGGATGCGGCGATGCGGGAAACTTCGACGATATCGTCGGCAACGAGCCCGTGTCCGCGGCTGATCAGCTCGAGAGCGAGCTCGCTCTTGCCCACGCCCGAGTCGCCGGTGATCATCACGCCCAGGCCGAGAACGTCCATGCAGACGCCGTGACGCTCCGTCGTCTCCGCGAGCGCCTTGCCGAGATAGCGCCGGAGACGGTCGATGAGCTGGGCTCCGGGAGTGTCGGTGATCAGGACGGCGACCCCAGCGGTTTCCGCGGCCTTGAGCAGGCGGACGTCGGCGGGAGCGCCGTCGGCGACGACGATCGCCGCCGGGTGGACGGCGAACAGATTGCCCAGCATGCGGAAGAGCTCCGCTTCCTCGAATGCGGCGAGGTGGGCGACCTCGTGGTTGCCGAGCACCTGGATGCGGTTCGGATGGATGAGATTCAGATGGCCGACGAGCGCGGCGACTTCGGTGCTGTCGCGCCGCAGGAAAGTAGAGCCGCCCGCCTTGCTGCCGATCCAGGCGAGCTTCAGCGGTTCGCGATTGTCCTCATACAGCTGCGCGACGCTGATCTGCAACATGCGGCTGCCAGGCTGTGATGTGCTGGTGGATGGTGCTTGCGTCGGGATCGCCGGTGAGCTTCGCGCGCAGCTCCCGGTCGCTCAGCATCTGCGCCAGCTCGGAGAGCACCTGCAGGTGCTGCTCGGTCGCGTGTTCGGGCACGAGGAGCAGGAACACGAGGTTCACGGGCTTGCCGTCCGGCGCGTCGAACGGCACGGGCTGGGCGAGGCGCACGAAGGCGCCGACGGCCTCCTTGAGCCCCTTGATTCTCCCGTGCGGGATCGCGACGCCCTGGCCCAATCCGGTCGAGCCCAGGCGCTCGCGCGCGAACAGGCTGTCGAACACGAGGCTTCTCGCCACTCCCTGATTGTTCTCGAACAGGAGCCCGGCCTGCTCGAACATGCGTTTCTTGCTCGTCACATCCAGGTCCAGTAGGACGTTCGACGGAGGCAGAAGCTTCGCTATTAGATTCATTTAGGCCCAGAGACTTGCGACTCGAACGCCAGGGGCGCCCGGGCCGCGGCCGAAAAGGCGTGGAATTCTACACCATCGGGCGGGCCGCTGCGCGCACGGCGAGCGGCCGGTCAAAGTGACTTGCGCATGCTGACCGACGGGATCTGCAGCGACTCCCGGTACTTCGCGATCGTGCGGCGCGCGACGACGATGCCCTGCTGGCCGAGAATCTCGGAGATCTTGCTGTCGGACAGGGGGCGCTTGGCGTCCTCAGCCGCGACGAGCTGCTTGATGAGAGCGCGAATCGCTGTGGCGGAGCACGCGCCGCCCGTCTCCGTCGCGACGTGGCTGCCGAAGAAATACTTGAGCTCGAATATTCCGCGGGGCGTGAACATGAATTTCTGCGTCGTCACGCGCGAGACTGTGGATTCGTGCAGCCCCAGAATGTTGGCGATCTCGCGCAGGACCAGGGGCCGCATGCCGACCTCGCCGTGCTCGAAGAAATGGCGCTGCCGGTCCACGATGGCCTGCGACACGCGCAGGATCGTCTCGAACCGCTGTTGCACGTTCTTGATCAGCCAGCGCGCTTCCTGCAACTGATGCGAGAGCTGTCCGCCGGACTGCCCCCGGTTGTTCTGCAGGATGTCGGCGTACATCCGGTTGATTCGCAGCTTGGGCAGCGCGTCGGGATTGAGGCTTGCGAGCCATACGCCCTTCACCTTCTTCACGACGACGTCGGGCACGACGTAGCGGGTCTCGAGCGGGGCAAACTCGGCGCCGGGGCGCGGGTTCAGGCTCTGTATGAGCTTCTGCGCCTGACGCAGCTCGTCGTCGCCGCATTGCAGCGCTTTCTTCAGCTTGGCGAAGTCGCGCGCCGCGAGCAGCTCCAGGTGCGCGCGCGCGAGCGCGAGGGCGGTCGCGCGACTGGGCGTCGACGCGGGCAGGGCGAGCAGCTGCAGCTCCAGGCACTCGGCGCAATTGCGGGCGCCTACCCCGGTGGGGTCGAGGTTCTGCAGGTGCTTCAGCGCGATCTGCAGCTCCTCGGGCTCGACCTGGAGCTCTTCCGGAACGATCTGCGCGAGCTCTTCGAGGGGCTGCGTGAGGTAGCCGTCTTCATCCAGGGCCTCGATCAGGAACGCCACCAGATTCCGGTCGCGCGGCTCGAGCTTCGTGAGGCTGAGCTGGCGGTGCAGATGTTCCCTCAGATTGGGGGAGTCGGCGGCAACCTGCGAATAGTCGCCGCTCTCGTCCGAATCGTCCCGCGCACCCGCCCCCGACCCGCCCTCGCCGACCCAGTCGAGGTCCGCGGAATACGCTTCGCCTTGCGCGGGGGCGTCGGTCTCCGGCTGTTCGGGCGAAGAAGGCTGAAGCGTCGCCGCCGGTTCCCCGTTCATGTGGGTCGGGATCGGCGCCGGCGCCTCGGCGTCCTCGCGCTCGAGCAGGGGGTTCTCCGCGAGGAATTTCTCCAGCTCCTGGTTCAGCTCCATGGTCGAGAGCTGAAGCAGACGTATCGACTGCTGAAGCTGAGGCGTCAGCGTCAGGTGCTGCGACAACTTGAGCTGTAGGGTCTGCTTCATCAGTGTGGGGGCGCGAGAATCTACAACCTGAAATTCTCGCCGAGATAGACGCGTCTTACATTTTCATTATAGACGATCTCGTCGGGTTTGCCGAAGGCGAGCACCAGTCCTTCGTTAATTATGTACGCATGGTCGCAGATCCCGAGTGTCTCGCGCACATTGTGGTCGGTGATGAGGATGCCGATACCGCGTTCCTTCAGGAAGCGGATGATCTTCTGGATGTCGAGCACGGCGATCGGATCAACTCCGGCGAACGGCTCGTCCAGGAGTATGAAGCTGGGCCGGGTCGCCAGCGCGCGCGCGATCTCGACGCGACGGCGCTCGCCGCCGGAGAGCGACAGCGCCGTGGACTGCCGCAGGTGCGCGATGTTGAGGTCGCGAAGCAGCCCGGCGAGCCGGGATTCGATCTCCTCCTCGGGAAGGGTCTGCAGCTCGAGCACCGCGCGGATGTTCTCCTCCACCGTGAGCTTGCGGAAGACGGAGGCTTCCTGCGGCAGATAGGAAAGCCCCATGCGTGCGCGGCGATGCATGGCGAGATGGCTGATCTCCTTGTCGTCCAGGTGAATGGCGCCGTCGTCGACTGCGATCAGGCCGACGATCATGTAGAAGCAGGTCGTCTTCCCCGCGCCGTTCGGGCCGAGCAGACCGACGACTTCCCCGCTCGACACCTCCAGCGACACGTCCTTCACCACGACGCGCGACTTGTATCGCTTCTTGAGGCCGTCGACGCGCAGCTGGCTCATCGCGGCGGGCCGCTAGTTCCTCTGGCCCGCGTCGGGCGCCGGCGAGGCTCCGGGTGCGGGCTTCTTCGGCATGATGGTCGCGCGCACGCGGCTCTCGCGATTCGGTCCGGCCGCGTCGCGGGTCGATTTCACCGTGAAGCGCTCCGATCTTGCATCGTAGGAAATGAAGTCTCCCCGGATGTCGTCGCCGCTGTCGCGGCGCAGGCGCGCGTCGTTGAAGAACTCCACGCGATCGGCCTTGCCGTCGTACTCGATTCGCATCGCTTGCCCGTCGATGTACCCGGCGTTCCCTTCCTGCTTGTGCCGGAACGTCGCGGGGTTGCCGGTGGCGATGCCGTACTGAAAGCCGTCGCTGTCCTGGTGCACCACGATCCGGTCCGCGCGGATGACGAGCGAGCCCTGGGTCAGCACGACTTTTCCGTCGAACGTCGCCGTCTTCTTCGCCTCGTCGGCGGTCATGGTGTCCGACTCCAGGGTTACCGGCTTGTCGCGGTCGGCCCGCTCCGCGAACGCGGAAGCGGCGAGCGTCCACGCGAAGATCGCCAGGGCAACCGCGCTTCGCCTACTTCTTGGGCGGCGCATCGAACGTCCCTCTGACCTGAGACTGCAGCGTGAACTGCTGCTTGGCTTTGTTGATGACGAGGCCGACTCCGGTGAGGGTCGATCTTCCGTCTGAAATCGTGACCGCCTGATTCGTGCGGAGGATGCCCTGACCTGCGAGCACGTGAAGGTATTCCGTGCTTGCGCGCAACTCGGGCTCCTCGGGCGTGGCCTGCCGCAGGACGAGCACGTTGCCGTAGAGGAAGGCTTCGTCGCCCCGGCGATTGATGGTGCCGCGGCTCGCGCTGGCGGTGTAGTTCCCGCCGTCGGTCGTGATCTGGACCACGCGCGGGTAGAGGACTTCCCCGGACCCGTCGTCGGCGAAATGCTGCATCTTCGGCGCCGAGAAGGTGTAGCGGAGTTTCCCGGCGTCATCCAGGTTCCGGATGGTGAAGTTCTCGATGATCGCGTCCGGCTCGTGAGCGGGGGAGCGCGACTCGCCGCCCGCGCCTTCCTGCACGGCGTATTGCAGCCAAAGAGTCAGCAGGCCGAGGAGGGCCATCAAGGCGAGCGGAAGGAGCGGAGTGACGCGCGTCTTCATCATGGGAGCTGGCGGGCGATCGCCTCGTTCAGCGTGTTCTGCGCGTGCATGATCAGCTCGCAGACTTCGCGTACCGCTCCGCGGCCGCCCGCGGCCCGGGTGACGTGATGCACGCGCTCGCGGACGGCCCGCGGCGCTTCAGGCACGCTGGCCGCGAAGACGCAGCGGGCCAGCACCGGCAAGTCCACGAGATCGTCGCCCATGTACCCGGTGGCCTCCGCGGATGCGCGCCCGCGGGCGACGAGATCTTCGAACGCCTCGCCTTTGTCCGAAGCGCCCTGCCGGACCAGCGTGATGCCCAGCTCGGCTGCGCGCAAATCGACCGCGCGCGAGCGGCGCGCCGAAAGGATCGCGACTTCGACGCCGCTTTCCTTCAGCATCTTGATTCCGTGGCCGTCTCGCGCGCTGAACGCCTTGAGCTCGGCTCCGGCTTCGCTGAAATACAGAGTGCCGTCGGTGAGCACGCCGTCGACATCGAAAATCATCAGCTTCACCCGCCGCATCCGCTCGCGCAGGCCCTTGCTCATCAAATGACCTTGGCGCGCAGCAGATCGTGCGTGTTGAGGGCGCCGACCAGCTCCCCGGCCTCGGATACCACGAGGAGCTGGTTGATCTTGTGACGCTCCATCAGCTCGACGGCCGTGGCGGCGAGCTTGTTCGGGGCGATCGAGTGTGGCCCGCGCTTCATGATCTCGGTGACCTTGAGGGTGCGGAGATCGGGCTTGCGCTCCAGCGTACGGCGCAGATCGCCGTCGGTGAATATTCCCAGGACTCTCCGGTTCGAATCGACGATCGCGGCCATGCCCATGCCTTTTCTCGACATCTCCAGGAGAACGTCGAAGAACGAAGCCGTCTCGGGCACGCTCGGAACGTCTCCTCCGCTGCGCATCACGTCGGAGACGTGGGTGAGGAGCCTGCGACCGAGGGCTCCTCCCGGATGGGCGCGGGCGAAGTCCTGCTCGTCGAAGCCGCGCGCCTCGAGGAGCACGACGGCGAGGGCGTCGCCGAGCGCCAGCGCCGCGGTGGTGCTGGCCGTGGGCGCCAGGTTGAGCGAGCAGGCCTCCTGGGCGACACGCGCATCGAGGTGCACGTCGGCTTCCTTGGCGAGCGCCGAGTCCGCGTTGCCGGTCACCGCGACGAGCTTGGCGCCCTGGCGCTTGATCAGCGGGATGATGGTGAGCAGCTCGTCCGTCTGGCCGGAATTCGAAAGAGCGAGGACCACGTCCTCGCGCGTGATCATCCCGAGGTCTCCGTGGCCCGCCTCCGCCGCGTGCAGGAAGAAGGCCGGCGTTCCGGTGCTCGCCAGCGTCGAGGCGATCTTGCGCGCGACGTGCCCGGATTTCCCGACGCCGCTGACCACGACGCGGCCGCGGCACGCGAGGATGAGCCCGACGGCGTCGAGGAAGCTCTCGTCGAGGCGCGAGCTCAGCGCCTTCACGGCGTCGGCCTCGATCTCCAGCACCTTGCGCGCGAGGTCGAGCGTCGGAATCGCTACGGTTTTTTTCGACCGATCGTTCATCGACTGAAAATCGTTCTGGCCGGCCCGCGTGGCACGCTTTATGATAGGCCAACGAGTATACCAGACCGATCCCCCGATCCCCCTCTCAGAACCCGAGAAAACAAAGACTTCCAGATGGGCGGGACACTCGAATTGGTGCTGATCCTGCTGGCGAGCGCGGTGATCGTGGTCGTGCTTTTCCGGTCGTTGCACCTGCCGCCGCTCCTCGGCTATCTCCTGGTGGGGGTGCTTGTCGGACCCTTCGCGCTCGCCTGGATTCCCGATACCGAGGTCGGCCGCCATCTGGGTGAATTCGGGGTCGTGTTCCTGATGTTTTCGATCGGGCTCGAATTCAGCCTCGCCAAGCTGTTTCAGCTGCGCCGCGCGGTGTTCGGGCTCGGCCTGGCCCAGGTCCTGCTGACGCTCGTCGCGGTGATTCTGGTTTCGGCGATTGCGGGATCTTCGTGGCAAGCGGCGCTTGCGCTCGGCGGCGCGATCGCCATGTCTTCCACCGCGATCGTATTGCGCGTTCTCGCCGAGCGCCTGCAGCTGGAAACGCCGCACGGGCGCGACATCGTCGGCGTTCTCCTCTTCCAGGATCTGGCGGTGGTGCCGCTCCTGATCCTGATTCCCGCGATCGCGGAAGGGAGCGGCAGCCTGGCGCAGCACCTCGCCGCGGCGCTGCTGAAGGCGGCGGCGGTGCTCGTCGTGATCCTGTTTCTCGGGCAAAAGCTGATGCGCGGCTGGTTCCACGTCGTGGCGCGCCGCCGCTCCCACGAGCTGTTCATCCTGAACGTCCTGCTGATCACCCTGGGGCTCGCGTGGCTGACCGAGCGGGCGGGGCTGTCGCTTGCTCTCGGCGCGTTTCTCGCCGGAATGCTGATCGCCGAGACCGAGTACCGCCACCAGGTCGACGAGGACATACGGCCGTTCCGCGAAGTGCTGCTGGGGCTGTTCTTCGTGACGATAGGCATGAGGCTGGATCTGGCCGCCGTCGGCGCCAATCTGATCCTGACGCTGGCGCTCACGGCCCTCCTCGTCGCCTTCAAGTTCGCGCTCGTCGCCGGCCTCGCGCGCGCGTTCGGGTCTCCCTCGGGAGCCGCCCTGCGCATCGGCCTCGCCCTCGCCCAGGCCGGAGAATTCAGCCTGGTTCTGATGGTGCAGGCGCAATCGCTCGCCCTGCTGAACAGCGAATTTTCGCAGTTGGTGGTGGCTGCGATGCTCCTGTCGATGGTCGCCGCGCCCTTCCTGATTCAGGCGAGCGACAAGCTCGCTCTCCGCTGGTCGAGCGCCGAGTGGATGCTGCGTTCGCTGGCTCTGCATCGCGTCGCGACGCAGAGCCTCGCGACCGAGCGCCACGTCATCGTGTGCGGCTACGGCCGGACGGGACAGCGGCTCGCGCACCTGCTGGAGGAGGAGCGCATCGACGTTCTCGCTCTGGACACCGATCCGGAGCGGGTGCGCGGCGCAGCCGCCGCAGGGGAGAGAGTGGTCTACGGAGACGCCTCCCGGCACGAGACCCTGGTGGCGGCCGGCATCGTCCGAGCGAGCGCGCTGGTCGTGACGTTCGCTGACGCGCAGCTCGCGCTGCGCATCCTGCACCACTCGAGATCGCTCAATCCGGCGCTGGCGGTCATCGTGCGCACCATCGACGACGCCGACATGGATCGCCTGATCGCGGCGGGAGCGTCGGAGGTCGTGCCCGATACCTTCGAGTCGAGCCTGATGCTCGCTTCCCACGCGCTGGTCCTGCTGGGCGTTCCCCTGAGGCGGGTGGTGCGGCGAGTGCGCGAAGTGCGGGAAGGGCGCTACAGCCTGATGCGCGGATTTTTCCACGGAGGCACCGACGAGGCCGGGGATTTCGACGAAAAGCAGGAGCCGCGGCTGCATTCGGTGACGCTCGCGCCGGGCTCGGCAGCGGTCGGCCGGGCCCTCGAGACGTTCGCGCTCGGGGAGATCGGGGTCGGCGTGACGAACCTGCGGCGGCAGGATGCGCGAATGATCTCGCCCGGGCCGCAGACGGTTCTGCGGGAGGGCGACGTGATCGTGCTGCGCGGCACGGCCGAGCAGCTCGCTGCCGCGGAAATGCGCCTGCTTCAGGGTTAGCCCCGACGATATGGCGGACCGCGAAGGCCGGCCACTCCACGTAAGCCTGTTGCTCGCGGGCGCGATGTGCCTGCTGCCATTCCTGGTGCCGTATCACCAGCCCCCGATACCCAGCTTCTACCCCGAGTGGCTGGCGGCGGCGTTGGGCGTGTGCGCGGCGCTTGCGGCGCTAGTGCGGCGCGCTACCCTGGCCGGATCCCCTCCTGCGCCGTCGCTGTGGCTCGCGGCGCTCGCCCTGTACTTTCTGGCGCGGGCGTCCGCGGGACAGGCCTATCCCCAGATCGGGCTGCTCGCGGCGTGCTATGCGGCATTCGCCGCGCTCATGATGTGGCTGGGGGCGCGGCTCGCAACAAGCCTCGGAACGGAGCGCGTCGCGCTGGTGCTCTCCGCTTGCTTGCTGGCCGGCGCTCTCGCGAATGCGCTTGCGGGCGCAATCCAGTTCTACGGCAGGCCGATCCTGCTCGAGGATGCGGTGGCGCTGCTGAGCGGTCCACGCGCCTACGGCAACATCGCCCAGCCCAATCTTTACGCGAACTATCTCGCGCTCGGCCAGTGCGCGCTTCTGTTCCTGTGGTTCCGCCGCAGAATACGAACACCTCACGCGCTTGCGCTGGCGGTCGCTCTGGCGGCAGGCAGCGCTCTCTCCGCGTCACGCAGCGCGTTGCTGTTCGCCGCATGGATCGGACTCGTCGGCATGCTCGCCGGTCATAGGCATCCGGGACCGGACGCCCGGCGGCTGAAGCTGGGCGCTTTCGCAGTCGCTGCGTGCATCTTCGCGGCGCATTTCGGCGTGCCCTCGGCCAACGAGGCCTTTCATTCGGCCCGGGCGAGAGAAAGCGCGTACGACCGGCTCGCCGTTTTCTCGGCGCAGGCCGTCGAGCCACGCCGGGAGATCTACGCGATCGGCGGAGGCGTGTTCGCCACCGCGCCGGTCTTCGGAGTGGGATTGGGAGCTTTCCCCGGTGCCGCTTTCGATCGAGGTCTCGATCCGTCGCTCACCCCGTCCGGCGAGGTCCTGACCTCGCCGCACAACCTTCTCCTGCATCTCCTTGCAGAAACCGGAATCGTTGGCGCCCTGCTTTGCCTGGCCGCCCTGGGGATCTGGGGATGGCGGCTGGGACGTCGCTACGTCTCGGATCCTCAACCCGCCCTGTGGTGGATCGTCGCCGCGGTAGGGATCGAGCTGATTCATTCCCTGGTGGAGTTTCCGCTCTGGAGCGCGGATTTCCTCGGTGTGGCGGCGCTTCTCATGGGGGTCGGCCTTCCACTGGGAGCGTCGTCGCGATCGGCGGCAGGCGCCGCCGGGATTTGCGGGCTGTTGCTCGTCGTGCTGGCGCTGCTGCTCAGCGACTATTCGCGCCTGGACGCGACGCGCATCACCGGCTCGGCGGTTACTCTCGCACGGCCCGCCGACGCGCAGCGCGACGCGGCGACGTTGCGGGCAGTCGGGCACGGACTGCTGGCGCCCGTAGCCGAGCTGTGGATCGTGCTGGGGACTCCCGTCGATCGCAGCGATCTTGCCGCCAAGGCCGCAATGAGCGGCCGCGTCGCGACCTTCTGGCCGTCGGAAGACGTGGTGGTGCGACGAGCGGTGTTCCTCGCGCTCAAGGGGGATACCGACGATGCGCGCGTCCTGCTGGATCGTGCCCTGCGAACCTTCCCCCAACGGCGCGCGGCGGCGATCGCAACCATCGAGGACGCATCGCACGCCGATGCAGCCGCGCTGCGCCCGCTGCTGGCGGTCGCGCGAGGTGCGCGCGCGGACGACACCGCAAAATAGAAAAGCCCGCCGAAGCGGGCTTTCCCGGACTGGATTCGAATACCTTACAGGTTCTTGCAGAGCAGATACTGGTTCTGCCCGGTCTCCGCGTAGGGAGAAGTGCCGCTGCTTGCAGGCACGGCCGGCGTCGGGGCGGTCTGCAGGGCGCCGCGCACCTCGCCCGCGAAGGGCGTGCCGTCGTCCATCTGCGTGTCGACCGCAATCGCGATCTTGTCGGGCAGGTTGCTGCTGCACACGATGTTCGACGTAAAGCCGAGGTTGGGATTTCCGCCGGTGCTCGACTGCACGCCGATGATGCCGTTGGTCGCATTGGGCGGCTGGAGTCCCGCAGCGATGGTGCCCGCGGTGACCGCGCCGGGTACGAAGCCCCCCAGCCGCAGGTGCCACCAGAACAGGTTGGATTCCTGGGCGGTGGTCAGGGTCGCCGTGGAAGTGGCGTTGTACACGCCTTTGATGGCGCCATCCCCGTCGCCTTGTACGGCTCCCTGGGTCGACCATCTGACGTTCGCAGTCGCGTCGTCCCCGGGCAGAGCGCGGTAGCGGTCCTGGTAGGAATTGACCGCCGCGGTGACGCCGTTGAAATCGTTGATCACGTTCTTGATCTTGGCCTGGGTGATCATCTCCTGGCCTTTGAGTATGCCGCCGAGCAGCAAGCCGATGATCACGAGCACGATCGCGATTTCCACCAGCGTGAAACCGGACTCGGTGAGGCGCTTGTTGTCACCCTTCATAACAACCCCCATGGATACCGAAAAACCTCGTAGAACACCGGAACTAAGGTGTTGGAGCACTCGCAAGATACGTGCCCGAGGCTGCCCCCCTTCAAAGGCCCTTAGAAGGCAAAAATCGGGGTGGTTTTGTTGAAAAATGCACACTTCCGACGACTTGCTGACACATCCCTTTACTTCTTGGAGGCGGCCTCCAGCTCCTTGAGGCGCTCATCCAGGAACCTGATCTCGGCGGGATCCTTGACCGTGCCGCTCGCCAGATAGCCTCCGATGACCAGGCGCGCTGCCTGGAGCTCGTTCATGTCCTCCAAGATGAAGGCCCGCATCTGCTTCGCCCACGCGGGCACGTTGGGCGCCGTCGCATGCTGCTCGATGGCCTGCGCATAGCGCAGCGCGAGAGGCAGATCGTGGAGGCGGTGCTTGGCGATGACCGTGGCGTGCGCGAGCCAGGGCCAGCGCCGGTTGGGGTCCAGCAGGAACTCTCGGTATATGAACTCAAGCATGCTCCGCTGCTTCGCAGGGACAGGCACCTCCGCGTACAGCCGGCTAGCCGCAAGCAGCGGGTACTGCCCTTGCGGATCGAGTTCCAGGATCCTCGACAGCCAGCCCTCCAAAACCTGGTAGTCGAGGTCGCGATAGGGGACTTTGCTCCCCGATTGGTAGTCGAAGGCCTGAAGGTAGAGCATGAGCGCCTTGGCGAGCGCCACCGGATCCCCGAAGCTCGCGAGCCTGAGGGCGGCGATCCCGGGCGGCGCGTGCAGGTCCTCCGCGGTCGCGAGGGGCCGCGGCGCCGCAGCCTTGAGAGCGATTTGCGCGGCGAGCCCCATGCCGAGAAGGACGAGAACGAGCCGCGGAACATCTGCCGTCGGTCGCTGGGTCATCCCGCCCTAGAAGTTCTTCCGGTACAAGTCGAAAAGAGCAGCCGAGCAGATGAGGACCAGGTAGATCGCCGTCTGTCCGAAAATATGGAGCGCGGCATTGCCGAACGCGCCCCCGAGCAACCACGCCGTCTGCGTCATTCCGTCCAGCGAGGGCAGCAGCAGCGCGATCGATCCCACGATCGCGCCGACAACGCGGTCCGCGAGGGTCTGGTCGTGCAGCGACGCACCGGCGATGATCTGCATCGCGGCCATGGAACGCGACAGCAGGTAGAAGCCGCTCACCGCCGCGAAAGCGGGGACGACCTGCCCGAGTGACAGCACGCAGAACAGGCTCATCGCGGTCACGATCAGGAGCTCGCACAGGAGAGAGCCCGTCCACAGCGCGAGTCCCAGGGGCTTGGCGAACGGAAACAGCGGCAGCGCGCACAGCAGCGCGAGGATCGCGGCGATGGCGGCATAGCCCGCGAACTTTCCGAAAAAATAGTGGGAGCGCGGCGCCGGCAAGGAGAGCAGCAGCTCGGTGACCTTGTCGCTGGACTCGCGGACCATGCTGGTGATCACGAACACCGCGAGGATGAAGACCGCCGCGATCCGGAGGGGGGCCGCGAGCAGCGCCGCCTGGATCTCGCTCGTCTCGGCGATCGCGACGTGGCCGAGAAACTGGGCCAGCCCGAACGCGGCCGCAATCAGTATCACGGTCAGCCACAGCAGGCGATTTCGAACCGCCTCAAGGAGGGCGGCTCTCGCCAGCGCGGTGACGATGGGCATGTTCGTGGAATCTGCCTCGGGTGCGTGCTTGTCAAAGCTGGCACAATACCTGCCTGGAGGAGGGTAAGTCCATGGACCGCGTTGCGCAAGTCCGCATGCCGGTCTTTGCGTTCACCCGCGCCCAAGTTTCGGGAGAGGATACATGCTTCGCAGGTCCATGAGCGCCCTGTCGCATCGCGATACCTGCCCGCGATAGCTTCCGACATGGCGGCGACGACGGTCCTTCAGGCATCGCAACTGTTCCTGGCCAGATCGTGGCGGGGCTTGTTTCTCGTCATGCTGATCTGCCTGCACCTTGCCGCGATGTGGGGAGCCGAGGATGCCTGGGCGCGAGGGATGATGCTCGCGCACTTCGGTCTGTTCATCCTCTGGCAGCCCTTCATGCGGGGAGAGCGGCGCCTCACGTCGTCCCAGGTGGCGGCGATCGCGGCGATCGCCATCGGAACCCTCTATTTCCTCAACTGGTGGCTGCTCGCGCT
>DATEGT010000093.1:0-4013 GCA_035280025.1 Burkholderiales bacterium | reverse complement strand
GGGATGCCGGCGGCGCGGCAGCTCTTGAGGAAGCGCGCGTTCGCCGCGACGACGCGCTCGGCGCGGTCGGCCGCGAGCGGCATGGTCGCGACCGCCGGATCGAGGTGCCCGCGGTGCAGGTCGATCGCGACGACCGCGGGGACCGGCCGGTCGACTCCGAGGTCCACTATTTCAGCGGGTCTCCGGATGCGGGCCGCGGCGGCGCGCATGGCTTCACCCTGCGGGGCTTGGCGAGGAACGCGCTGATCTGCCCCGATATCTGCTTGAACTCGTCGACCTTGCCGTACTTGGAGACGAAATCCGCGAGCATATCGCGGCCGTCGGACCGTTCCTGCTCGAGACGCCGGCACTCGCGCTCGGCCGCCTCGCGCGCCTCCTGCTCGGCCTGCTGGCGGGCAAGGGCCGCCGCCGCCAGGGCCTCCTGGCGCAGCCGCTCTTCCTCGGCCTTGCGCGCGGCCTCCTCCTCCTGCCGGCGGCGCTCGGCGTCGAGCCGCGCCTGCTCGGCGGCGAGCCGCGCCTGCTCCGCAGCCGCCGCCTTCCGGGCGGCCTCTTCCCGGGCAAGCTGCTCGGCGCGCTCGCGCTCGAGGCGCTCGCGCTCCGCGCGCTCCTCGGCTTCCTTCTTGGCCCTGGCCTGCCGCTCCTCCTCCTCGGCCCTGGCGCGGCGGTCGGCCTCGGTCTCGTCGCGGCACAGCAGGTTGCCGCCGTCGGCGGTATTGATCACCCTGATGCAGACCTGCCGGCTCACCTTGCGCGCCGGATCCATCGGCGGCGGGTAGGCTCCTTCCCGCGGACCGGTAGCGCAACCGGCCGCGAGCAAGAGGAGGAGGAGGACGGACAGGTTCTTGTTCATGGCTCTCCCTTCAGTTTCGATAGGCGCGCAGCGCCATAACTGCGTGAATCGACTTCGAAGCGAAGGATACGCGCAGCGCGCCGGACGCGCTGCGGCACAATCCCCGCATGACGGCAAGTTCGCCATCGGGGAGAGCATACACAATACGGAGACGCCCCTTAAGCCCCTACGCCGCCGCCGCGACCGCCCGCGGGTGCGCTTCCTTGATCGGCAGGTTCACCAGCGCCGCCGCGCCGGCGAGCGCGATGTCCGCGTACCACATCCAGTTGTAGTTCCCCGTCGCGGCGACGGCGATGCCGCCGAGCCAGGCGCCGAAGAAGCCGCCGACCTGGTGGGTGAGCAGCGTGAGGCCGAAGAGGGTCGCGAGGTGACGCGTGCCGAACAGCTTGCCGACCAGTCCCGCGGTCGGCGGGACGGTGGCGAGCCAGGTGAGGCCGAGGACGAACGCAAAGACGTAGAAGGTGAGCGCGGTCTTCGGCGCCGCGAGGTAGAGCGCGACGGCGGCGGCGCGCGAGCCGTACATCCAGAACAGGATCATCTTCATCCGCCGGGTCTGCGACAGCCAGCCCGCGCCGATCGAGCCGACGATGTTCGCGAGGCCGATGATGGCGATCGACGCGGCCGACACGCTCGCGGGCAGGCCGCAGAGGTTCACCTCGCCCGGGAGGTGCGTGATGAGGAAGGCGATGTGGAAGCCGCAGGTGAAGAAGCCGGCGTGCAGGAGCAGGTAGCTCGGATCCCGGAACGAGACGCGCAGCTGCTCGCCGATGCCGATGCCCGCGGCGTGCGCGGCCGGCGCCTTCGACTCGCGGAACGGCAGCCCCAGCGGAATCGTCACGAGCGCGCTCGCGGCGAGCGTCCACAGCGCGCCGATCCAGCCGATGGAGCCGATCAGCAATTGCGCGAACGGCGCGAAGACGAACTGCCCGAAAGAGCCGCCGGCGTTGATGAAGCCCGAGGCGAAGGCGCGCCGGTCGGCGGGCAGGCGCTGCGCGGTGGCGCCGATCAGGATCGAGAAGCTGCCCGCCCCCGCGCCCATCGCGGCGACGAAGCCGAGGAACAGCGTGAGGCCGAAGCCGGAGCGCATGTAGGGCGTCGCCGCGAGACCGAGCGCGAGCAGGAGCGCGCCGATCACGATCACCCGGTACGAGCCGATGCGGTCGGCGAGCAGCCCGAACAGCGGCTGCGCCGCGCCCCAGGCGAACTGCCCCACCGCGAGCGCGAAGCTGATGGTGACGATCCCGAGGCCCGTCGAGGTGTTGAGCGGCGAGACGAACAGCCCCATCGTCTGGCGCAGGCCGACGGTGACCGCCATGATCGCGGCGGACGCCAGCACCAGCGTCCAGAACATCCTCTTCGGATTCACGCGCGCACTGTAGCAGAAACGCGCGTCAGACCGGCTTGCCGGCAGGACCCTCCGGGACCCCGCTCTTGCGCTTGAGGCCGCAGTGCATGCACTCGCTGCTGAGCGGCTTGAAGAAGTACCACTTCTCGAAATAGCGCTGTCCGCAGCCCGGGCACACGAAGCTCGCCATGCGCAGGCCCGCGACGCCGATCGCCGCGACGAACGCGAACGTGAGCAGCGGCCACAGCAGGCTCGGCTTCACCGCGCTGCCGAGGAGCCAGGAGAGCAGGGCCGTCGCCGGCAGGCTGGCGAACAGCAGATACCACAGGATGCGCGAGTCGCGCCTCAGTCCGCGCCAGGCTTCGTCCGCCGCCCGGCGGTCGGCATCAACCGGCAAGGCCGCGCCCGAGGAGCTTCTTGGACAGGATCGCGGCCGCCAGCGTGTCCAGCGTCGACTGGTGCTCGCGGCTGGAACGCCCGAAGGTGCGTTCGATGCTCCCTTTCGCGCCCTCCCAGTCGCGCCGCTCCATGTTCTCCTCGAAGCCGACCGTTGCGCGCAGGCCGCGGTCGGCCTTCACGCCGTCGTACCAGTCGTTCATCAGGCGGTCCAGCAGCGCGAGCGAGTCGGCGCGCGACACCCGGGCCGCCCAGGAGGGCAGGAGAGGCTCCCTCATTTTTCCGCTAGCGCCTGCGCCGGAACGTGGCTCGCGGCGCCGGGCGCCGGTAGGTGTCGTGGCGGAAGTTGATGCGCCCCTTGCTGAGATCGTAAGGCGTGAGCTCGAGCGTCACCTTGTCCCCGGGGAGGATGCGGATGCGGTGCTTCTTCAGCTTCCCCGACATGTGCGCCATGACCTCGTGGCCGTTGTCGAGCGTGACGCGAAACCGCGTGTCCGGAAGCTCGTGCGTGACCACGCCTTCCATCTCGATGAGCGCTTCCTTGGTCATCAGAGAGCCTTCAGGTCGACCGCGGAGCGCCTGCCGTCGAGCTCGCTCCTCACGTCGTAGGAAATGCGCTGATTCTCGCGAAGCGAGTCCAGACCCGCGCGCTTGACCGTACCGCTGTGCACGAACACGTCCTTGGAGCCGTCGTCCGGACGGATGAATCCGTACCCGTACTTGGGATAGAAGGATTTGACGAAACCGGTGGGCATGACGTTCTCCCGCGAAGCATTTCCCCCGGCGCGGCCGCGCGAGGGCATCAAATTTCCGTGGGAGAAGGCTGGGACGGCGCCCGCTAGGGTGGAGGCTAGCCGAGACCCAAAGGGATTCGATGCCGCATTATGGACCTTTGCGGCCGGTCCTGCTTGCCGGCGCCGGTTTCGCGGGACTCGAAGCCCCGGAGAGCGCCGCAGGGAAAACCGCACGCCCGCGCCGCGCCGGCGATTGACGCGCGGCGGGCCGTGGCCGACGATGCAAGGCTCGCAGAGGGGAAACATCCATGCCGGTGAAAAAACCGTCGCGGCGCTCGCAGGTCGCCGCCGGGCTCCTGGGAATCGCCCTGGGCCTGGCCGTCGTGGCAGCCGCGGTCGACCACATCAGCCAGCCCGGCGTCAGGCTCGACCCGGTCGCCGGCGTGACCGGAGGAATCGCCTTCGCGTTCGTCGGCGCGGTGCTCCTCGCGCCGGAGCGCAACAAGAAGCTCAGGGCCTGGTTCGGCGCGCTGATGGTCACCGCGCTCGCCGTCCTCTTCGACTGGCTCGCGTTCGGCCCGGGCGAGCACCACGCCGCGGCCGCCATCTCCAACTCCAACCTCGGCGTGCGCACGCATTTCTGGGAAGCGCCCGGCCGGGTGATGCTCACGAGCGGCGCCGTGCTGTT
>DATEGT010000092.1:0-10026 GCA_035280025.1 Burkholderiales bacterium | reverse complement strand
GCGGCACCGGCTGTTCGCCGACCGGCCTCTCGACGAGTTCCTCGGCTTCGTCGAGCTCACCGTCGCGGCGATCAACCGCGCGCTCGCGAACGTGCCGCGCGAGAGGGTCCGGCTGCACGTCTGCTGGGGCAACTACGAAGGGCCGCACACCTTCGACGTGCCGCTGGAGGATATCGCGGCACGCCTGTACCGGGCCCGGGCCGGCGCATTGGTGCTCTCGATGGCCAATCCGCGCCACGCGCACGAGCACCGCACGCTCGGGAAATTTCCGCTGCCGCGCGACTGGAACCTCGTCGCCGGCGCGATCGACACCACCACCAACTACGTCGAGCACCCCGAGGTCGTCGCCGAGCGCATCGAGGCGGCGGCGAAGGCCGTGGGCGACCCGCGCCGGGTGCTCGCGGGCACCGACTGCGGCTTCGATACCTCGACCGGCTTCGGGGCGGTCGCCGAGGAGCTCGCGTGGGAAAAGCTGCGCGCCCTCGCGGAAGGGGCGAGAATCGCGAGCTCGCGCCTGTTCTGAGGCTTCTCCGCGAGCCGAACAGACGGTACACTCACGGCTGGTTGACCTGAGGAGGGAACCATGACGTTGCTCAGCCGCACCATCCCGGCTGCCGCCGCGCTCGCCGTCTCGATGTGCGCGCTGGCCGGCCTGAACGACAAGAATCCGATCAACGCGACCGTCACCGGTGCGACGCCCTCGGGCTATCCGCGCACCATGGTCGAGGGGCTGAACGCCGTGGTGCGGGACGCCTATCCCGGCTCGGCCGTCTCGTTCAAGCCGAATTCGCCGGGCGGCGGCGTGCTCGCGATCGCCGACGGCCAGGCCGACTTCACGGCGACGGCGACCGGGACCGAGATCCGGCTCGCGAACGAGGGCAAGTTTCCGTACCAGAAGCCCCTGAAGGGCAAGTTCAGCTACGTGATGATGCTGTACGACAACCAGTTCATCCATTTCCTCATGACGAAGGAATGGGCGGACGCGAACGGGGTCAGGAGCTGGGCCGACATCGCGGCGAAGAAGCCGAAGATGCGCCTCGCCATCAACCGCCCGGACAATCCGCAGACGACCATCGGCGGACCGTACGAGGTGATGAAGGCCTTCGGATTCACGATCGACGATATCCAGAAATGGGGCGGCAGCTACGTCCTCGGCAACAGCTCGATCGGCCTGGATGCGATCACCGACGGCAAGGCCGACGTCTTCATGAACGCGCGCAATCTCGGCGACGCGCTGGTGAAGGACGTCTCCGGCAAGCGGCCGCTCCTCTGGATCGACGGCGACCCGGCGAAGGTCCGGCACGCCGCCGACGCGTTCAACTTCAAGCTCGGCATGGTGCCGAAGGGAACCTATCCCTTCATGGAGAAGGACTATCCGACAGTCCAGATGTGGGTGTCGCTGCTTGCCGGGGCGCACGTATCCGAGGAGACCGTGTACAAGTACGTCAAGGCGATCGCCGAGGGCGAGGACCGCGTGCAGAAGATCGGCGGCTCGCTCAAGGTGTTCGCCACCGCGGGAATGGCGCGCAACCCGGCCAACCTTCCGTACCACCCGGGGGCGCTGCGCTACTACCGGGAGAAGGGGCTCGTGAAGTAGCCCGCCGCCGAGCGACATGACGGAGGCGGTCGCAGGCGCTCCGCAATCCCCCGCGCGGCGCTTCTGGCGCCTGCTGCGCGAGGGTCGGCGCCACCGTCCGTCCGGCGCCTGGGCTGTGCTCATCCAGGCGGGCTCGGTCGCCGCGGCGCTCTACGTGCTCTGGGTAGGAGCGCTCGCCACCATCGTCGGGGACTGCGCCCTGTGGGCGGCGGCGCAGCTCGCCGCCGCCGGAATTCCCCACGCATCGGTCGACATGTTCGCGACGTGGTCGCGGGCGTTCTCCAGCCAATACCATCTGGACATCTCGATCTTCATCGCGATCACCTTCCCGATCGCGTTCCTGACGACCACGGCCAACCAGGAGCGCAAGACGCTCGACCGGGCCGACGTCGCTCTCGCGGCCGTTGCGCTCGCGGTCGCGCTGTACTACATCTTCCTGAACGACAGGTTCCTCAACTGGAGCCGCGGATTCTCGCAGCCGACGGTGGCCGACGTCGTGGTCGGCTTCACGCTGCTCCTCGTCGTGCTCGAGCTGTGCCGGCGCTGCACCGGCTGGGGCCTCACCTCGCTCGTGATCGTGCTGCTCCTCTTCACTTTCTTCGGCCACTGGATGCCAGGGCCGCTGCGGCACGACAACTTCGGCGTGCCCTACTTCATCGAGATGATGACGGTCCAGGAGAACGGCATCTTCGGCGCGCCGCTCGAAGTCGCCGCGACCTACGCGTTCCTGTTCGTGCTCTTCGGCAACTTTTACGAGAAGGCGGGCGGCGGGCAGCTGTTCTTCGAGCTGGCGGGCGCCGTCACGGGGCGCATGACTGGCGGTGCGGCCAAGGCCTGCGTGACCGCGAGCGCGCTCTACGGCTCGGTCTCGGGGAGCCCGACCGCCGACGTCGCCACCACGGGGCCCCTCACCATCCCGATCATGAAGCGGGCGGGCATCCCGGCCGCGCGCGCGGGCGCGATCGAGGCGACCGCGTCGAGCGGCGGGGCGATGCTTCCGCCTGTAATGGGAGCGGTGGCCTTCATCATGTCGGACCTCACCAACATTCCCTACGCGAGAATCGCCTGGGCCTCGGTGCTGCCCGCGATCCTCTACTACGTCGCGATCTACATCCTCGTCCACAACGAGGCGGTGCGGAACGACGAGCCGCGCATGCCCGAAGAGCAGATCGTGAGCCTCCCCAGGGCGGTCGCAAACGGCTGGCGGCACCTGCTGCCCCTCGGCTCGCTGATCGGACTCCTCGTCATGGGCTACACGCCCGTCTACGTCGCGGCCGGATCGACCGCGGCGGTGATCGTGCTGTCGTGGTTTTCGCGCGAGAGCGCCATCGGGCCGCGCCGCTTCGTCGAATGCTGCACCCACACCATAACGCAGCTGGTGCCGCTGGTGGGCGCGGTGGCGGCGGCGGGAGTGGTCATCGGCGCGATCGAGATCAGCGCGCTCGCCGGCAAATTCACCCTGCTCATCAACACGGTTTCGGGCGGACTGCTCGTTCCCACGCTGGTGATGGCGGCGGTCTTCCTGGTCCTACTGGGGATGGGCATGCCGACGCCGGCCGTGTATGTCACGGGGGCCGCTTTGCTCGCGCCGGTGCTGCGCCAGCATTTCAACCTGCCCGAGATGCAGGTGCACCTTTTCATACTTTACTTCGCCTGCCTGTCGGCAATCACGCCGCCGGTGGCGGTGGCCAATTTCGCCGCGGGCGCCATCGCGGGCGCGAACCCGATGGCCCTGGGACCCTACGCGATGAAGCTCGCGGTCGGCGGTTTCGTGCTGCCTTTCTACTTCCTGTTCAATCCCGGGCTCAACATGGAAGGCGGAGCAGCCAACATCGTGGTGGCGCTCTTTTTCGGCGTAGCGCTGGTGACCTTCGCGTCGTTCGCCCTGCACGGGCTGCTAGGGCGGCGCACGATTGGCTGGCCGCTGCGCGCGTTGTTGTTCGCCTGCGCCATGGGCACCATCGTGCCGAGGCTGGACTGGCAACTGGGCGCGACCGTGGTCGGGGTGCTGGTGCTGCTCGGCGTGCGGCGGCTCGCGCGCCCGCTGCAGGCGGCGCGATAGATCCTGCGGCGGGCGGCTAGCGGTCGCCGGAGGGCCTGAACTTCTGCACGCGCTTGCCGCTCATGACCTCGGAGGTGTAGAGGTTTCCCCTGGAGTCGATCCCGATGTTGTGCACGTAGAGGAACTCGCCCGCGTAGCGGCCCGGGCGGCCGAAGCTCGCGACCACTTTCCCGGAGCCGCGCTCGACGGTGCGCACCTCGTCGTTGGTGCCGTCCGCGAGGTAGAAGTATTTCTGCTCCGGGTCGGTCGAGAGCACTAGGTCCCAGGCGGAGCCCGAGCCGAGCGTCCTCTCCTCGAAAACGAACTGCTTCACGAACGTTCCGTCTTTCCTGAACACCTGCACCCGGTTGTTGGCGCGGTCGCAGACATAGACGAGGCCGTCCTTCGACAGGCGCACGCAGTGCACCGGATTCGCGAACTGCGGCGACTGGGGCTCGTGCACCGGCAGCTTCTCGTCGCTCGGCGGCTTGCCGTAGGCGCCCCAGTGCCGCTTGTACGCGCCGGTCGCGGCGTCGAGCACGATGACGCGCTTGTTGCCGTAGCCGTCGGCGACGTAGAGCTCGTTCGCCTGCGCGTCGATCTGCATGTGCGCGGGGCGGCCGAGCTGGGTCCTCGAGTTGCTGCCCTCGCTCGTGCCGGCGTGGCCGATCTGCATCAGGAACTTGCCGTCCGGCGTGAACTTGAGGATCTGATTGTCCTTGGGATCGTTGCCGCCGATCCAGACGTCGCCCCGAGGGTCGACGTAGATGCCGTGCTCGTTCTCCGGCCATTGGTAGCCCTGCCCCGGACCGCCCCATGCCTGGAGCACGCTTCCGTCGGTGTCGAACTCGAGCACCGCGGGCGCAGGCACGCAGCACTTCGCGCGCGGCGGATTGACAGCCGCGCCCTTCTCCTCGTCGAAGAGCGTCTTCGGACGCTGGATGATCCACACGTGGTCGCGCGCGTCGATCGCGATCCCGGCGACCTGGCCGAGGATCCAGTTGTTGGGCAGCGGCTTGGGCCAGGAGGTGTCGACCTGGAAGCCGCCGGAGGGCGCGCGGGTCGGAGCTTGAGCGCAGCCGAGCAGCGAAAAAGCGACGACGAGAGCAGCGAGCGCGTTCTTCATCCCACAGTTTCTCCTATCTGACCTTCCCGAGCGCCCGCAGCACCACCTCGGGCGTGATCGGCTGCTGCGCGACTTTCGCGCCGAGCGGCCGCAGCGCGTCGTTCACGGCGTTCATGATCGCGCCCGGCGCGCCGCCCGTCCCGGCCTCGCCCGCGCCCTTGGCGCCGAGCACCGAGGTCTTGGTCGGCGTCTCGACGTGCGCGCAGACGATGTCGGGCATCTCCGCCGCCATCGGCACGAGGTAGTCGGCCATGGTCGCGTTGAGGAGCTGCCCGCGCTCGTCGTAGAGGCAGTGCTCGTAGAGCGCGCCGCCGATCCCCTGGACGATGCCGCCGCGCGCCTGCTCGTCGACGAGCTTCGGGTTGATGACGCGCCCGCAGTCGTCGACGCACCACATCTTCAGCAGCTTCACGAAGCCGGTGTCCGGGTCGACTTCGAGCCAGCACCCCTGCGCTCCGTTGCTGAAGACGAAGGCGTAGTCCTTCACGCGGTAGTGGCGCGTGACCACCAGCTCCGGCTGGAAGTCGACCGGCAGCTCGTTCCCCCGGTAGTAGCAGATGCGCGCGAGCTCGGCGAGCGTGAGGCCCTGCTCGGTCCCCTTCTTCACCACCCTGCCGTCGACGATGTCGAGCTCGGAGGCGGCGGTCTTCAGGATCACCGCGCCGACTTCGAGGATGTTCTTCTTCAATGCGAGGCTCGCCTGCAGCACCGCCTCGCCGCCGATGCCCGCCGCGCGCGACGCCCAGGTGCCGCCGCCGTAGGGCACCTTGTCGGTGTCCCCCGTGAGCACCTTGACGCAGCTCATCTCGACGCCGAGCGCGGTCGCGGCGATCTGCGCCATGATGGTCTCGGTGCCCTGGCCCTGCTCGGTGACGCCGGTCGCCGCCACGATCGAGCCGTTCGCGTCGAGCTTGATGGTGCAGCCGTCCTGCGCGGCGATCCGCGCGCCGCCGACGCCGTAGAACATGGGGCTCGGATTGGTGACCTCGATGAAGGACGAGAGGCCGATGCCACGGTGGATGCCTTTCTTCCGCAGCTCGGCCTGCTCGCGCCGCAGCCCTTCGTAGTTCATGAGCTCCAGGAGCTTGTCCATGCACTGGTGATGCGACAGCGCCTCGAAGCGCATCCCCGCGGCCGATTTGTACGGGTAAGCGTCGTCCGGGATCAGGTTTTTCTTTCTCATCTCGGCGGGATCGATGCCGAGCTTCGACGCGGCGAGATCGACCATGTGCTCGGCGACCGCGGTCGCGATCGGGTGGCCCACCGCCCGGTACTGGCACATCATGTTCTTGTTCTGGAACACGACCGTCCCCTTGGCGCGGTACTCCTTGTGCTTGTACGGCCCGCCGGTGAGGTTGAGGATCTGGTTGCACTCCACGCCCGAGGAGCGCGGGAACATCGAGTACGGACCGACGCCGGTGAGGTCGTCGATCTCGAGCGCCAGCATGTTCCCTTCGCGGTCGACCGCGAGCTTCGCGCGCACGCGGTGGTCGCGCGCGTGGATGTCGGAGAGGAAGGACTCGTAGCGGTCGGCGGCGAACTTCACCGGGCGGTTGAGCATGAGCGAGAGCGCGCAGGCGGCGATCTCGTCGCCGTAGGTGTGGATCTTGATCCCGAAGGAGCCGCCGACGTCGCGCACGACGATCCGCACGCGGTGCTCGTCGAGCGACAGGCGGCTCGCGATGATCCCCTGCATCATGTGCGGCGACTGGCCGCAGTGGTAGACGGTCATCGACTCGTCGGCGCGGTTGTAGTCGGCGAGGATCGCGCGCGGCTCCATGGTGACGCCGGTGTGGCGGCCGAAATGGATCGTGTCCTCGACGACGAGATGCGCCGAATTCATCGCCGCGTCGACCGCGCCCGTGTCGACGGTCTTCTGGAAGCACAGGTTGCTGTCGAATTCCTTGTGGATCCTGGGCTCGGAGGGATCGAGCGCGCGCTCGGCGTCGAGCGCCGCGGGCAGCTCCTCGTACTCGATCTCGACGGCCTCGGCGGCGTCCTCGGCCTCGGCGCGCGAAGCGGCCACGGCCGCCACCACCGGCTCGCCCTGCCAGCGCGCGACGTCGACCGCGAGCGGGTATTGAGGAGCCGAGCGCATGCCCGCGAGGTGCGTGAGCACGCCCACGTAGGGCTTCACCACCATCGCGATCTCCGCGCCGGTGACGATGCGCACCACGCCGGGCATCGCGGCCGCTCTCTTCGACCCGATCGAGACGATCCGCGCGTGCGCGTGGGGCGAGCGCGCGTAGGCGACGTGCACCATGCGCGGCAGCACGATGTCGTCGACGAACTGGCCTCGCCCTTGCGCGAGGCGGCGCGCGTTCGGGCGCGTCACCGAGCGGCCGACGTAGCTGTTCGGCGCGTCGAAGTTGAGCTTCGCGGTCGTTTCGTCGAAATCGCTCATTTCGATCTTCCCGACCGGGCCTTCGCCACTGCCTCGATCGCGTCCACGATCGCCTGGTAGCCGGTGCAGCGGCAGTAGTTGCCCGAGAGATACTCGCGGATCTGCCCGCGCGAGGGGTCCGGGACGTCGCGCAGCAGCGCCTGCGCCGCCATCAGTACTCCCGGCGTGCAGAAGCCGCACTGCAGCGCGTTGGTGAGGACGAAGGCGCTCTGCAGCTCCTCGATCTCGCGGGATTCCGACAGGCCCTCGACCGTGTCGACCGTGCAGCCGTCGGCCTGCGCCGCGAACATGAGGCAGCCGCGCACGATCTCGCCATCGACGCGCACCGTGCAGGCGCCGCACACGCCGTGCTCGCAGCCGACGTGCGTGCCGGTGAGCTCGAGCCCGGTCCGGAGGAAGTCGGCGAGGTTCATGCGAGCAGGCACCGAGCGCTTGACGCGCTCCCCGTTGACCGTCAGCTCGACCTCGAGGGTCTCGGCCGGCGCGTTCATGCGGCCAACCCGTTCAGCACGCGCCCGGCGAGCACTCTCGCGAGGTGCAGCTTGGTCGCGGCGGACGCGTGGAGGTCGGCGCGAGGCTCCAGCTCCGATTCGAGCTTCGAGAGAATGCCGTCGGCGGAATCCGCCGACACGACCGCGGGCCGATCGCCGACGCCGAAGAAGGCCGCGCGGATATCCCGCTTCGATCCGTGCGCGGCGATGCCCACCATGGCGTAGTCGCCGTGGCGCCGGGCGAGCTCGCCGAACGCGGATTTGTCTGCGGGCTTGGGCAGAGGGAACTCGGCGGCGACGAGCAGCTCGCCGGCCTTCAGCGCCGTCGAGTAGAGTCCCTTGAAGAAATCCCCGGCGGCGACACGGCGCTCGCCTTTCTTGCCGGCGACGACGAAGGTTGCGCCGAGCGCGAGCGCGCAGGCGGGCAGCTCGGCTGCCGGATCGGCGAGCGCGCAGCTGCCGCCGAAGGTGCCGCGGTTGCGGATCGCGGGGTGCGCGATGTGAGGCACGGCCGCGGCGACGAGCGGCAGATGCTTCGCGACCTCGGGCGAGCGCTCGAGCTCGGCGTGACGGGTCGTCGCTCCGATACGCACGTGGGTCTTCGTGACCTCGATGCCGGAGAGCGCGGCGATGCGGTTGATGTCGACCAGCACCTTGGGCGCGGCGACGCGGAAATTGAGCATCGGCACCAGGCTCTGGCCGCCCGCGAGCACGCGTGCATCGTCCTTGTGCCTGTCGAGCAGCGCGAGCGCTTCTGCGATCGATGCCGGCCGCGCGTAGGCGAACCGCGGTGCTTTCATCGCTTCTCCTCCGTGGGTATTATGAAGCATAGTTTCGCGACGAAGGAGAGCCCCATGGAATTCCACGAGACGCTGCCGCGCCGCGGCATTTCCCGGAAGGAAATGATGAAGCGCGTCGCGCGCTTCAAGAAGCTGAAGGGCTCCGACGGCGGCCTGCCCGACTCGAAGATGCCGGGCTGCGAGCGCGTCCTCTACAACGTCATCGGCTTCCAGCCGCCCAAGGTCGAGGCGAACGGCAAGCAATCGCCGGTCGGAGACATCGCCGCGCGCCTCGCGGCGATCAAGATCTCCGAGGGCTTCAACCTGGGGTACTGCAAGGCGGTGCCGGGCAAGGGCCCGATGCTGCACAACCACGACACCAACGAGACCTTCATCTGCATGACCGGCACCTGGCGCGCGAGCTGGGAGAACGAGCGCGGCGGGCTCGAGCACGTGGATCTCAAGCCGCTCGACCTCATCTCGTTTCCGCCGGGCGCGTCGCGGCGCTTCATGAACGTCACCAAGGGGCCGAAGAACAGGACCTCGATCCTGATGTTCGTGATCGGGGGCGACGCGCCGAGCGCCGAGTTCACCGTCGAATCGATGCGCGAGCTCGAGGAGGCGGGGGTCCTCCCCGGCCGGGGCGCGAAGAAGGCGAAGCGGCGCTAGCCGACGTTCTTCCTCAGGAACTCGAGCGTGCGCGAGCGCGCGAGCTTGGCGCTGTCGGCGTGATAGGAGCCGCGCTGGTCGCAGTTGAAGCCGTGGCCCGCGGGATAGACGAAGGAAGTCACTTCGGGGTGCTCGCCGAGGAACTTCTTGACCCCGTCGATCGGGATCGCGTGGTCGGTCTCGCCCCAGTGGCTCATCACCGGGCACCTGGGCTTCTCCGCGGAGTTGGCGGTGATGCCGCCGCCGTAGTAGGTCACCGCGGCCGAGAGGCCCGGCAGGCGCGAGGCGCTCATCCATGACACGGTGCCGCCCCAGCAGTAGCCGACGATCCCGGCTTTGCCCGCGGACTTCACGTCGGAAAGCGCCGCGGCCGCGTCCAGGATCACCTTGTCCCACTGCATCTTGGGGATGAAGGCGCGGCCGCGTTCCATGTCGGCCGGCGCGTAGCCGATGTCCAGGCCGCGCTCGACGCGGTCGAAGAAAGCCGGCGCAATCGCGAGGTAGCCGTCGGCGGCATAGCCGTCGGCGACGCTCCTGATGTGGCTGTTGACGCCGAAGATCTCCTGCACCACGATCAGCGCGCCGCGCGCCTTGCCCTTGGGCTCGGCGCGCCAGGCGGCGAGCTTGTGGCCGTCGCCGGCGGTCAGTTCGATCATCTTGCCCACGTCGGTATCTCCTGTGGCGGATTTCCGGGAGCGCAAAGTGTACTTCGTTCTTTGGCATAATGTGCCGGATCCCGCGTCAGGAGCGCGTCATGCCCGTCACCGAGCTCAACCACTATCTGATCCGCGCCAACGACCTCGAGCGGACCAAGGACTTCTACTGCAAGGTGCTCGGCTTCGAGGTGATGCCGCGGCCCGATTTCCCGTTTCCCGGCTACTGGCTGGGCATCAACGGCAAGATCCAGGTCCACATGGCG
>DATEGT010000091.1:0-4679 GCA_035280025.1 Burkholderiales bacterium | reverse complement strand
CGATCCGGAGTTCGGCAGCCGGATGAAAGGCGAGGGGCAGTACGCGGAGCTGCTTCGGAAGCGCTTCGACGTGGCCTGCCGCCGGCTGGGGCTGAACGCGGACAAGCGCTACCACGTGGACACGGCCAAGTTCCGGCGAGCTCCTGGGCGCCAGGGATCCTTGTTCTAGCGCATTGACAGGGGGAGTCCCGCGTGTGAGCATGCGGCGGCGTGGGTGGCCGTCTTATAAAAACTATATTGGCAAGTATAATCATTATATTAAAGGAGGTTTCTAATGTTATTTCTTAGATACGTTGTGACGCTGGGCCTAGTGGCGTTGCCGGTGTTCGCGAACGCGCAAGGCCTGGAGAAGAAGGAGGTCCGGGTGGCCGTCGGCGGCAAGGCGTCGCTGTACTACCTGCCCCTCACGATCGCCGAGCAACTCGGCTACTTCAAGGACGAGGGGCTGACCCTCAACATCGCCGACTTCGCCGGCGGCTCGCAGGCGCTGAGGGCCGTGGTCGGAGGCAGCGCCGACGTGGTGTCCGGCGCGTACGAGCACACGCTCAACATGCAGGCGAAGGGCCAGTACCTGCAGTGTTTCGTGCAGCAGGGGCGGGCTCCGCAGATCGCCATCGGGCTCGCCACCGCGCGCGCCAGGACCTACAAGTCCCCGAAGGATCTGAAGGGCCTGAAGGTCGGCGTATCCGCGCCCGGCTCGAGCACCCATATGATCGTCAACTACTTCATCTCCCGCGACGGCCTCAAGCCCTCCGATATCTCGGTGGTCGGCGTGGGCCTGGGGGCGACGGCGATCGCGGCGCTGAAGAGCGGGCAGATCGACGCGGTGTCCAACACCGATCCCGTGATGACCAAGCTCGAGCAGGACGGCGACGTGAAGATCATCGCCGACACGCGCACGCTCAAGGGCACCGAGCAGGTGCTGGGCGGACCGATGCCCGCGGGCTGCCTGTACGCGCCGGTCGATTTCATCAAGAAGAACCCGCACACCGTGCAGGCGATGACGAACGCCATCGTGCGCGCCGACAAGTGGATCCACACGGCGTCGCCGCAGGACGTGCTGCGCACGGTGCCCGAGTCGTACGTGCTCGGGGATCCCGCGCTGTATCTGTTCTCCTTCAACAAGGTGAAAGAGGCGATCTCGACCGACGGCACGATCTCGGACGCCGGCGCGAAGACCGCGCTGAAAGTGATCCCGTCGTTCAATCCGGAGGTGAAGGCGAAGGACATCAAGCTCGAGCTCACCTACACGAACGAGTTCGTCAAGAGAGCGAACGCCAAATACAAGTGACCGCGCGAATGTGCGGTCATCCCGAGGAGCGTCCTGTGCGACGAGGGATCTCGCGTTTGAGAAGTAGATTCCTCGCTGCGCTCGGAATGACAAGACGCTCATGACCGCGGCGCTCGCGCTGGAGAGCATCGACTGCACTTTCGCCGCGCGCGAGGACGCGTCTCAGCGCTATACGGCGCTGCGCGGCGCGACCCTGCGCGTCGCCAAGGGCGAGTTCGTCTCGGTGGTCGGCCCGACGGGCTGCGGCAAGTCGACCCTGCTCAATGTCGCCGCCGGGCTGCTGCGTCCGTCGTCGGGATCGGTTGCCGTGTTCGGGGAGCCGCTCCAGGGGATCAACGCGAGGGCGGGTTACATGTTCCAGGCCGAGGCCCTGATGCCTTGGCGCAACACCCTGGAGAACGTCATCGCCGGGCTGGATTTCCGCGGCGCCGGCCGCGAGGAGGCGCTGTCGCTCGGCCGCGACTGGCTGAAGCGCGTCGGTCTCTCCGGATTCGAGAAACGCTTCCCGCACCAGCTCTCCGGCGGGATGCGCAAGCGGGTGGCGCTCGCGCAGATGCTGATCCTGAACCCGCAGATCCTGCTGATGGATGAGCCCTTCTCCGCGCTCGACATCCAGACGCGCCAGCTGATGGAGAACGAGCTCCTCGAGCTGTGGGGAGCGGACCGCAAGTCGGTGGTGTTCATCACCCACGATCTGGAGGAGGCGATCTCGCTCTCCGACCGCGTCGTGGTGCTCTCGGCCGGGCCGGAGTCGCATCCGATCGGAGACTACCCGATCGACCTGCCTCGCCCCCGCGATGTCGCCGAGATACGGCTTGCGCAGCGATTCATCGAGATCCACGGGAAGATCTGGCACGCGATGAAGGAGGAGGTGCTCAAGGGCTATGAGCGCCAGCAGAGACAATAGGGGAGGGAGGAGCCGCCTGGGGCTGCGGTTCCGGCAGGGATTCCTGCTGGGCTCGCTGCTCGTGGCGTGGTACGTGCTGACCAGCCCGACGCTGCTTCCGCCGATCTATTTCGCCGAGCCCAACCAGGCCGCGTTTTTCTTCGGCGAGCCCCTGAAAGTGCTCGAGCGCCTGTGGCGCTGGTTCGCGAGCGGCGAGATCTACGTGCATCTCTGGGTGACCCTGGTCGAGACGCTGCTCGCGTTCGCCATCGGCACCGTGCTGGGGGTGCTCGTCGGCTTGTGGCTCGCGCTCGCGCCTGCGGCCTCCGCGCTCCTCGATCCCTACATCAAGGCCACCAACGCCATGCCGCGCGTGATCCTGGCGCCGATCTTCTTCGTGTGGTTCGGCCTGGACATCGCCTCGAAGGTGGCCCTGGGGGTCACCCTGGTGTTCTTCATCGTTTTCTTCAACGTCTACCAGGGCGTGCGGGAAGTGAGCCCGGTGGTGCTCGCCAACGCGCGCATGCTCGGAGCGAGCCCGCGGCAGCTGTTGCGGCACGTGTACGTGCCGAGCGCGATGAGCTGGGTGTTCGCGAGCCTGCACAACTCGGTCGGGCTCGCTTTCGTCGGCGCGGTGGTCGGGGAGTATCTCGGATCCGCGAGGGGAGTCGGCTATCTCATCCTCCAGGCCGAGGGATTCTTCGACATGAATACGGTGGTCGCCGGCGTGATCCTGCTGACCGCGTTCGCCCTGCTGCTCGATTGGGGGGTGGGCGTGATCGAGAAGCGCCTCATGGTCTGGCAGCCGCGCAGCGTGGAGACGGAGAGAGCATGAGGGCGGGGATCGTCCTGTGGTGCGCGCTTGCGGCCCTGCCCGGGTCCCCAGCGGCCGCGGAGGACGCGCCCTCGTTCACCGAGAGCGAGGTCCGCGCGATCCTCGCGCACGGCCCCTGGCCGGCCGCCGCAAGCGTCGATCCCAGCAACCGGGTATCCGGCAAGCGCGAAGCGGTGGAACTCGGCGAGCGGCTGTTCTTCGACGAGCGCCTGTCCGCCTCCGGGAAGTTCTCGTGCGGGACCTGCCATCTGCCGGAGCGCAACTGGACGGACAACCGGACGCGGGGCGAGGCCGCGGCCGAAGTGGATCGCAACACGCCGACGCTCATGAACATCAGGCTCGGCCGCTGGTTCGGCTGGGACGGCGCGTCAGACAGCCTGTGGTCGCAGAGCATCCGCCCGATCCTCGATCCCCGCGAGCTGGGGGCGAGCCCGAGCCAGGTCGCCGATCTGGTGCGCAACGACGGGGACCTCGCGTGCCGCTACCGCAAGGCGTTCGGCCAGGCTCCGGCGGCGAGCGAGGACGAGCGGCTGCTCGTCGACGTCGGCAAGGCGCTCGCCGCGTTCGAAGAAACGCTGGAGAGCCCTTTGACGCCCTTCGATCAATTCCGCGACGCGCTCGCGCGCGGCGAGCGCGTCGCGCCCTGGCGTTACTCCGAGGCGGCGCAGCGCGGGCTCAAGATCTTCATCGGGAAAGGCGGCTGCGACCGTTGCCACTCCGGGCCGAATTTCAGCGACGGGGAGTTCCACGTGAACGGATTCTCGGCGCTGGGCAAGCGGGCCGACGCGGGGCGAAGCGAAGGCGTCGGGCGCCTGCGCGAGAGCCGCTTCAATCTGCTCGGAGCGTACAACGACGACCCGGCACGCTCCTCCGCCGAGGGCACGCGCCGCGTCCTGAGCGAAGGAGGCGAGCCCGGCGCGTTCAAGGTCCCGACCTTGCGGCACATGCTGCTCACCGCTCCGTACGGCCACCACGGCGAGATCGAAAGGCTCGCCGGTGTCGTGCGCCATTACTCCGAGACCGGCGGTCCCGGGGAGCTCAGGCCGCTGCATCTCACCGCGGCTGAGCAGACCGACTTGGTGGTGTTTCTCGAGTCGCTCAGCACTTTCAGCAATCCCTGGCGCCCGGACGAAAAGGGGAGATGCGAGTGAAGCGCGCTCACGCATGTTGCAGTGCGAAAAGGTTTGACAGTCCTTCGATGCGGCCGCTATAATTCCGCTTCTGTACCGGGCGCGGGGTGGAGCAGTCTGGCAGCTCGTCGGGCTCATAACCCGAAGGTCATAGGTTCAAATCCTATCCCCGCAACCAACTCCAGAAGGCGCGGAGTTCGGTCCGGTTCGGAACCCCGCCCGGGGTGCTCTTTAACAAATCGAACAGCCGATAGGTGTGGGCGCTGGGTGAAGCCAGCGACGCCGAACGCGCGCAAGCGCGCAGGCGTTGCACAAAGCTTTAACCAAGCTCACACCATAGGTCTAGCAAGGTTTTTTCAAAACCTTTGCAATGACTTTGAGTGAGTTAGCGGGCTTTGCGGTCAAACGCAGGGCTCGCGCAATCGCATAGCGATTGATCAGGTCAAATTTGAATTGAAGAGTTTGATCCTGGCTCAGATTGAACGCTGGCGGCATGCCTTACACATGCAAGTCGAACGCGAAAGGGGGCAACCCCGA
>DATEGT010000090.1:0-15663 GCA_035280025.1 Burkholderiales bacterium | reverse complement strand
CCGAGGCGGAAGTGGTCATCGAGGGGCTGATCGACACCGAGCACTGCGAGCCCGAGGCGCCGTTCGGCGAGTCGCACGGCCACGTCGCGCTCGAGGAATACAACATGCCGATGCGGGTCACCGCGATCACGCACCGCAGGAGCCCGGTGATCCCGTCCTACATCAGCCAGGTCGCGCCCTCGGAGTCGAGCGTGATCAAGCGCGTCGCCTACGAGCCCCTGTTCCTCTCGCACCTGCGCGAGGCGCTCGGCATCCGCGGCGTGAAGCGCGTCTCCCTGCACGAGCCGCTCACGGGACTCCTGCGCGTCACGGTGCTCGGCTGCGAGAAGGGCATGCCGCGCACCGAGGTGTGGCGCGCGCTCCGCGGCTCCGCGTTCTTCAAGGGCGACATGGGCAAGATCACCATCGCGGTGACCGACGACATCGACCCGGACAACGGCGACGCATTGCTGTGGTCGATGGCCTACCGCATGAATCCGCTCGAGGACGTGGAGACGCTTGCCCATCGCGGGCAGGGCCACGGCCCCAAGCGCGAGCACGGCAGCGAGGAAGACTCGACCCTGCTCATCGACGCGACCATGAAGGGCGACATGCCGCCGCTCGCGCTGCCCAAGAAGGAATACATGGAGCGCGCGAAGAGGATCTGGGAGGAGCTGGGCTTGCCGAAGCTGCGCCCGCAGTCGCCCTGGTTCGGGTATTCGCTGGGGGACTGGCTGCCCGCCTGGGACGAGGCGGCGAAGCGCGCGGTGGAAGGCCGCTACCTCGAGAACGGCGAGATCAGCGGGAAGCAGAAGAAGAAAGGCGTGAAACCCGAGACGAAGTTCCGCCCGGAGTGAGGGCACTCGTCACCGGCGCGGCGGGGTTTCTCGGCCGGGAGTGCCTTCGCCAGCTGCGCTCCGAGGGCATCGAGACGATTGCCACCGACCGCGCCGGTAAGGTCGACCTCCGTGGTGATCTCTCGAATCCGGAATTCGGCACGACCCTGCCCGAAGTCGACGCGGTAGTGCACAACGCAGGCGTGCAGTATCTCTCTCCGGATCTCCCGCTCCTCTTCCGCCGCGCGTATTTCGACGGCAACAACGTGCGGGCCACCGCGAATCTCGCGAAGCGCTACGCGGGCACGCCCGCGCACTTCGTCTACGTCGGGACAAGCATGATGTACCGGGTGGCCGGCGGCGCGATCTGCTCGACGAAATCTCCGATGCGGGGCCAGGGCGTCTACTCGGCCTCCAAGCTCGCCGCCTGGGAGGCGGTGCGCTCGCTCCCGAACCGGACATCGCTCATGGTCCCGTGCATCGTCGCCGGGCCCGGGCGCGGCGGGCTGTTCGGGCCGTTCGCGCGGTCGATCGCGCGCTTCGGCGCCGTGGTGTTCCCGGGCGAGGGCTCGCGGCCGACGCACATGGTGCACGTCGAGGACGCGGCGAGCCTGCTCGTGCGCATCGTCGCACACAAGGCGGCGGGCATTTTCAACGCAGCGAGCCCCGAGCCGCTCTCGATAGGCCAGTGGGCGGACGCGATCGGCGAGGAGCTCGGGGTCGATCGCGTGCGGCGCTTCCGGGTTCCCCTCGTCCCGGTAGAGCTGATCTCCGCCGCGAGCGGCTACCGCCTGCTCGCAGCCGAGCAGCTGCTCCTCCTGCGCCACGGCCAGGTGCTCGACACCCGCGAGAGCCTGGCGCTCGGCTGGAAGCCGCGCTGGAACAACGCGCAGATCGTGCGCGCGACGGCGCGCTCGCTGCTCGCTCGCCCCTAGCGGCCGGATCGGCGTCCGGGCGCAGTCCCGCTCATATGAGCTTCGAGTAGGCGCCGCGGCCGCGGTCCGCGCGCAGGTAGCGGTCGAATACCGCGCACACCGCGCGCACCAGGAGCCGCCCCTTCCCCGTCACCGTGATCCACTCGTTGTCGAGCTCGACCAGGCCTTCGCGCTCCATCTCTTTCAGATCGGCCAGCTCGACCGCGAAGTAGTCCTCGAAATCGATCAGGTGGGCGATCGAGACCGCCTCCTTCGACACGGCGAAATGGCACGCCAGGGCCTGGATCACCGTGCGCCGCGCGAGATCGTCCGGAGACAGCTCGATCCCCCGCATGACCGGGATCTCGCCGTCCTCGAGGCGTCCGTAGTACTCCTCGAGCGTCTTCAGGTTCTGCGCGTACACCGGCCCGATCTTGCTGATTGCCGACGCCCCCAGGGCGACGATGTCGCTGTCCCCGGCGCTCGAGTAGCCCTGGAAATTCCGCGTCAGCCTCCCCTGGCGCTGCGCGACGGCGAGATCGTCCCCGGGCTTGGCGAAATGGTCCATGCCGATGTAGACGTAGCCCGTGGCCTGCAGGCGCTCGATCGAGCGCGCCAGGATCTCGAGCTTCGCTTCGGGCGCGGGCAGGTCGACCTCCGCGATGCGGCGCTGAGGCTTGAACACCGAGGGCAGGTGCGCGTAGGAGTAGAGCGCGATCCGGTCCGGGGCGCAGGCGATCACCGTCTCGAGCGTGCGCGCGAAAGTCTCCACGCTCTGCTTGGGCAGGCCGTAGATCAGGTCGATGTTCACGGACCGGAAGGCGTTGCGCCGCGCGGCGAGTACGACCTGCAGGGTCTCGTCGACCGGCTGGATCCTGTGCACGGCCTTCTGCACTTCCGGGTCGAAATCCTGGACGCCGAGGCTGATCCGGTTGAATCCCAGCTGCGCCAGCAGCGCGACCTTGTCCGGGCCGACCTTGCGGGGATCGACCTCGATCGCGTATTCGCCCGCCGGGTCGAGCCTGAACTCGGCGCGGAGCATGCGCATCAGGTCCGCGAGCTCCTCCTCGCGGAGGAAGGTGGGAGTGCCCCCGCCCCAGTGCATCTGCGCGATCTGCCGGTCCTCGCCGAGCCGCCCCGCCACCAGGCTGATCTCGCGCCGCAGATATTTCAGGTACCGGGCCGAGCGCCCGTGATCCCGGGTGATGACCTTGTTGCAGGCGCAGTAGTAGCAGATCGTGTCGCAGAACGGCAGGTGTACGTATAATGCGAGCGGTCTAATCGCCCCCCCGACATTGCGATTCTCCAGCCAATGTCCGTACGCCGCCGCATCGAAAGCCTCGACGAACCGGTCCGCCGTCGGATACGAGGTGTAGCGCGGCCCGTTGCCCGCATATTTGCGGATCAGCCCGGGGTCGACGACGAGGCTGTGCGGCCCCGGTCGCGCCTCGTCCCGGCGGATGGATATTGCGCCCATGTGCCACTATGGAACCGGCACGGCGGAACGGTTTGACGTGGGTCAAACCCAAATGAGAGCGCCCGACGACAGCGTGCACGAAAGCGACGGCCGGTCGGAGGCCGGCAATCCGCTGACCCTATTCGGGGCGGTGCTCGCCGTCGGAGTCTTCACGGTCCTGGCCGCTCTCGTCGCCGGCCTGTCCGGCTTCTACCGGCACGAGATGTACGCCGCAGCCACGGTTCTCGGCGCCCTGGTCATGCTGCTCGCCATCGTCCTGTTCTACCACCAGACGGGCGAGCGCCGGGCCTCGGACGCCGCCCTGCAGAGCGTCCGGGCGCGGGTCGGCGACATCGTCGATTCGGCGATGGACGCCGTGATTTCCACCGACGAGTCCCAGCGCATCGTCCTGTACAACCCCGCCGCCGAGAGGATGTTCGGCTGGCCGCGCGCCGCCGTCCTCGGGCACCCGCTCGACATGCTGGTCCCGGAACGCTTCCGGCGGGCGCACCAGGCGCATGTGGCGGAGTTCGGCCGTACCGGCGCCACCTCGCGGCGCATGGGCGCTCCGGGAGTCCTTTTCGGATTGAGGGCGGACGGAGAAGAGTTCCCGATCGAGGCCTCGATCTCCCAGCACGGCGAGCACGGCGGGAAGATCCTCACCGTGATCCTGCGCGACGTGACCGAGCGCGCCCGCGCGGACGAAGCGCTGCGGAAATCGCGCGAGGAGCTCCGCGAGCTCTCGGCCGCCGCGCACAGCATCAGGGAGCAGGAGCAGCGCCGCGTCGCGCGCGAGATCCACGACGAGCTGGGCCAGTCGCTGACCGCGCTCAAGATGGACGTGGGGTGGCTGCTCGGAAACCTGCCCGCGGGCCTGCCTTCGCTTTTCGCGAAGCTCGACGCCATGCAGAACCAGCTCGACGAGACGGTGGCCGCGACGCGCCGCATATCCGCGGACCTGCGGCCGCTGATGCTCGACGACCTCGGCCTGATCCCCGCGGCGGAATGGCTGGGGCAGAACTTCAGCGAGCGCACCGGCATCCCCTGCACGCTGCACATCCATCCTCCCGACATCGAGCTCGCCGAGCCGCACGCGAGCGCGCTGTACCGGATCCTCCAGGAATCGCTCACCAACGTCGCACGCCACGCCAAGGCGACCCGGGTGGAGGTCACGCTCGAGCGCGCCGGCGGCACCCTGCTGCTCACCGTCCGGGACGACGGGCGCGGATTCCGCCCGGCCGAGGCGCGCGCGCGCAAGACCTTCGGCCTGCTCGGCTTGCGCGAGCGCACGTTGCTCCTGGGCGGGGAAACGAGCGTCGCGAGCGAGCCCGGTCAGGGCACGACGGTGTCGGTGCGGATCCCCCTCGAACCGGACGCTTCCAGAGCATGATCCGCATCGTCATCGCCGACGACCACACCATCGTCCGGGAAGGCCTGAAGCAGCTGCTTTCGGCGGCGGCGGACCTGGCCGTGGTCGGCGAGGCGCAGAACGGGCGCGAGGTGCTCGAGCGCGTGCGCGCGCTCGATTTCGAGGTGCTGCTGCTCGACATGTCGATGCCGGGCCGAAGCGGAATCGAACTCGTCAAGCAGGTGCACGCCGAGAAGCCCAGGTTGCGCGTGCTGGTGCTCAGCATGCACCAGGAGCAGCAGTATGCGGTGCGAGCGATCCGCGCCGGGGCGGCCGGCTACCTTACCAAGGACAGCGCAGCGGCGCAGCTCGTCTCGGCGATCCGCAAGGTCGCCGGCGGCGGCGCTTTCATCACCGAGGCGGTGGCGCAGGAGCTCGCCCTCGGCGCGATGCCGCAGGGTGCGGGCCTGCCGCACACCGCGCTCTCGGA
The DNA here is from genome assembly GCA_035280025.1 of Burkholderiales bacterium. Classification (GTDB taxonomy): domain Bacteria; phylum Pseudomonadota; class Gammaproteobacteria; order Burkholderiales; family SG8-39; genus VBDM01. The sequence continues at coordinate 10,640 of DATEGT010000090.1, read as the reverse complement.
TCGCGAGTTCCAGGTGTTCCGCGAGCTCGTGTCCGGCAAGGCGGTGTCGGACATCGCGGCGGAGCTCAACCTGTCGGTGAAAACCGTCAGCACCCACAAGGCCCGAATCATGGAGAAGATGCGCATGAGCAACCCCGCCGAGCTCATCCGCTACGCCATCCACCACCGCCTGGTCGACGACCCGGACGCGGGAAGCACCTGATCCGCATCGGGATTCCCCCGGAAGCCCATTGGTGGGGTAGGACGATTCCGACAGTATGTACTTAGCTAAAGGGGGTTGATTTGGGGAGGGGTTTCCTGATCTGGACGCTTTCTATCTGGCCTTTCAGCAGGCTTGTTGCCTGCGAGCTGCTGTTACTCAGTCTTCTTTTTGAGGGCGGCCAAAGCGAGCCTGAATCCACTGTAAAGATTGTTCGCTCATGGTTCCTTGAATCATGGCCGCGACTTGGACGACGACGTAATAAAACTGTTCGTCACCAAAACGTGAGAGGCGGCCATAGAGTTGCTTGCTTGGTAGATCGGAGGTGAATCCGATGCAAAGGCCGCCGGTTCCCGGCATCAGGATGTGCATGTCCCCCTTCGATATCTGCCGGATGGTCGTATTTATCTCCGCCAAAGTACTTTTGTATTGAGCGGCGGACGAATAGAAAGCACAGAACAGATAGGAAGCTCTCATGATGCCTCTTCGATTTTCAGCCCAAGCTTCGGTGCTATTTCGATAAGGCGAGGAATGAATCCTTTGAGTTGTGCAATAAGTTCATCTTCGTTTCTTGGCGCTATGCCAATCCCATAGTGAAGATCCACCTTCTTTTCTTTCAATTGTTGTCCAAGCGCCTTGATCCGGCCATCGCGCTCGTCCTTGTCCGCCTCCAGTTTGACAATCTGAGATTGCAACTTCGCGTTGCGCTTCTTCAATTCTCGAACGTAATCGCGGACTATCGGATCAGCCTTCTTGAGCTTCGTTTGAAGCTCAGACGGGTTCTTCATCGCGTTCTCCGTAAGCCTATGAGAGTAAACAATAATATTGTACTTGACGAAAATACTTTACTCAAGTATCTTATTGCTTATGGACACCAAAGCCAAAGTGCAAAACCGCTCGACCAAGGGCGATCCAGTCATCGACGCGCTTCCAAAGGCTTGCTCAGATGAAAAGGAGGCAGTGGAATTCATGGAAGCACAACGATGGGGCGATCATTCAGCATGTCCCCGTTGTGGCGATCTGGATGTGTACCAGATGAAGGACGCCAAGACCGGCGAGCGCCAAGCCAATTTCCGCTGGCGCTGCCATGGTTGCAAGGACCAGTTCACCGTTCGCATCGGCACCGTATTCGAGGACAGTCGCATTCCCCTTCGGCATTGGTGCTTCGCGTTCTGGCGCTCGGCCACTTCGAAGAAAGGGATTAGCGCCTTGGAAATACACCGGCAAACCGGATTGTCCTACAAGTCCTCCCTGTTCATGCTCCATCGCATTCGCTTCGCAATGGACGAGCAGGACGTAGAACCACTCAAGGGCGATGTGGAGGTTGACGAGGTTTACATTGGGGGAGCACCGCGCCGAATCCAAGGATCGCGACTGACTATCAGGAAAGAAAAGACCGCTGTAGTGGGGCTGAAGGAGCGTGGTGGAAAGATTCGCCCAAGGATCGTTGCGGACGTAACGGCCAAGAGCCTGAAAGGTGTTATCAACGCGAACGTGGACAAGTCTGCCCGCATCCTGACCGATGATTGGGCTGGCTATCGCAGTCTCGGAAAGGACGGTTGGAAGCACGAATCCGTCAGGCACTCCTCGCCGATCTTCGAATATGTGCGCGGCGACGTGCATACGAACAGCGTGGAAGGGTTTTTCGGGATGCTCCGTCGCGGGCTGGACGGGATTTATCACTCAGTCAGCAAGAAGCATCTGCATCGCTATCTGAGCGAGTTCGAGTTCCGGCACAACCATCGCGAGCTTGATGACGGTCAGCGTACCGTCGCGGCTATCAAGGCGGCCAATAACAAACGCCTGACGTACAAACAGCAGGTTGGAAATGGCTGAGGTATACTTTCAGGAGTGCGGGCGACAGGATTCGAACCTGCATGGGATTTACGAGGGCGGTAAGCACCTAAACCCGGCGGCTTCCAGGGCCGCTGTGTATGCCAATTTCACCACGCCCGCAAAGCGTGGTTTGTATCAGGCAACTGTAACGTGGCGGGGGATGTGGGAGCCGGGGGCACCGGAATACTCGCCCACATCGCCCCTTCCCCACGACAGTCGCGACTGTTCTATATCTCGCCGATCTTGTTCACGTCCTCCAGAGCTTGGGAAATTTTCGGTCCGGGCTTCCACTCGCGGTCGCCCTTATCATTTCGTGCGTTCGAATAGACATCCTTCGGATCGTAGCCGAGAGAGGTCAGGAGCCTGTTGATGTTCTTCCCACGGTTTCCGAAGGCAACCGGACTGGTGATGCCGACCGCCTTCATGATCCTTGAGGTATCCACCCCCCGACCGCCGCCGTCCTTTATGACGTGGAGGAAACTAGCGACCATCGGAGCGGTGGATAGATTGGCTGACGAATCACTTCCACCATTCGGGCGCTTTTTGCGGGGCGCATCGGAGTCAGAAGAGGCGAGATACCGAAGCAACCATGCGTCACGATCCTCTTTCGAGGGGAACTCAATGAGCTTGCCTTGGACTTTCACCGGATGCATGGAACAGAAGGATAACACAGAAAACTCAGACCGTGAGTCGTTTGAGTGGGCGAGAGTGTCCAGAAATGGCTATTGATCCGAAAAAGCGGACCGGGCCCAAGCCCGAACGGCTCAAGCTCAAGGGTAGCTGGCAGGATTTGGTAGGGAAGGCTTTGAAGAAGCCCCGGCCCGCTAAGGGCTGGCCGAAAGCCAAGAAGAAGTAGAACCCCGCTGTGAAAACCGAGAATCGGCCTTCAGGTCAGTGGGTTAGGGTTTAGCTAAGTACATACTGTCGGACGATTCCGACCCCCGGGTTCGGCGATTTCCGACGGCAAGAATAGGCTCTGGCCGATGGGCGGGCGCCGGGCGCTTTCGGATACTGGCGGCATGAACGTCGCCGCCCCCGAACGCCGCACCAACGTCTTCATCGTCGAGGACTCCGAATCGGTCCGCCAGCGCCTCGCCGGGATACTCGGCGAGATCGAGGGCGTGAGGGTGGTGGGCGAGGCCGGCACTCCCGGCGAGGCCCTGGAGGGGATCCTGCGCACCCGGCCCGACTCGGTGCTGCTCGACCTGCAGCTCGCCGGCGGCAGCGGGCTGGACGTGCTGCGCCGGGCGCGCCCGCAGCTTCCGAAAACCGTGTTCATCGTCCTCACCAGCCATGCCGACTCGCAATACCGCCGCGCCTGCATGGAGGCGGGCGCGGCGTATTTCTTCGACAAGACCAGCGAATTCTCCAAGGTCGGCGAGGTCATCGCCGAGCTCGGGGCGACGCGCAACTGATCCAGACTAGGAGAACACCATGGCATCTGCGGCAACCGCTCCCATCTCCCTCGCCGGACGCGCGATAGCGCCGGGCGCGACAGCGCGCCAGGCGGTGGCGAAGGTCTCGACGCACTGCTCCTCCTGCGGCCTGCGGGAGGTCTGCCTGCCCTGCGGCCTTACCGGGCGGCAGATCGACAGGCTCGACGAATTGGTCTACACCCGGCGCCGCGTGAAGCGCGGCGAGCACGTTTATCGCGCGGGAGACCGGTTCAGCTCGATCTACGCAGTGCGCAGCGGGTTCTTCAAGACGGTGCACACGCTGGAGGACGGGCGCGAGCAGGTCGCCGGCTTCCACATGGCCGGCGAGATCATGGGGATGGACGGGATCGGGCCGGAGGTCCACGTCCTCAACGCCGTCGCGCTCGAGGACAGCGAGGTTTGCATCATCCCGTACTCGCGCCTGCAGAGCCTGGGCGACGAGATGCCCGAGCTGCGCCACCAGTTCCACAAGGTGATGAGCAGGGAGATCGTCCGCGAGCACGGCGTCATGCTGCTGCTCGGCACGATGCGCGCAGAGGAGCGCCTCGCCGCGTTCCTGCTCAACCTGTCGCAGCGGTTCGCCGCGCGCGGCTATTCGCCATCGGAGTTCAACCTGAGGATGACCCGCGACGAGATCGGCAGCCACCTCGGGCTGAAGCTCGAGACCGTCAGCCGGGCCTTCTCGCACTTCCAGGAGGAGGGTCTGATCAGCGTCCAGCTCAAGGAAATCCGCATCCTCGACGTGGACGGGCTGCGCAGGGTGATGGGGCAGCCCCCGCGCTGACCCGGGCCCGCGCTCACATCCCCAGTATCCGCCCGATCTCGGCCACGTACTGACCCGCCTTCAGGCCGTCGGCGACCGCGGTTTCCAGCGCTTTCTCGACGGCCGCGCGCACGGCGTGCAGCCCTTCCCGAACCCAGTGGTGCCGCCGGATCGGCGAGCTCAGCACGTTTTTCAGCGTCTCGACCTCGTCCCTCAGCAGCTGCACGTCGCGGGAGCCTTTTCGAACCTTGGCGAGATCGCGCTCGAGGGCCTGGACGAGCCTGCTCACCTCGTCGAGGTCTATTTCCGGTCCCGGATTCGGGGTCACCATGCAAGACCTCCTTTGGAAATCCCTCCACGAATGGTCACCGCCACCGCGCTTTCGGGGATTGACCTGGATCAATCGTTCCGCGAGGCGAGGGCGAGCGCCGCCCGCCTCACCGTGGAATCCTGTGGATGGTCGCTTATCTGGAACCCGAGCCTCTTGCACAGCGCGAGCATGGGCTCGTTCGCCGCGAGAACATGCCCGACCATCATCTCCAGCCCACGCGAGCGCGCTACCGTAATCAGCGTCTCCAGCAGGCGCCGGCCCAGGCCCTTCTGCTGCCAGGTGTCGGCGACGACCACTGCGAACTCGCAGGTCCGGCCGTCCGGGTTCGTGACGTAGCGCGCCACCGCGACCTCCTCGTCCCCACCCTTCTCGCCGCGGACCGCGACGAACGCCATTTCCCGGTCGTAGTCGATCTGGGTGAAGCGCATCAGCATCGAAGGCGTGAGCTCGCGCACCGAGTTCATGAAGCGGAAGTAGCGGCTGCGGTCCGAGAGGTTCTTCACGAACCGCTGCTCCATCTCCGCGTCCTCGGGGCGAATGGGCCGGACTACCACCACCGTCCCGTCGGCGAGCGGGCACTGCGTCACGAGGTCGGCGGGATAGGGGTGAATCGCCATATGTGCGTAGCGGCCGCGCGGAGGCAGAGGAGATCTCACCACGGCCCGGGCATCCACCGCGACCGCGCCGCCCTCGTCGACGATGAGCGGGTTGATCTCGAATTCCTGGATCTGCGGCAGCTCGCACACCAGCTCCGAGACGCGCAGCAGGACCGATTCGAGCGCCGCCATGTCGACCGCCGGCATCCTGCGGAACGCGCCGAGCAGCCGCGGGAGCCGCGTGCGGGCGATCATCGCCCTGACGAGAAAGGCGTTGAGCGGCGGCAGCGCCACCGCGCGATCGCGGAGAACCTCCACCGCCCTGCCGCCCATGCCGACCGTGATTGCGGGACCGAACACCGAATCGCGGACGACCCCTACGATGAGCTCACGCCCGTAAGGCCGCAACACCATCGGCTCGACGATGACTCCGTTGACGCGCGCCTCCGGACGCTTGCTCGCGACCTCGTCGAGCATCTCGCGATATCCCGAGCGGACGCTTTCGGCGTCGGCCAGATTGAGTCGCACGCCGCCAACGTCGCTCTTGTGCGCGATGTCGGGGGAGTCGATCTTCATGGCGACGGGAAAGCCGATCTCCTGCGCCATCAGCATGGCGTCGCGCGCCGACGCCGCGAGCACGGTGCGCGCGATCGGGATGTGGAACGCCGCGAGCAGTGCCTTGGACTCGGTCTCGGAGAGCAGCTCGCGCCGCTCGGCCAGAGCGCCGTCGATCACCAGCCCCGCGCCTCGAAGATCGGGCGCGGCCCGGTGAGCGAGCGGCCCCGGCGCCTGCAGCAGCGTGCGCTGGTTGCGGTAGTAGGCGGCGACGTGGGCGAACATCTCCACCGCAGGGTCGGGCGTTCGAAACACGGGGATCTGCGCATCGTGGAGGAGTCCCCGGGCCCGGCCCGTGCTCGCCTCGCCCATCCAGCACGCGATGAGGGGCTTCGATGCGCCGCGTGCGGCTTCGATCACGGCGCGTGCGGTCGCCTCCGCCTCGGTCATCGCCTGGGGCGTGAGGATCACGAGGATCCCGTCGATGCCGGGGTCCGCCAGGCACGCCGCGACCGCCACCTTGTAGCGCACGCTGTCGGCGTCCCCGATCAGGTCGATCGGATTGCCGTGGGACCAGTTCGCGGGAAGCGCGCGGTGAAGCGCTTCGACCGTGGCCGGAGCGAGCTCGGCGAGCGACAGACCGAGATCGGCGAGCCGGTCGGCCGCCATCACGCCCGGGCCACCCCCGTTGGTGATCACGGCGAGCCGGTCGCCCTTGGGGCGCACGTGGGAGGCTAGCGCCTGCGCGGCCGCCACCAGCTGGCCGACGCTCGCCACGCGCACCACGCCGGCGCGCTCCACCGCGGCGTCGAACACGTCGTCCGCCCCCACGATCGCGCCGGTGTGCGAGACCGCGGCGCGCGACCCGGCCGGATGCCGCCCGACCTTCATGACGATAACCGGCTTCGCGCGCGCCGCCGCGCGCAGGCTCGACAGAAACCGGCGCGCATCGCGTATCCCCTCGATGTAGAGCAGGATGTGCTCGGTCGCCGGGTCATTTGCCAGGTAGTCGATGATCTCGCCGAAGTCCACGTCGCTCGAGCCGCCGAGCGACACGATGCTGGAGAAGCCGACCTTGTTCGGCGTCGCCCAGTCGAGCATCGCGGTGCACACAGCGCCCGACTGAGACACGAGCCCGAGCGATCCGGGCAGCGCCGCGCCGCGCGCGAAAGTCGCGTTCAGCCCCAGCGCCGGGCGCGCGATGCCGAGGCAGTTCGGGCCGACGAGGCGCACTCCGCCGTGGCGGGCGTTCTCGAGGAGAACCTGCTCGAGCTTCGCTCCCTCCGCTCCGATCTCGGAGAAGCCGGCGGTGATCACGACGGCCGAGCGCACCCCGGCCCTGCCGCACTCGGCGATCACATCCGGAACGGTCCTCGCGGGAGTCGCGACCACGGCAAGGTCCACGCGCGCGGGTATTTGACCGACCGACGCGTGGCAGGGCACGCCGCGCACGGCGCTGTACTTCGGGTTCACGGCGAACAGCCCGCCGCGGTACCCGGCGGCGAGCATGTTCGCGAGCAACATTGTCCCCACCTTGCCCGGCGCTTCGCTCGCGCCGATGATGGCGACCGAGCCCGGCTCGAAGAGCGGCGTGAGATAGTGGCGGCCGGAGACGTCCTTCATCAGTTCCGCCTGGGCCGGGTCTCGCGGCGGGAGACGCCCAGCTTCCATCCTTCGCTCCACAGAAGACAGGCGAGGCCTGCGGCAAGAGAAAGCCCTATTTCCCCTGCTTCGAGGGGCGCAAAACGAAATACCGCCGCGACCGGAGGCAGGTACACCGCGCACGCGAGCGCGGCGAGCGCAGCGACCGTCATGTACCAGAGCACGGGGTTGGGGCGGCGGACCGTCGCGAGAATCGGGCGCGAGCGCGAGCGGTTGGCGAAGATCAGCGCCAGATTTCCGATCACGATCGTCGCGAAGGTCAGCGCCCGCATTTCGTCCTCGCCCAGACCGGCCAAGAGGGCCCAGCCGTAGACTAGCACCACTGCGAGCAGCGCCGACGCGCCGAGGCCGAGGCTCCCCGCCAGCATCGCCGCGCTGAACAACGGCTCGTGCGGGTCGCGCGGCGGACGCCGCATGGCTTCGCTCTCGCCGCTCTCCGCCTCGAACACGACCGAGCAGGCGGGGTCGATGACGAACTCAAGGAACACGACGTGCACGGGATAGAGCACGATCGGGCCGCCCAGCACGATGGGCAGGAACGAGACGCCCGCGATAGGCACGTGAACGGCGAGCAGGTAGCCCATCGCGTTGCGCAGGTTGTCGTAGATGCGCCTTCCCAGCCGCACCGTCTCGACGATGGCCTCGAACTCGTCGCGCAGCAGCACCAGCGACGCGGCTTCGCGCGCGACGTCGGTGCCGCGGCCGCCCATTGCGACGCCGATGTGCGCCGCGCCCAGCGCCGGGGCGTCGTTGACGCCGTCTCCGGTCATCGCGACGACCTCGCCCGCCGCTTTCAGCGCCCCGACCAGGCGCAGCTTCTGCTGGGGCAGCACGCGAGCGAACACGTCGACGCGGCGCACCGCCCCGGCCAGCTCGGCCTCGCTCAGCGACTCCAGCTCCGCCCCGGTCAGGACCCCGCCCTCGGTGCTGATGCCCGCCTCGCGGGCGATGGCGAGCGCCGTTCCGCCGTGGTCCCCGGTAATCATCACCACGCGGATGCCCGCGCGGCGGCACTCCGCCACGGCACCGGGAACCGCGGGCCGCAGCGGGTCGGCGAGGCCCACGAAGCCGAGCCACCGGAAAGGGAATTCGCGCGGGTCCTCGGGCCAGACCGCGCCGGGCCAGCGCGCCGCCGCCACGCCCAGGATCCGCATGCCGCGCTCCGCACCGCGGCGCGCCTCGTCGAGCAGCGCCTGCGCCTCGCCCGGGGGCATGCGGCACGCGGCCACGACGGCCTCGGGGGCGCCCTTCACGGCGACGACGGCGCGGCCCCCGCTGTCAAGCCATGCATGGCATACCGCTAGAAAGTGCGCGCTCAGGGAATAGTCCCGGTCGAGCCGCCAGGTCCTCCTCCACTCCGCGGCTTCCGGCGCGCGCAGCGCCGCCGCGGCGAGAATCGCGTTCTCCATGGGATCGAAGGGCGCGAGCTCGCTCGCGAGCGCGGCGTGGGCGAGCGTCTCGCGCGCGTCGCCGCCGAACACCTCCTTCACCGCCATGCGATTCTCCGTCAGCGTTCCGGTCTTGTCGACGCACAGCACCGTGGCCGCTCCGAGCATCTCGATCGCCGGCATGCGGCGGGTGAGCACCTCGCGGCGAGCGATGCGCCAGGCGCCGAGCGCGAGGAACACCGTCAGCACGACCGGAAACTCCTCCGGAAGGATCGCCATCGCGAGGGTGAGCCCCGCGAGCACCCCGTCGACCCACCCGCCGCGCAGCGCGACGTGGAACACGGCGACGAGCGCGCTCAGCGCCACGGCGAAGGCCGCGACCAGCCTGACGACCCTCCGCGTCTGGATCTCGAGCGAAGTTTTCTCGGGCCGGATTTCTCCGAGCATGCGGCCGATCCGCCCGACCTCGCTGCGCGCGCCCGTGGCCAGGACTTCGGCGTACCCGTGCCCGCGCACGACCAGCGTCCCGGAGAAGACCATCGTCGAGCGGTCGGCGCCCGACAGGCCCTTCTCGACGGGCAGCGATTCGCCCGTGAGCAGCGACTCGTCCGCCGCCAGGTCGTTCGCCGCGAGCAGGCGCGCGTCGGCGGCGACGCGGTCTCCCTCGGAAAGGATCAGGATGTCGCCGCGCACCACCTCGGCGCCGGCGATGCGCTGCTGACCGGCGCCGCGTATCACGAGCGCACGCGGGCTCGAGAGATCGCGCAAGGCCTCGAGGGCCCGCTCGGTCTTGGCCCTCTGGCCGACGCCGATCGCGACGACGACGACGATTGAGGCGGCGAGGATCAGCGCCTCGGCGCGATCGCCGATGAGGAGATAGAGCGCGGCCGCGGCGCACAGGAGGAGGAGCATCGGCTCGCGCAGAACCTCCAGCGCCACCTGCGCGATCCCGGCACGCCTCGCGGAGGGAATGCTGTTCGGGCCCTCCTCCCGCAGCCGCCTCGCGGCTTCCGCGGCGGGTAGCCCGGTGAGCGGACCCATGATGAGACTCCCGGCTGAACGCTCGTTTGCTTCGCGACCCCATGCTAAGGTCCACCTCGCGCGCACGCTTGACGTAGATCAACAGCCCGCATGGGGCTAGGATTTAGCTTGAGCCTGCAGGATCAAGGAGAGCACATCATGGTCTACAAGAAAATCCTGGTTCCGGTGGACGGAAGCCCGACTTCGATCGCCGGCTTGAACGAGGCGCTGCGGCTCGCCAAGAATCAGAAGGCCCGCGTTCGGCTAATCTACGTCGTCGACGAAAGAATGATCTTCAGCACGGCCGAGGCGGGTCTGAACATCGAGCCGGTGATCGAGTCGCTGAAGAAAGGCGGGAAGCGCGTTCTCGACGGTGCCACGAAGCTCGCCTCGGCGCGGGGAGTCCGCGCGGAGACCGAGCTGGTCGAGAACGCGACGAGCCGCGTCGCCGACGTCCTCGTCGGGCGGGGCAAGCGCTGGCGCGCCGACCTGATCGTGATGGGCACGCACGGAAGGCGCGGAGTCAACCGCCTCATGCTCGGAAGCGACGCCGAGCTGGTGGTGCGCAACTCTCCGGTGCCGGTGCTGCTGGTGCGCGCAGCCCGCCGCGGCTAGGGGCGGCCATGATCCCGCTGCAGATCACCGTCCTCAACGTGCCGCACTCGGCGGCACTGGAGGCGCGCGTGCTGAAGATGATCTCGAGGCTCGAGAAGTTTCATTCCCGCATCGTGAGCTGCCGCGTCGGCATCGAGGAGCTGCGCAGGCACCGCAGCCGCGGCCGGCTTTTCCACGTGCGCGTCGACCTGCGCGTTCCGGGCAAGGAGCTCGTGTCAAACCACCGGCACGACAAGGAT
>DATEGT010000089.1:0-3386 GCA_035280025.1 Burkholderiales bacterium | reverse complement strand
GCTCATTCGTCTCTGGCAGGCTGCGCATGGCTCGGCGGGCCAGGCTGCAACCTGATCCCTCACTCGCGAGCGAACGCCGCGATGAGGCAGCAGCGCGCGCTCGATCTGCATGAATACGTCTGTCAGCGAGCCGATTGAATCGGTCACCGAGCGCCTTCGCATGCGTCAGTGGCGTGGAGACGATCGTGAACCGTTTGCGCGGCTCAATGCGGACCCCCGTGTCATGGCATTCTTTCCCAAGCCGCTAGGTCGGCTGGAAAGCGACGCGATGGCTGAACGCATCGAGTCGCGAATCGCGGAAAACGGCTGGGGTTTTTGGGCAGTCGAGCGTCTGGATAATCACGAATTCATAGGCTTCGTGGGCCTGAATCACCCTGCACCTGAATTGCCATGTTCGCCTTGTGTTGAAGTCGGTTGGCGACTCGCTTTTGAACATTGGGGCAAGGGCTACGCTACCGAAGCGGCGACGCGGGCGCTGAAGATAGGTTTTGCATCTCTCGGCCTTGCGGAGATCGTTGCCTTCACGCCCGCCGGCAACGTCCGGTCGCGTGCCGTGATGGAAAGGCTCGGAATGCGGGAGACCGGCGGGATCTTCGACCACCCCCACGTGCCGGACGGGAGCGGACTGCGGCAGCATTGCTTGTATCGATTGACGCGCGCCGATTGGGCGAGCATGCTGCCTGACAGAGCGCCCGGTTCATCTCCGCGGGCATGTTCGGCCACGCCGCCTGGCCCCGCGCAATCGCCGTGGAAGCGACGCTGAACTCCGTAATCACCTGTCCCGCGTGCGGCACCAGGGCCGAAGAGCAAATGCCCCTGGATGCGTGCGTCCATTTCTATGAGTGCAAGGGGTGTCGCCGGCTGCTGCGACCGCGCCAGGGCGACTGCTGCGTGTTCTGCTCGTATGGCAGCGTCGCGTGTCCCCCCGTTCAGCTCCGGCGGGCGCGCTCTGCTCCTTCTTCTCGCCGGCCCGGCGGCCGCGAACCTTAGGCGTCAGCGCGCTCGCATGGATGCGGACTATCTCTGGCTCAAGGTTCTGCATATCTTCCTCGCCGTGGTCGCTCTCGGGACGAGCGCGGGTCTCGGCGTCGTCCTCGAGTTCTACGGAAACGACACGGCGCACGGGGCGTTCGTCCTGCGCATCGTCGAGCGAATGGTCGCGCTGGTCGTCTTGCCCGGATACGTTCTCGTGCTGGCAACCGGCTTGTGGATGGCGAGCCTGGCGTGGCCCTTCACCGCGAGGTGGATCCAATGGGCCCTGGGCCTGTGGGTTTTGGGTAGCGCATTTCTGGGCTGCTCGCTCGCGGCTCTCCGAAAACAAAGGCGCCTGCCGGGCGCCGGAGGCCACGCCTACGCGCGCTACGCTTTCGCGAGCCGAGCCTCGGGCGCGGCGTTCGGGCTCGTCGTGGTCGCCATCCTCTGCCTGATGGTGTTCAAACCGTGAAGGTCGTGGCGCCCGGCGAGATGCGGTTGACTCCCCGGCACGCGGGTCATATTGTCCTCTTTGGATGCAATGCCAAGGAGCATCCGAGAAGGACTGGCCTCGCCGGAAGCGATCGAGACGATGGACGATTGCTGCATCGACAAGAGCTGCGCCGTTGATCGGCTGCGCGAACGCCAGGCGTCGACGCTGCGCCTGGTGCTGGGGGTGAACGCGGCGATGTTCGTCGTGGAGATCGTTTCCGGCCTGCTGGCGGGATCCGTGGCGCTTCTCGCCGACTCGCTCGACATGCTGGGTGACGCCCTCGTCTATGGGTTCAGTCTCTACGCCGTCGCCCGCGGGCCGGTATGGAAGGCGCGGGCCGCCGTGGCGAAGGCGGCCGTGATGGGCCTGTTCGGCGCGTTCGTCCTGGGGCAGCTCGCGTACCGGCTCGCCCATCCGCATGCGCCGACGTTCGAGACGATGGGCGCCGTCGGCGCGCTCGCGTTTGCGGCGAACGGCGCCTGCTTCCTCCTGCTCCGGCGCCACCGCGCCGAGGACATCAACATGCGATCGGTGTGGCTGTGCTCGCGCAACGATCTCATCGCGAACGTTTCGGTACTGCTCGCCGCGGGGGCGGTATGGATGACTCGGTCGCCCTGGCCGGACATCGCGGTCGGGGCGCTCATCTGCACCCTGTTCCTCCGCTCGGCGCTCGTCGTCGCCCGCGAGGCGCGCGCCGAGCTGCGCTTGAATCATGCCCAGCCGCCGGTTGCAGCGCACGGGCCGCAGGCGGCGCGCCGCTGAGAGGCGCCTTGACATGGCCACGGTCCAGGTCCGCTATATCGTCCGCGACGTCGACGCCGCGATCGCGTTCTATACGACGCACCTCGGCTTCAAGCTCGAGATGCATCCGGCGCCGCCCTTCGCCATGCTGTCGCGGGGCGATCTGCGTCTCGTGCTCAGCGCGCCCAATCCGATGGGCGGCGGCGGGCAGGCCATGCCGGACGGGACGAAGCCCGAGCCCGGCGGCTGGAACCGCTTCGCCATCGAAGTCGATGATCTTGCCGCCACGGTCGAGGCCTTGCGCCGCGCGGGAGCCCGTTTTCGCAACCAGATCGTGACCGGCGTGGGCGGGAAGCAGATCCTTCTCGAGGATCCGTCGGGAAATCCGATTGAGCTCTTCGAGCCGACCGTCCCCGATGCGCGCCTCAAGCCGCGCGCCTGACCGGAGCCGGTCGCAGCCCGCCGCCGGCGCGACTGCCTTCGTCCATGGATCCGTTTGATTTCTACGTCGGCGATTGCGACGCGCTCGACCGGTTTCTCGCCGAACGCATCTACGAGTTCAACGTCCAAGCCACTTCCTATTCCGACGGCGAGTCGTTCGCGGCCGTGCGCCGCGACGAGTCCGGGAGTATCGTCGCCGGCATCTCGGGCTACACGTGGGGCGGCTGCTGCTACGTCGCCCATCTCTGGGTTTCCGAACCCCTCCGCGCCCGGGGTCTCGGCAGAGCGCTGCTGTCGGCCGCGGAAGCGCACGCCAAGCGCAAGGACTGCAAGATCGTCCTGCTCGCGTCGCACAGCTTTCAATCGCCGGCCTTCTACGAGAACTTGGGGTATGTCCGGCAGGCCTCCGTGGCGGACCATCCCGTAGGCCACTCAAACATCGTGTTCGCAAAGCGCTTCGCGTGAGCCGCCGCGCTACGCGCACGTCGACTCATCGCCAGGAAGGAGCTATGACACACAATCCGGTCGGTTGGTTCGAGATCTACGTGCAGGACATGGAGCGGGCAAAGACGTTCTACGAATCCGTCTTCCAGACCAGGCTGGAAAGGCTGAACAGCCCGGGCATCGAGATGTGGGGGTTTCCCCAGAGCATGGAGCGCACGGGGACTTCGGGCTCGCTGGTGAGAATGCCCGGGGTGCGCTCGGGCGGAAACAGCACGCTGGTCTACTTCAGCTGCGC
>DATEGT010000088.1:0-24836 GCA_035280025.1 Burkholderiales bacterium | reverse complement strand
GGCGAGCTGCAGGCCTCGGAGAAGCTGCTGCAGGCCGCGCAGATGCTGTCGAAGCAGTCCGAGGCGATGCAGCTGCGCTACCTGCAGACCCTCACCAACATCGCGGGCGACAAGGCCTCGACCATTGTCTTTCCGGTGCCGCTGGATATACTCACGCCGCTGCTGCGGGCGGCGGGCAAGGGGAACCCGTAAGGTTCGGCGCCTGTCTATCGACCAAGGCGCGTGACCATGAACAAGGAGTCGAAGATGTCGAACCCGGCGAAGAACGGATTGTGGCTCGCCTTGCTGGCCGTTGCGGCGGTCGGCACCTTGTGGAACGTGCCCGGGCGCTCGGGCGAGGCGGCGGTGGTGCTGCCCGCGCCGGCCCTGGACAACCCCAAGGCCGCGGGCCCGATGCAGACTGCGGTTCTCGCGGGCGGCTGCTTCTGGGGCGTGCAGGGCGTCTACCAGTACACCAGGGGCGTGAAGCAGGTGCTGTCGGGGTATTCGGGCGGCGACAGGAGCACTGCCGAGTACGAGAAAGTCGGCTCGGGCAGGACCGGCCACGCGGAATCGGTGCAGATCGTCTTCGATCCCAAGGAGATCTCGTACGGGGAGATCCTGCGCATCTACTTCTCGGTGGCGCACGACCCCACCCAGCTCAACCGCCAGGGGCCGGACGTCGGCACGCAATACCGCTCGGCGATCTTCTACGCCGACGCGCGGCAGAAGCGGATCGCCGAGGCCTACATCGCGCAGCTCGACAAGGCGCACCTCTTCCGCAAGCCCATCGTGACGCGCGTCGACTCGCTCAAGGGCTTCTACCCGGCCGAGGCGTATCACCAGGATTTCATGATTCTGAATCCCTCGTACCCCTACATCGTGATCAACGACCTGCCGAAGATCGCCAACCTGAAGCGGCTGTTCCCGGAGCAGTACCGGGACAAGCCGGTGATGACCACCTCCGCGGCGTCCTGATCCTCCTGAAGCAAAGAAGCCCGACCGCGTCGCCGCGGCCGGGCTTTTTTTCGCCTATCGCCGGGCTAGAAGTCGACCTTGTCGCCGGGGTTCATGACGATCACCTTGGTCGGAGTTCCGCCGCCGAGCGCGTCGGTGAACTCCTTCGGGGTGCCTTTCAGCTGCGGAATCGTGCCGTAGTGTATCGGGATCGCGTACTTCGGCTTGAGCCACTCGCGCACCGCGTACGCCGCGTCCTGCGGGCTCATCACGAAGTGCCCGCCGATCGGGATCATGACCAGATCGGGCTTGTAGTACTCGCCGATGAATTTCATGTCGCCGAACAGCCCGGTGTCGCCCATGTGGTAGATCTTGAAGCCGTTCTCCATCTGGATGATGAATCCGACCGGCTCGCCGGCCGGCCAGGTTTCGTCCTTGCCGGTCGCGGGATTCCGGTAGAGCAGCTCGGATGAATGCTCGGCGTGGGTGGCGGTGACCTTCACGCTGTTCGGCCCGAACGGCTCGATCGTCCCGCCCTTGCCGAAGCGCTGGGAAAGATTCGGGGGAAGTATGCCGAGCGTGATCACGGTCTGGTTGAGGCCCGCGGGACCCCAGAACGGCACGTCGTTCTTCCGCGCGAGCGCGGGCGCGTCAGTGTAGTGGTCGCCGTGCCCGTGCGTGACCAGGATGAGATCGAGCTTGCCGAGCGCGTCCAGGTTCTTCCAGGCGGGCGGGGTCTTGGGATTGCCGAGTATCCACGGATCGACCATGATCACCTTGCCTCCGGGCGTGGTGATGCGCACGGCCGACTGGCCCAGCCACAATACTTCCGTCTTGCCCTCCGTCTTGCCTTGCGCCATGGCCTCGCCCGCGAGCAGCGCGAGCGCGGCGGCGACGACGATGGATGACAACCGCTTCATCGGCTTCTCCTAGGAGTGGAATTGCTCCCTGCGACCTGCTTTTCGCAGGATTCTACAGGCCCTCAGACGTGCCCGTATCTGGCGAGCACGTCCTCCAGGCTCGCGCCGCGGCCGAGCTCGCGCCGGATGCGGACCTCTTTCCTGGTGAGCCGCTCGGCTTCGACCAGCACCTTCCCCGCGACGCTCCGGGGTATCACGATGACGCCGTCGGCGTCCGCGAGCACGAAATCCCCGGGCGTGATCCTTACGCGCCTCGAGGTCGCGCCGGGCATGTCGACGGGCACCTGCCACGCCGTCACTCTCCAGCGGCCGATCGACTGCACCGGGGTGCGGTAGCGCGCGTACACAGGGAACCGCTGCTTCGCGATCCACTCGATGTCGCGGATGCCGCCGTCGACGAGCGCCCCGGCGCATCCGCGGCGCTTCATTCCGAGCGCGATCAGCTCGCCGAAGAAGCACACGCCGCGGCCTTCGCCCGACCACACGGTGATCTCGCCCTTGCGCGCGCCGTCCACGGCTTTCATCTTCCGCGGATCGCCGCGCCCGGCGTAGCGCTCCATCTTCCCGCGGATCGTGTAGGCCCAGCCGCCCATCCTTCCGGTTTCGGCCGGATAGGGGGCGAACCCGGGCGCGAGCCCCTGGTTCCGGAGGCCGAGCACGTCGAGGACGTCGGCGACCGTCGCCGTGTCGACCTCAAGGTAGCGCCTGCGGACCGAGCCGCGGGATGCGTCAGGTGCCATAGCGCACCGGCGAGCCGAACTGCCGGAACGCGGCGAGCGCGCTATAGCAGGCGAGCATCGCCGTCTTGGGGTTGTCGGGCGAAGGCACGCTCTCGAACCTCAGCTCGATGGTGCCCGTCCTCCCCTTGATCGTGACGAAATGCGTGTTGTACCTGAGCGCCGGGTCGGCGACGACCTTGAGCCGCGTGCGGTCGAAGCCGATGCCGGCGAGCGACAGCACCGCGGCGATGTTGACGTTGGCGGGAAAGTGCGGGACGCCTTCGCGGGCCGTGCCTTCGAACAGGGTGACCGGGCCCTGAAGGCGGTCCAGATCGATCTTCAGGCGCTCGACATAGGAGATGCCCTTCCAGGCGGCGGGCGGCTTGGTAACCGCGATGCTCACCTCGTCCACACCCGCCGCGCACGCGGCCTTGAGCGCGTCGAGCCCGCCGATCCCGCCTGAGGGAACGTAGAGCGCGGCGCGGTGCGCCCTCGCCGCGCGCTCCAGGCGCCCGCGCAGCGCGTCGTCGCAGAGCGCCCCGCCCGAGAGCACGATGACGGCGATGCCGCCGGAAAGCAGCGTCTCGACGTGCTCGCGCACCGCTTCGTGCGAGGCCGCCTCGACGACGATCTCCGGGCGGGCGGCGACGAGCTCGCGCACGCCGACCACGAAGGGCACCTCGAACTCGCGCGCGAGCGACTTGCCGCGCGACGCTTCGCTGCGCCCCGCGAGCGCGACGACCTCGATGTCGCCGGCGCGGTGTTCGAGGAAAAGGCGCGCGATGACGCCGCCGCCCAGGAGCCCGACGCGCACGCTATCCCGCCCTGGCCTTTCTCTTCAGCAGGCGCTCGCGCACCTTGTCGACGTCGACGACGAAGCGCTCGTGGGTTCCCTGCGCGACCGTGTCGGCTCCCGCCGTGACCGCCGCCTCGAAGGTCACCCGCCGGCCGTCGACCTGGACGAGCTTCACCGACACGCTGACCGCTTCGCCGAGCAGCGCCGGCCCGACGTGCTCCCAGTTGATCTTGGTGCCGACCGAGTCCTCGCCGGCGTCGAGATGCGCGAGAAGGAAATCCCTGCACGTGTACTCGACGTCGCTGATGATGCGCGGCGTGGCGTAGACGCGGCAGTCCTCGCCCATGAACTCGATGACGCGCGAGTCGTCGACGGTGATCTTCCGGGTGTGCGCGAGGCCGGGTTTCAGGCTGGGCTTCATGTTCGTCCTATGCGGTGCGCTTGCGGTCCTCGCGGATCATATCCGAGCCGCGCTCGGCGATCATCACCGTGGGCGAGTTGGTGTTGCCGGAGGTGATCGTCGGCATGATCGAGGCGTCGACGACGCGCAGCCGGTCGATCCCGCGCACGCGCAGCCGCGCGTCGACCACCGCGCCGCGATCGGAGCCCGGACCCATCCGGCAGGTCCCGACCGGGTGGAAGATGGTGGTGCCGATGTCGCCCGCGGCGCGCGCCAGCTCCTCGTGGGACCGGAATTTCTCGCCGGGAAGGAATTCCTCGGGCCGGTACTTCGCGAGCGCGGGCCTGCGCGCGATCCCGCGGGTGAGCTCGAGGGAGGCCGCGGCGATCTTCCGGTCGATGTCGGTCGAGAGGTAGTTCGGCCGGATCGCGGGCGCCGCCAGCGGGTCGGAGGACTTGATCTTCACGCTGCCGCGGCTCGTGGGGCGCAGGTTGGCGACCGAGGCGGTGAACGCGGGGAACGGATGCAGCGGGTCGCCGAACTTGTCGAGCGACAGGGGCTGCACGTGGAACTCGAGGTTCGCCGAGCGCTGCGACGGATCGGAGCGCGTGAAGCCGCCGAGCTGCGAAGGCGCCATGGTGAGCGGACCGGTGCGGAAGAGGAGGTATTCCAGGCCCATCGACGCCTTGCCCAGGAGCGTGTTGGCCCATTCGTTCAGGGTGCGGACGTTCTTCACCCTGAAGGCCATGCGCAGCTGGAGGTGATCCTGCAGGTTCTCGCCCACGCCCGGCGACTCGTGCGCCACGGCGATGCCGTGCTCCCGGAGCAGCGCGCCCGGGCCGACGCCCGAAAGCTGGAGGATCTGCGGGGAGCCGACGGCGCCCGCCGCGAGCACCGTCTCGACGCGCGCTCCCGCGAACAGCTCCTCGCCGCCCCGCGAGAACTCGATTCCGGCGGCGCGCTTTCCCTCGAGCCGCAGCCGCAGCGCCTGGGATTCCGTGAGGACCGCCAGGTTGGGGCGCCGCATCGCCGGGCGCAGGAAAGCCTTCGAGGCGTTCCAGCGCACGCCGCGGCGCTGGTTGACTTCGAAAAGGCCCGAGCCCTCGTTGTCGCCGCGGTTGAAGTCGGCGATCTTGGGGATCCCCGCCTCGGCCATCGCGTCCCGGAAAGCGTCGAGGATCTCCCAGGACAGGCGCTGGTGCTCGACCCGCCACTCGCCCCCCGCCCCGTGCAGCGGGTCCGCGCCGAGGTGGTAGTCCTCCGACCGCCTGAAGACGGGCAGCACGTCGTCCCAGCCCCAGCCGGGATTGCCCAGGGATTTCCATTCGTCGTAGTCGCGGGCCTGGCCGCGCATGTACACCATCGCGTTGATCGACGAGCAGCCGCCGAGCACCCTGCCGCGCGCGTACAGTATCGAGCGGCCGTTCAGGCCCGGCTCGGGCTCGGTGCGGTAGCACCAGTCGGTGCGCGGGTTGCCGATGCAGAAGAGGTACCCGACCGGGATGTGGATCCAGATCCAGTCGTCCTTCCCGCCGGCCTCGAGCAGCAGCACTTTCATGTCGGGATCCGCCGAGAGGCGGTTCGCCAGCACGCAGCCCGCGGTGCCTCCGCCGACGATCACGTAGTCCCAGGTACCCAGATCTCTTGGCATTGCGCGCTATTATGCATGCAGGAGAAAACCATGAGCTCGACGGACCGGTTGAAGGCGGGGCTGAGAGGCGCGGCGGAGCTGCTCGTCGCGGAAGAGCACACGGCGCCGCGCGTCGGCAGCGGGCGCGTGCACGTGCTGGCGACGCCGGTGATGATCAACGTGATCGAAGCCGCGGCGCTCGCGGCGATCGAGCATCTGCTGCCCGAAGGCTACCAGTCGCTGGGGACGCGCCTGGACATCCGCCACTTCGCGGCGACGCCGGTGGGAATGCGCGTGCGCGCGGAGGTGCAGGTCGAGAAGGTCGAGGGCCGCACCGTGACGTTCCGCGTCTCGGTCGCCGACGAGAAGGAGCCGGTCGGCGACGGAACGCACGAGCGCATGGTCGTGAACGTCTCGCGCTTCGACGTCCGCGTGCAGGACAAGGTCGCGATGGTGCGCGACCGCTCCTGACGGCGGCTAGGTCACGCTTCGCGGGACGCGGGGCACGGCGGGGGTGTCGGGCCCCCGCTTCGCCGCCGGACCGCCCGGCTTGCGCACCACCAGCGCGACGTAGACGCCCGAGGCGAGCAGCAGCACCACCAGCGACTGAAGCAGGGCAATCAGCAGATCCATGATCCTCTCCTCCGAGGCTCGCGCTGCGGGCGCCCCCTCCCGCCCGCCTTCGGACCCGGTCGTTACTCCTCGACGGAAACGCCCGCAGCGCAGCCCATCATCGGAACGCCGCCCGGGCGGGGAAAGCGCGACGCGCAGGGTGTAGCCGGCTTTGACCCGAGGTAGCGCCAGATGCTACTTTTCGCCGGGACGGGGGGACGCACCGAGGAGAAAAGCGATGAGCGCAAGTGCAGCCCTGATCGACACGCTCAAGAAGGAGCTCAAGGCGCTCGGGGTGACCTACGCCGCGGTGGCGCGCGCCCTGGGCATGAGCGAGGCGAACGTGAAACGCATGTTCTCGCGCAAGGACTTCACCCTGAAGCGGCTCGACCAGGTGCTCGACTTCGCGGGCCTGGAGCTCTCCGAGCTGACGCGGTCGCTGGAGCGGCGCGATCGCCTGGTATCGCGCCTCACCCCGCAGGCCGAGAAGGCGATCGTCGCCGACAAGCGGCTGGTGCTGGTGGCGATCCGCGTTCTCCACCAGTGGCCGGCCGAGAAGATCATCCGCACCTACGCCATGTCCGAGGCGGAATGCGTGCGCCATCTGGTGCGCCTGGACAAGCTCGGCATCATCCGGCTGCTTCCCGGCAACCGCTACCGGCTGCTGCTGTCGCGCACCTTCTCGTGGATCCCGGACGGACCGTTCCAGGAATTCTTCAAGGCCCAGGCGCAGAACGAGTACTTCCGCACGCGCTTCGACGGGCCCGACGAGCTGATGCTGTTCGTGACCGGCCGGCTCTCGAAGGCCTCGCGCGAGGCGATGCTGGTGCGCCTGCGTCGCGTCGCGAACGAGTTCGCCGACCTGCACAGCGACGACACGCGGCGGCCGTTCGACGAGTGCATCGCGATGCACATGCTGGTCGCGATCCGTCCCTGGGAGCTCTCCAAGTTCGCCGAGATGCAGCGCAGGAAATAGGCGCCGCCGGGGGCTCTAGCCGAGCGCGCGGGTCGCGATCTCCAGCACGCCCCTGGAAACGTTGCCCGCGCCGCGGATGCGCTCGAGCGCCGCGCGCGAATGCGCCTGGCGGCCCGGATCGAATTTCCGCCACCGGTCGAACCCCCGCGCCATGCGCGCGGCCACCTGCGGGTTGATCGAATCCAGGGCGATGACCTGATCGGCGACGAAGGCGTAGCCCGATCCGTCCGCCGAGTGAAACCGCGCCTGGTTGCCGCAGAACGCGCCGATCAGCGCGTACACCTTGTTGGGGTTCTTGAGGTTGAACGCCGGGTGCGCCATGAGGCGCCGGGTCTCGGCGAGCGCCGAGGGCAGGCGGCTCGAAGACTGGACGGCGAGCCACTTGTCGACGACCAGCGGCTCGTCCTTCCATTTGCGGTAGAAGGCGTCCAGCGCCGCCGCCCGCTCGGGACAATCGCAGTTGGCGAGCCTGGCGAGCGCCGCGAAGGCGTCGGTCATGTTGTCGGCGGTCTCGAGCTGCTCGAGGCACAGCGCGCGGACCCGGAGCTGGTCGAGCTCCATCAGGTAGCCGAGCGCGGTGTTCCGGAGCGCCCGCCGTCCCGCGGCGGCCGCGTCCGGCGAGTAGGGGCCCGGGACCGCGTAGTCGCGATAGACGTCCAGCAACCGGTCCTGCAGCGCGAGCGCCAGGCTCCGCCTGATCCCGTCGCGGACCGCGTGGATCGCGTCGGGGTCGACGACCGCCATCTGCTCGGCGACGTAGCTCTCCGCGGGAAGCGCGAGCATTTCCGCGGCGAACGCCGGATCTCGCGGGGCGTCGTCGAGAACGCGCCCGATCGCGCCGGCGAACGTCGCGTCGAGCTCGACGCCACGCCCCGATCGCGCGCTCTCGATACCGCGCAGGATGAGGCGGAGCGCGAGGCGCTGGCCGGCTTCCCAGCGGTTGAACGGGTCGGCGTCGTGGGCGGCGAGCAGGGCCAGCTCGGCCTCGCCGTAGCCGTATCTGACGATCACCGGCGCGGAGAAGTTGCGCGCGAGCGAGGGCACCGGCCTCGCTCCGCGCGCATCGAAAACGAAGCGCTCCTCGGCCTCTCTCAGCGACAGCACGCGCGTGCCCTCCGCGAGCATGTCCCGGCCGTCGGGCGCGACCAGCCCGACCGCGAGAGGAATGTGGAACGGGAGCTTTTTCTCCTGTCCGGGCGTGGGCGGACAGGATTGCCTGACCGTGAGAGCGTAGCGCTCCCGCGCCGCGTCGTATTCCGACTCGACGTCGAGCACGGGCGTTCCCGCCTGGTCGTACCATCGCCTGAATTGCGAAAGATCGGCGCCCGAGGCGTCGGCCATCGCCTGCACGAAGTCGTCGCAGGTCACCGCCTGTCCGTCGTGTCGCGCGAAATAGAGATCCATGCCCTTGCGGAATGCAGGGGCGCCGACGAGGGTGCGGATCATGCGCACCACTTCGGCGCCCTTCTCGTACACGGTGCTGGTGTAGAAGTTGTTGATCTCGATGTACGAGGCCGGTCTCACCGGGTGCGCCATCGGACCGGCGTCCTCGGCGAACTGCGAGCTGCGCAGGCCGCGCACCTCGCGGATGCGCTCGACCGGGCGCGAATGCACGTCGGCGCCGAACTCCTGGTCGCGGAAGACGGTGAGCCCCTCCTTGAGGGAGAGCTGGAACCAGTCGCGGCATGTGACCCGGTTGCCGGTCCAGTTGTGGAAATACTCGTGCGCGATCACCCGGTCGATCGCGAGGTAGTCGGCGTCGGTGGCGATATCGGGGCGCGCGAGCACGTACTTGGTGTTGAAGATGTTGAGGCCCTTGTTCTCCATCGCGCCCATGTTGAAATCGCCGACCGCGACGATCGAATAGTTGTCGAGGTCGACCTCGAGACCGAAGACGTCCTCGTCCCATTTCATGGCGCGCTTGAGCGCCTGCATGGCGAAGCCGCATTGATCGAGCTTTCCCGGGTCGACGCAGACGGAGAGCCGGACCCGCCTTCCGGAGCGCGTGACGAACACGTCCTCGAGGCAGTCGAGCTTGGCTGCGACCATCGCGAACAGATACGAGGGCTTGCGGAACGGGTCCTGCCACCTGGCCCAGTGGCGCCCGCCGGGCTCCTCGCCGCTCGCGGCGAGGTTGCCGTTCGAGAGCAGCACGGGATATTTCCCGCGGTCGGCGTGGATCGTGACCGCGTACTTCGCCATCACGTCCGGGCGGTCGATGAAGTAGGTGATCCTGCGGAAGCCCTGCGCCTCGCACTGGGTGAAGAAGCCGCTCTCCGCCGCATACAGGCCCATGAGGGTCGTGTTCGCGCGGGGCCGGATCCTGCACGCGGTCTCGAGGGTGAAGCGCGCGGGGACCCTCGCGACGGTGAGATGCGCGTCGCCGAGCGAATAGTCTTCCGCGGCGAGCAATCTGCCGTCGAGCTTCGCCGATTCGAATTCGAGCTCCTCGGCGTCCAGGACCAGCGGCGCGGCGGCCGCCGCCGGATTGCGCGACACGGACAGCCGCGAGCGCACCCGCGCGTGGTCCTCGAACAGCTCGACGTCCAGATCGACGGTCTCGATCAGGAACGCCGGCGGCGCGTAGTCCTCGAGCCGCGTGACTTGGGGCGTAGGGTCCCGCATGAAGGCGCCAAGTCTAACCGACGCCGCCCCGTGTGGCCGCGCAGGCCGCGCTCAGTGAGCGGGGCCCGAGGCGTCGGCGCCCGCGCTCCTCGCGGCGGGCCGCGTGAGCCAGACCAGGGGGATCAGGAGGACCAGCATCAGCGCCGAGGCGTTGAACAGATCCACCGCGGCCATGGTGAAGGCCTGCTGGTTGACGAGCTGGTTGAGGAAGCCGTAGGACTGCTCGGCGTTCATTCCCGCGGCGCCCAGCTTTCCCAGGGCGTCCGCGACCGCCGGGCTGGATCTCGAGATGTGCTCCGCGAGCTGCGAGTGGTGCAGGCTCGCGCGGTCCTGCCAGAGCGTGGTCGCGATCGACGTCGCGAACGCCCCCGCGATGATGCGCGCGAAGTTGTTGAGCCCGGACGCGCCGGCGATCTGGTCGTGCCGCAGGCCCGAGAGCGCCAGCGTGATCAGCGGGATGAAGAAGCACGAAACCGCCGCGCCCTGGATCAGCGTCGGGATGATCAGGGTCTCGAGATCGATCTGCGCGTTGAACCGGCCTCGCATCGCGGCGACGAGCGCGAAGATCGCCAGCGCTGCCGTGGCGAAGATGCGCGGATCGACCTTTCCCGAGGCCCGGCCGACGAGCGGCGTGAGAAACAGGGCGAGGACGCCGACCGGGGCGAGGGCCCATCCGGCCTGCGTCGCCGTGTAGCCCAGGTATTGCTGCAGCCACAGCGGCAGCAGGACGATGCTGCCGAAATAGGCGCCGTAGGACAGGGACACCGAAAGCGTGCCCGTCCAGAAGTTGCGCCGCGCGAACAGCCGCAGCTCCACCACCGGGTGCTCGTCGGTCAGCTCCCAGACGAGGAACACGACAAAGGACACCGCGGCGACGACGGCGAGGGCGACGATGAGCGGCGAGCCGAACCAGTCGTGGTCCTTGCCGGTATCGAGCATGATCTGGAGGGCGCCGACCCACGCCACGAGAAGCACCAGGCCCACCGCGTCGATGGGCGTCTTGCGGCGGGGCGTGTCGCGGTCCCTGTAGATCACCCAGGTGAACGCCGCCGCGATCAGGCCGACCGGCACGTTGATGAAGAAGATCCACGGCCAGGACAGGTTGTCCGTGATCCAGCCGCCGAGCAGCGGCCCGACGACCGGAGCCACGAGCACGGTGAGCGAGAACATCGCGAGCGCGGTGCCGCCTTTTTCGCGAGGGTAGCTCGCCAGCAGCAGCGTCTGCGACAAGGGGATCATCGGGCCGGCCACCGCGCCCTGGATGACGCGGAACAGGATCAGCATGCTCATCGAAGGCGCGAGGCCGCAAAGGAGCGAGGCGAGCACGAACAGCACCACCGTCGCCAGAAACAGGCGCACGTTGCCGAAGCGCTGAGACAGCCAGCCCGTGAGCGGCACCGAGATCGCGTTCGCCACCGCGAACGAGGTGATCACCCAGGTGCCCTGGTTGGGAGAGACGCCGAGATCGCCCGCGATCGCCGGGATCGACACGTTGGCGATCGAGACGTCGAGCACGTTCATGAAGGTCGCGAGCGACACCACCAGCGTGCCGAGCGCGAGGGTTCCGCCGCTGAGCGGCGGGTGTGCGCCTCCGGCCTGCTGCGCCATGAGCCCGGTCCCCGGCCGGCGTCAGAGCAGCGGCGGGCGCGGGCGGGAGCGCGCCCGTTGCGCGCCCGCGGGCGTGAAGCCGGCGCCGCCGCGCGCGAGCGACGAAAGCGGTCCGCCGCTGTTCGCCGCGATGATCTCCGCAACGCGCCGGTCCGCGAGATCCGCCGCCGGCGAGAACGCCCGGGTTTCGTAGGACAGGGCGGAGCGCGCGATCTTCGGCAGGCGCTCGCCGCCGCGCTCGTGCGTGTCGACCTCGACCTCCATCGACAGGCCGATCTGGAGTGGATGCTCGCGCAGCTCGGCCGGGTCGAGCGCGATACGCACCGGCACGCGCTGGACGACCTTGATCCAGTTTCCCGTCGCGTTCTGCGCGGGAAGGAGCGAGAAGGCGCTGCCGGTCCCCGCGCCGAACCCGGCGAGCTTGCCGTGATAGCTGACCGAGCGGCCGTAGGCGTCGGCGACGAGCTTCACCGGCTGGCCCGCGCGCAGGTTGGGGAGCTGGCTCTCCTTGAAGTTCGCGTCGACCCAGACCTGGTCGAGCGGCACCACCGTCATCAGCGGGGCGCCGGGGCTGACGCGCTGACCCACTTGCACCGAGCGTCTGGCGATGAAGCCCGACACCGGCGCGGGCAGCGCGGTGCGCGAATAGGCGAGGTAGGCCTCGCGGACCTTGGCGGCGGCCTCGCGCACGTCCGGATGGCTCTCGACCGTGGTGTGATCCGTGAGCGTGCGCTGCGCGTCGAGCTGCCGGCTGGCCGCCTCGAGCGCCGCGTTCGCCGCTGCGACCGCGTCGCGCGCGTGCTGGATCTCTTCGCCGGCGACCGCGCCGGGAACGTCGCTCTCGAGCTTGATGCGGCGCGCGAGATCCTCTCGCGCCCTGTCGAGCTCGGCGCGGCGCTGTTCGACGCTGGCCTGGAGCTGCGCGTCGGTGGCGATGAGGTTGCGCACCGAGCGCACCGTCTTGGCGAGCTGCGCCTCGGCCTGATCGAGCGAGACGCGCGAGTCCGCCTTGTCGAGCTCGACCAGCGTCTGCCCGGCGTTCACGAAGTCGGTGTCGTCGGCGTGGATGGCGAGCACCGTGCCCGCGAGCTGAGGCGTGACCTGGACGAGATTGCCGACGACGTAGGCGTCGTCGGTGGATTCGTAGTACCGGCCCGAGACGAACCACCAGCCGGCGAAGGAAGCGCCGGCCGTGGCGAACGCTGCCAGGACCAGCGAAAGCAGCAGCCTGCGCCGGCCGTTGCGGATGCCTGCCCCGTTTGCGTCGGATGTTGCGCTCATGATGGGTCCTTGAATCCGGTCAGGAAGGCTGCCTGGCGGGGGCCGGTTCCCCGAAACCGCCGCCGAGCGCGCGAATGAGGTCGATGGAAAGGTCGAGCTCGCGATAGCGCAGGTCGGCCTTGATGTTCTTCTGATCGAGCACCTGCGTTTCGGCGGCGAGCACCTGCAGGAAATTGCCCAGGCCGGCGCGATAGCGCGCGACCGCGACGCCGTAGGCTTCCTCGGCGGCGCTCAAGCCCGCGATCATCTCGGTGTTCTGCGTGTCGACCGAGCGCAGCGACGCGAGCCGGTCCACGACCTCGCGCACGGCGTCGAGCACCGTCTGGTTGTACTGCTCGACGGCGAGATCGTAATCGGCGTCTCTCGCGCGCAGGTTCCCGCGCAGGCGCCCGCCGTCGAAGATCGGCAGCAGCAGCGCTGCGCCGCCCTGGGGAATCCTGCTGTCGGGCGACAGCAGCTTCCCGTAGCTCACGGTCTGAACGCCCACGAGGGCGGCGAGATTGATATTGGGGTAGAACTGCGCCTTGGCGGAGTCGACGTCGCGGCGGGCGGCCTCGACCCGCCAGCGCTGCGCGACGACGTCGGGCCTGCGGCCGATCAGGTCCGCGGGCAGCGTCGAGGGCAGCGGGACCGGGCGCGCTTCGGCGCGCGGGCGCTTGATCGACTGGCCGCGGTCGGGGCCTTTGCCGCAGAGCGCGGCGAGCTGGTTGCGCGCGAGGGCGATCTCCTCGTCGATCTGGGCGATGCGCTGGCGCGCCGCGGGAATCGAGGCCTCGGCCTGCTTCAGCTCCACCTTGGTGTCGAGGCCGGCGGCGAGGCGCTGCCTGGTGAGATCGAAGACCGACTGGCGCTGCGCGAGCGTCGCCTGAGCGACGTCGAGCTGCTCGAAGGCGTGTCCCAGCTGCGCGTAGGCGTGGGCGACCGCGGCGGAAAGCAGCAGCCTTGCCGCGAAAGCGTCCACCTCGGCGGCGCGCGCCTGCCCGAGGGCCGCGTCGTACGCTGCGCGGTTCTTGCCCCAGAAGTCGAACTCGTAGCCGAACTGGAGCGCGAGCTGGCTCTGCGTGTAGTACGAGCCCCCGATCGGCGGCGGGAAGATGCCCGTGCCGGAATAGCGCTGGCGGCCGAGCTCGGCCGCGGCGCTCACTTGCGGCTTCAGCGGCGCGCCCGCGGCGACGGCAAAGGCCGTCGCGCGGTCCAGACGCGCGCGAGCGGCGCCCACCGAGGGATTGCCGGCGAGCGCCTCGTCGACGAGCGCGTCGAGCTGCGGATCGCCGAAGCGCTTCCACCAATCCGCAGCGGGCCACGCGGCGCCGTCGAGTCTCGCGTCGGCGAGGGTGCGGCTCGCGTTCAGCGAGGCCGGGTCGATGGCCGCGGACCGGGGTTGCAGGCCTCCGGTGCTCGCGCAGGCGGCGAGCAGCATTGCGGCGGCCGGCGCGGCGGCGCGGTGCATAAGAACGTCGAGCGCTTTGTGCATGGTCTTCGGGCTTTCAGGCGTTCGCCAGCATGCGCCGGAGATAGGCCTCGAGCTGGCTCACTTCTTTGCGGGAAAAGCCGCGCAGCAGGTCGTTGTTGACGTCCGCGATCGCGGAGATGATCTTCGGGTACAGCGCCTTGCCGCTTTCGGTCAGCTCGATCTGTATCGTCCGCCGGTCCTCGGCGCTGCGCGCGCGCCTCACGATGCCCTTGCTTTCGAGCCGGTCCAGCAGGCGCGTCATGGCGCCGGGATCGTAGGCCAGCTTTTCGCACAGCCCCGTGGCGCTGGAGACGGCGTTCTCGCCGACCAGCAGGACGACGAGCCACTGCGCGGCGCTCACGTCGAAGGGCGCGAGCTCGGCGTCGATCTTGTTGATCATCGTCTTGCGCGCGAGACCGATGAGCGCCCCGATCGCCTCGCGCGGCTTGAAGCCCTTCTTGTCGTAGATGGGACCCACGCCGCGGATGATAATTGCCTAGGCAATAATTGTCAAGGCTAATATTTGCCCGGGCGGCCGCCGGGCGGGAGATACCGGAGAAACGGAGACTTACCTGTCCGGCAGGGGGATGAATTCGGTCTCGCCGGGAATACCCGGAAAGCGCTGCTCGCGCCAGCGCCGCTTCGCCTCCTCGATCAGCTCGCGCGAGCTGGCCACGAAATTCCACCAGATGAGGCGCTCGCCGTCGATGCCCGCTCCGCCGAGCAGCATCAGCCGCGCGCGCGTCGCCGCGCGCACTTCGACGGTCCTGCGGCCTTCGAGCACCGCCAGGTGCTGCTGCGGAAGGGGCGCGCCGCCGACGCTCACTTCGCCATCGACCGCGTAGACCCCGCGCTCCTCGTGCTCCGGATCGAGCTCGAACGCGCCTCCGGCCTGCATCTCGGCGGCGACATAGAGCGTCGGCGAAAACACCGCTACGGGGGAGCGCTTGCCGAAGGCCGTGCCGGCGATCACCCGCAGCTCGACCCCGGAAGCGCTCGCTCGCGGCAGGGTCGCCTGCGGATGGTGGTGAAACGCGGGCTCGGCGAGCTCGCTCGCTCGGGGCAGGGCCACCCAGGTCTGGATGCCGTGCAGGCGCGGACCCCGGTCGCGCAGCTCCGGCGCCGTGCGCTCGGAGTGCACGATGCCGCGGCCCGCGGTCATCCAGTTGACGTCCCCCGGCGCGATCCTCTGGACCGAGCCCAGGCTGTCGCGATGCACGATCTGCCCTTCGAAGAGGTAGGTCACGGTCGCGAGGCCGATGTGCGGGTGCGGACGGACGTCGGCCCCCTTGCCGGGAGGCAGGGCGACCGGTCCCATGTGATCGAGGAAGACGAACGGGCCGACCGTGCGATGGGGATGGCCCGGCAGCAGGCGCTTGACCGCGAAGTCGCCGAGGTCGCGCGTGTGGGGCTTGAGCAGCGAGAAGGCGCTCACGGCGGAGCCTTCAATTCAACCGGCGGTTCTCCCGCATCATCCGGGCGCACTCCTCCGGCGTCGTCGGCACCGAGAAGCGGTAGCCCTGGATCTCGTCGCAGCCGTTCGCCGCGAGCAGCTCGAGCTGCTCCTGCGTCTCGACGCCCTCGGCGACGACCTTGAGCTTGAGGTTGTGCGCCAGGCCGATGATCGCCAGCGTGATCATCGCGTCCTCCGGATCCGTGGTGATGTCGCGCACGAACGAGTAGTCGATCTTGAGCGCGTCGATGGGAAAGCGCTTGAGGTACGCGAGGCTCGAATAGCCCGTGCCGAAATCGTCGACCGAGATCTTGACCCCCGAATCCTTGAGGCCGCGAAGCGTGCGCGCGGCGCCCTCCGGATCGCTCATCAGCAGGGACTCGGTGAGCTCGAACTGCACCAGCGCGGGGTCGACCGCCGCCTCGCGCAGGGCGTGCCGCACGGTGGCCTCGAAGTCCTTCTGCTGGAACTGGCGCGCCGACAGATTGACGGTGACGGGCCTGACCGGCAGCCCCTCGCGCTGCCATGCGCGGATCTGCGCGCAAACGTCGTGCAGCACGCGCTCGCCGACCTGCACGATCAGGCCGGCGTCCTCCAGGACCGACACGAATTCCCCGGGCAGAACCAGGCCCCTCTCGGGATGCTGCCAGCGCAGCAGCGCCTCGAAGCCGCAGATGGTGCGGGTCCGGAGATCCACCTTGGGCTGGTAGTGGAGCAGGAACTCCTTGCGCTCGATGGCGCGGCGCAGCGCCGCCTCCATGTGCACGCGCGCGAGAGCGCGCTCGTTCATTTCGCGGGTGAAATACTGATACGTGTTCCGGCCCTGCTCCTTGGCGCGGTACATGGCCGTGTCGGCGTTCATCACCAGCGCCTCGGGATTGTCGCCGTCGGCCGGAAACAGGGTGATGCCGATGCTCGCGCTCACGTACGTGTCGTGCGCGTCGAGATTGAAGGGCTGCGCGAGCGTGTCGAGGACCTTCTGCGCCACCACGCCGGCGTCCCCCGGCTTGGCGAGGTCGGTCACGATCGCGCCGAACTCGTCCCCGCCGAAGCGCCCGACCGTGTCGCCGGAGCGCACGCACTGCAGCAGGCGCAGCGCGGCCTCCTGGAGGAGCTTGTCCCCGGCGCTGTGTCCCTGGGTATCGTTCACCAGCTTGAAGCGGTCCAGGTCGATGAAGAGCACCGCCATCGGGCTGCCGCCGCGCCGCGCGTGCGCCATGGTCTTCAGCAGCCGGTCGTGGAACAGCTGCCGGTTGGGCAGCCCGGTGAGCGAATCGAACTGGGCGAGGCGCTCGAGACGCTCCTGGGCGTTCTTGCGCTCGATCGCGACGGCCAGGATGTTCGCCACGCTCTGCAGGAAGCTCGCGTCGTCCGGCCCAAAGCGGAGCTCGGCGCGCGCGTGCGCGCTCAGTATCCCGTAGGTTCCCGCCGTTCCGAAGATGGGCACCTGTATGCCGCTGCGCACGCCGATCTTGAGGAGCGGGGATTCCGGGAAGCGCTCGTCCTTGGGCAGGTCCTCGATGATCAGCGGCTCGCGGTGCGAGAGCACGAACTCCAGGCGCCCTCCGGGCCGGATGGGCACGGCCGGGCGCGCCTTCATCTCCTCGGGCCAGCCCGACGCGGCCTTGAGCAGCAGATGCCTGCCGTCCTTGTCGAGCTCGAGCACCGTGCAGTAGTCGGCCTCGAGCGACACCGATACCAGCTCGACGGCGCGCTTGAGCACGTCCTCGACGTCGATGCTGGCGAACGCCTGCTGGCCGAACTCGGCGATGAGACGCTGGCGCATCGCCTGGTTGTGGATTCTCTCCTCGGCCCGCTTGCGCGAGCTGATGTCCGCCATCGCTCCTATCATGCGCACCGCCCGGCCCGTCTCGTCGCGGATCACCTGTCCTCGATCGAGCACGTGCAGCCAATCCCCCTTCCCGGTGTGAAAGCGGTACTCGTCGCTCCAGTTCGCGCCGCCCGACCCGATCACGCGGTGCACGCCGGCGATCACGCGCCCCTGGTCCTCCGGGTGGATGCCCTGGTACCACGACTGGATGTTGCGGTCCGCGGCGTCGCGTTCGAGGCCGAACACCTTGCTGTAATTCTCGTTCCACCAGATCTCGTCGGTCTCCAGGTTCCAGTCCCAGATCACGTCGTTGGTGGCCTTCACCGCCATGTCGAAGCGCTCGTTGCTCTTGCGCAGCGCCTCCTCCTGCGCGATGCGCTCGCGGATGTCCCGCGCCGTCGCGACGATGATCGAGTCGTCTCCCGACCGCATCACGCGGCGCCGCGACTCGAACGGCAGCGTCGAGCCGTCCTTGCAGCGATAGAAGCTCCTCATCCCCTGGGTCGTTCCGCTCGCGATCATCTCGTCGTACACGCGCTCCATGTCCTTGCGGGAGATCGGGAGGATCTGGTCCGTGGTCATCGAGAGCAACTCGGACCGCGAGTAGCCGAGCTTGCGGCACACCGCCTCGTTCACGTCGATGAAGCGCATCGTCTTGCGGTCGACGAGCAGGATCATGTCGTCGGACATGTCCATGGATGCGCGGAATCGGCGAAGGACTTCCTCGCTGCGCCTGCTCTCGGTGATGTCCCGGCCGATGCCGCGGTAGCCGCGGAAGCGCCCCTCCGCGTCGAAAATCGGCTTGCCGCTGATGCTCGCGATCTTCACGTTGCCGTTCTCGTCGACGCGCTGCCATTCCCAATCCCGGAACGGCTGGTGCGCCTCGACCTGGGCGCGGTGCGCCGCCCAGTCGGCGTCCGACGTGCCCGGGGCGGGTATCTCCCACCGGGTCTTGCCGAGCAGCGATTCCATCGCCGGGCCCAGGCGCCGGTGGAGGTTGTCCGAGAACATCGTGAAGCGGTAGTTCTCGTCCTGCTCCCAGTACCAGTCGGAGGAGAGCTCGGTGAGGTTGCGGAAGCGCTCCTCGCTCTGGCGCAGCACCTCCTCGGCGGCCTTGCGCTGCAGGAACTGCCCGATCTGGGCGCCGATCACGTGGATCGCTTCGAGCAGGTTTTCGTCCGGCTCGCGGATTTCGCCGCTGTTGATGCCGAGCACGCCGATGATCTTCCCGCCCGAGCTCACGGGAAACACGAACGCGCTGTGCATGCCGGCCTCGTTGGCCATCGTCTTGCGGGAGGCGCGCGGCTCGCGCGCCACGTCCGCGACCCAGAGCGGCTCGCCGGTCTGCCATGCGGTCCCGATGAGGCCGACCCCCGGGGCGTAGGTGACCTTGCGCGAGCGCTCGATGTAGAGATCGAATTGCGGGCCGGGCTTCGCCCAGAAATCGCCGAAGCGCAGCACTCCGGCCGTCTCGTCGACGCGGAAGAAGCGCCCGCAATCCCAGTCGAGCGCCGCGCAGACCGCGCGGATCGCCGCCTTGAGCCCCGAAGAGACGCTGTCGGCCTCCGCGACGCAGAGGGCGACCGCGTGCTCGAGCCGC
Organism: Burkholderiales bacterium; assembly: GCA_035280025.1. Lineage (GTDB taxonomy): Bacteria > Pseudomonadota > Gammaproteobacteria > Burkholderiales > SG8-39 > VBDM01. The sequence goes on along the minus strand of DATEGT010000088.1, from coordinate 5,996 downwards.
AGCAGCAGATCGGCCCGCTTGGGGGGTACGGGGCGCCGGGGGACGCCAGGCTTGAGCCGGGCGGACTCTCTCATGTCATGGATTCACGCACGTTCCGTGCCCCTATCGCAACACCCGGTTGCGCCCGGCGCGCTTGGCGCGATAAAGCGCCTCGTCGGCGGCGCGGATGACCAGCAGGGGCCGGATGAGCGTGTCGTCGCGCTCGGCGGCGCCGATGCTCACCGTCACCGACAGGGTCTTCTCGGGAGTCCGTGCCGCACGAAGCCGCGACCCGGCTTCCCTCCCCCTGGGCCGGTCTCCCCCGCGCACGGCTATTCTATAGTCCTCGATGTCCTTTCGCAGTTTCTCCAGGTGCGGCAGCGCTTCCTCGAGGGTGCGCTCGGAGAACAGCACGCAGAACTCCTCCCCGCCGTAGCGGTACGACAGGCCTCCGCCCTCGATTCTCGCCAGCCGCGCGGCCACGAGCTTGAGCACCTGGTCGCCGACGTGATGGCCGTGGGCGTCGTTGAACTGCTTGAAATGGTCGACATCGATCATCGCGATCGCGTAGCGTGGCCCGAGTCCGGCGAGGCGCTCCTCGAGCGCCCGCCGGCTGGGAAGGTTGGTCAGCTCGTCACGGAAGGCGAGACGGTGGGATTCCTGGAGCACCGCGGCGAGCAGCATCACTCCGGCGGCCGACATGAACACGCTGAACCCCCCGGGCACGTCGCTCGCTTCGCATGCCAGGAAGAACGCGATCAGCGCGGCGGCGATTCCGACGTCGACGGGGCGGGGCTCCTTGCGCAGCTCCTTGGGCCCGCGTCGCGGCCAGGCCCTGGCGAGGGCGACGGCGAACGCCGCGGCGATCATCACGCGCGCCACCAGCGGCGTCGGAGGCGAGCGCAGCAGCCAGTGGTCGAGCACGTCGCGCCACGCGGTTCCCGAGAGGCTCGAGCGTCCGGCGTTCGCAATCCAGATCACGATCAGGATCTCGGCCAGCCCCAGGAGCAGCCAGCGGTAGTTCCGGTGCTGGCGTACTCCCCCGTCGGGAAAGCAGCTGCCGAGCAGGACGTTGAAGGGGACGATCACGGCGAAGGCCGTGGAGACGGCGCGCACCGCGAAGCTCCCCGGACCGAGGTTCGTCGTCGCCAGGCTGTAGCCCGCGAACGCGGCGAGAAGCGAAACCAGCATGATCAGCGCGCGGCCGCGGTTGAACCATGCGCTGATCGCCGCGCCCAGGATCAGGACCACGTACGGGCCGACCATGGTCAGGCCCGAAAGCGTATTCGGAAGCGCGGGGGCGGCGGCGAGGGCGAGCGCCGCTGCCAGCAGAATCACCGCGGGCGCCGCGAGGGGGCGAAGGATTCGCGGCAGGCTCTCCACTGCGCCCGGAATATATCGGAGAATCCCCTGATTGGCCTTGGCTATCGCGGCTTCCCGGCTGGGCTTCCGGGGCACCCCGGAAAGACGCCAGAATTACAGATTCCGCAGCGAAGCACAATGGACGAATTCGCGGACGCGCGGGTCCGTCCTAGGCCCCGAGCTCCGAGCGGCGGTCCTTCAGGAAATTCCTCAGCACCTCCCCGGTGTGCCCCGCCCGCGCTCGCGCGGCCAGGGCCTCGGGCGTCCCCTGGGCGACGACGCCGCCGCCCGCGTCTCCGCCCTCCGGCCCCAGATCGACGATCCAGTCGGCTTCGGCGATGACGTCGAGGTTGTGCTCGATCACCACCAGCGTATTGCCCGCGTCGACCAGGCGATGCAGGACACGGATCAGCTTCTCGACGTCGGCCATGTGCAGCCCCACCGTGGGCTCGTCGAGGACGTAGAGCGTATGCCTGTCCGCGCCGGCTCCGCTGGAGCGCTCCTTCGCGAGCTCGGTGACGAGCTTGATCCGCTGCGCCTCGCCCCCCGAGAGCGTCGGGCTCTGCTGTCCCAGCGTGAGATACCCCAGGCCGATGTCCTGCAGCAGGCGCAGCGCCCGGTGCGTGGAGGGATGCGCGGCGAAGAAGCCGACCGCCTCGTCGACGTTCATCGCGAGCACTTCGCCTATGGTCCTGCCCTTCCAGCGCACGGCCAGCGTCTCCGGATTGAAGCGCGAGCCGCTGCAGGCCTCGCAGGCGACGCGCACGTCGGGCAGGAAGCTCATCTCGATCTTGCGGATCCCCTGGCCCTCGCATTCCTCGCAGCGCCCGCCCCGGGTGTTGAACGAGAAGCGCGAAGCGGTCCAGCCGCGGATGCGCGCGTCGCTCGTGTCGGCGAACAGGCGCCGGACGGCGTCCCAGAACCCGACGTAGGTCGCGGGGCAGGAGCGCGGGGTCTTGCCGATCGGCGCCTGATCGACCTCGAGCACCCGCCCCACCTGAGCCGAGCCGCGAAGGGCGCTGCAACCCGAGAGGGGCGCGCTCTTTCCCTTGTCGCGCGCGCTCACGGCCTCCGCGAGATTCCGGTACAGCACGTCGCGCGCGAGGGTCGACTTGCCCGACCCCGAGACGCCGGTGACGACGACGAGGCGCCCCAGGGGAAGGCGCACGTCGATGTCCTTGAGGTTGTGGAGCGACGCTCCCTCGATCCGGATCGCGGGCAGCGCCTTCGTCACCGGCCGCCCGGCGTGCAGGGGATGCCTGAGCGGATGCGCCAGGAATTTTCCGGTGAGCGATTCGGGCTGCCGCATGAGCTCGGCCGCGGTTCCCTCGGCGATGACGCGGCCGCCCAGCCGGCCGGCGCCCGGACCGAGGTCGAGGACGTGCGCGGCGCGGCGGATCGTGTCCTCGTCGTGCTCGACCACGACGAGCGTGTTGCCCTTTTCCTGGAGCTTCTCCAGCGTGTCGAGCAGGATGCGGTTGTCGCGGGGATGAAGGCCTATGGTGGGCTCGTCGAGGATGTAGCAGACACCGCGCAGGTTCGAGCCGAGCTGCGACGCGAGCCGGATCCTCTGCGCCTCGCCCCCCGACAGGGTGGGCGCGGAGCGGTCGAGCGACAGGTAGGAGAGCCCGACCTCGCTCAGGAAGGCGAGCCGCGATTTCAACTCCGCGACGATATCCCGCGCGATCTCGGCCTCGCGTCCCGAGAGCTCGAGGTCGCGGAAGACCCCGGCGAGCTTCGCCACGGGCAGGGAGGCGAGCCCGGAGATCGAGCGCCCCTGCCACAGGACGGCGAGCGCCTCGGGGTTGAGGCGGGCGCCCGCGCACGACGCGCAGGCCTCGTCCACTTCGAGCCACTCGATCCAGGAGTCGAGCACGTGGTCTTCGGTGCCGCTGCGCTCGCGCTCCTCGTCCCACTCGACCCCCGCGAGCTTGAGTCCCGTGCCGAAGCACTCGCGACACCAGCCGTGCTTGGAGTTGAAGGAGAAGAGCCGCGGGTCGGGCTCGGCGAAGCTGCGCCCGCAGCCGGGGCAGGCGCGCCTGGTCGAGAACACGCGCATCGGCAGCGCGAGCTCGACGCGCGGCGAGCGCGAATTCTCCGCGGCCGCCTGGAGGCGGTCCAGGCCCGAGAGCAGGTGCACCACTCCCTTGCCGTGCTCGAGGGCGCGCGCGAGCGCCGAGCGCAGCTCGGGCTCGTTCTGCGCCGAGACGCGCAGATCGGCGACCGGCAGCTCGATGGTGTGCTCCTGGAAGCGCGAAAGGCGCGGCCACTTGTCGGTGGGCAGGAACTCTCCGTCGACGCGCAGGAACGCGTAGCCCTTGGCTCGCGCCCATTTGGCGAGATCGGTGTAGTAGCCCTTGCGGTTCGACACCAGCGGCGCCAGCAGGCCGATGCGCTCGCCCTTGCACTCGCGCAGGATGCGCGCGGCGATCGCCTGCTCGCTCTGCGGCTGGATCGCGAGCCTGCAATCCGGGCAATGCTGGAGTCCGAGCTTGACGTAGAGCAGGCGCAGGAAATGGTAGATCTCGGTGAGCGTCGCGACGGTGCTCTTGCGGCCGCCGCGGCTGGTGCGCTGCTCGATGGCCACGGTCGGCGGGATGCCGAAGATCGCATCCACGTCCGGGCGCGACGCGCCCTGCACGAACTGGCGCGCGTAGGCGTTGAGGGATTCGAGGTAACGACGCTGGCCCTCGGCGAAGAGAATGTCGAACGCCAGGGTGGACTTGCCCGAGCCGGAGACTCCGGTCACGACGGTAAAGCGGTTTCGCGGGATCGCGACGTCGATGTTCTTGAGGTTGTGCTCGCGGGCGTTGTGGATCCGGATCGCCCCGTTGAGCTTCGATTGCAGGGGAGCGCCGGGCTCCCGCGCGACCGGCGCCGGCGCGCCCAGCGCGGCTTCGTAGTCGCGCAAGGCCTTGCCGGTGTGCGAACCCGCGTGCTTTCCCACCTCGGCGGGCGTCCCCGCGCACACGATCGCCCCGCCCGCGTCGCCGCCTTCGGGACCGAGGTCGACGATCCAGTCGGAGGCGCGGATGACGTCGAGGTTGTGCTCGATCACGACCAGCGAGTGCCCCGCGGCGATGAGCTGGCGGAAAGCGCCGAGCAGCCTGGCGACGTCGTCGAAATGCAGGCCCGTGGTGGGCTCGTCGAAGAGGAACAGCGACCCGAGCGCGCCCTTCGGCCTGGACGCCGCTTCGGCGAGGTGCCCCGCGAGCTTGAGGCGCTGCGCCTCCCCGCCCGAGAGCGTCGGCACGGGCTGACCGAGGCGCAGATATTCCAGGCCGACATCCGCGAGCGGCTTCAGGGACCGCGCGACCTCCGGATAGGCGCCGAAGAACGCGATCGCCTCCGACACGGTCAGCTCCAGGGCGTCGGCGATCGACCTGCCTCCGACTGTGACCTCGAGCACCTCGTCGCGGAAGCGCCTGCCGTTGCAGTCAGGGCAGCGCAGATACACGTCCGACAGGAACTGCATCTCGACGTGCTCGAAGCCGTTGCCGCCGCAGGTGGGACAGCGGCCGTTCCCGGAGTTGAAGCTGAACGTGCCCGGGGTGTACTTGCGCTCCTTCGCGAGCGGCTCCTTCGCGTAGATGCCGCGGATCGCATCCCAGGCGCCGACGTAGCTCGCCGGATTCGAGCGCGTGGTGCGGCCGATCGGAGTCTGGTCGACCATGACCGCGTCGTCGATGCGCTCGGCGCCCTTCAGGGCGCGCAGCCTGCCCGGCGCTTCGGTCGGCTTGCCTTTCGCCTTGCGCAGTGCCGGATACAGCACGTCCTGCACCAGGGTCGACTTTCCCGAGCCCGAGACGCCGGTGACGCACGCCAGCCGCCCGAGCGGGATCGCGACGTCGATGTTTTTCAGATTGTGCTCGGCGGCGCCGAGCACCTCGAGCTGCGGGGCCTTTCCGGCGGCGCCCGGCCCGCTTCCGCCGGCGCGCTTTCTTCCCGACAGATATTCGGCGGTGAGGGTGTTCGAGCGCTTGAGCTCGTCGGGCGGACCGAAGAACACGATTCTGCCGCCGCGCTCGCCCGGTCCGGGACCCATGTCCATGATGCGGTCGGCCTCCTGCATGATCTGGGGGTCGTGCTCGACCACGACGAGCGAGTTGCCCGCGTCGCGCAGGCGGTGCATCACGCCGATCACGCGGCCCATGTCGCGAGGGTGCAGGCCGATCGAGGGCTCGTCCAGGACGAACAGGGCGTTGACCAGCGAGGTGCCGAGCGCGGTGGTCAGGTTGATCCGCTGCACCTCGCCGCCCGAGAGCGTGCGCGACTGCCGGTCGAGCGTGAGATAACCGAGACCCACATCGCCCACGTAGCGCAGCCGCGCGCGGATCTCGGTGAGCAGGAGGTCGGTCGCCTCGTCGAGCGGCGCCGGCAGCCGCAGCTTCTCGAAGAACGCGCGCAGGCGCTCGACCGGCATGAGCATCATGTCGTGCACGTTGAGCCCCTCGATGCGCCACAGCAGCGCTTCGGGCTTGAGGCGCGCGCCGCCGCACGCCGCGCAGGGCGTATAGGCGCGGTAGCGCGAGAGCAGCACGCGCACGTGCATCTTGTACGCCTTGGTCTCGAGCCAGCGGAAGAAGCGCGCGACCCCGTACCAGGTGCCGGGCCAGGACTTTCTCCAGCTCACCCACTCGGGCTCGCCCTCGAGC
>DATEGT010000087.1:0-27666 GCA_035280025.1 Burkholderiales bacterium | reverse complement strand
GGTACCCGGTTGCCGTTGGACTTCACCACCATCGGCATCGAGAGCTCCACCCGCTCGTACGTCGTGAAGCGCTTGCCGCAGGACTCGCACTGTCGCCGCCGGCGCGTGCTGTCGCCGTCCTCCGACTCGCGCGAGTCGATGACCGCGGTGTCCTCCGCCTTGCAGTACGGGCACTTCATCGGGCGCCCCTTCGCGTCCTTCAGACCGCCGCGACGCGCTCTTCTGCGGCGCGGTAGACCGGATGACGCCGGCACAGCTCGCCGACTTCGCCGGCAACGCGCTGCGCGACTTTCTCGTCCCGCGGCGCTTCCAGCACGTCGGCGATAAGATTGCCGAGCTGCGCGGCTTCGGCCTCGCGGAAGCCGCGCGTGGTCATGGCCGGCGAGCCGATTCGGATGCCGCTCGCGACGAAGGGCTTCTGCGGGTCGTTGGGGATCGCGTTCTTGTTCACCGTGATGTGCGCGCGCCCGAGCGCCTCCTCGGCGTCCTTGCCCGTCACGTCCTTCGCGCGCAGATCGAGAAGGAACATGTGGCTCTCGGTCCGCCCCGAAACGATGCGCAGGCCGCGAGCCGACAGCGTCTCGGCCAGCTTGCGCGCATTGGCGAGCACCTGCTTCTGGTAGGCCTTGAACTCCGGCGCGAGCGCCTCCTTGAACGCCACCGCCTTGGCGGCGATCACGTGCATCAGCGGCCCGCCCTGCAGCCCGGGAAACACCGCGGAATTGACCAGCTTCTCGTGCTCGGCGCGCGCGAGCACGAAGCCGCCGCGCGGACCGCGCAGCGTCTTGTGCGTGGTGCTGGTGACGAAATCGGCGATGCCGACGGGATTCGGGTACTCCCCGGCGGCGATCAGGCCGGCGTAATGCGCCATGTCCACCATGAAATAGGCGCCGACCTCCCGCGCGACGCGGCCGATGCGCTCGAAGTCGATGCGCAGCGAGTACGCGGAAGCTCCGGCAAGGATGAGCTTCGGACGGCGCTCGCGGGCGGTGCGCTCGAGCGCCTCGTAATCGATCTCTTCCTTGTCGTTCAGGCCGTAGCTCAGCACGTTGAACCAGCGGCCGCTCATGTTGACCGGCGAGCCGTGCGTAAGGTGGCCGCCCATCGCGAGCGACATGCCGAGGAAGGTGTCGCCGGGCTTCATCGCCGCGAAGAACACCGCCTGGTTCGCCTGCGAGCCGGAGTTGGGCTGAACGTTGGCGGCGTCGGCGCCGAAGAGCCTCTTCGCCCGGTCGATCGCTAGTTGCTCGGCGATATCGACGAACTCGCAGCCGCCGTAGTAGCGCTTCCCGGGGAGCCCTTCCGCGTATTTGTTGGTGAGCTGCGAGCCCTGCGCGGCGAGCACGTTGGGGCTCGCGTAGTTCTCCGAGGCGATCAGCTCGATGTGGTCTTCCTGGCGCCGGTTTTCCTTCTGGATGGCGGCCCAGAGCTCGGGATCGGCATGAGCGAGACTGCTCCTCGGGGGAAACATAGCGCCTTGAAGTTCCGCGAAATCAAAATACTACCACGAGGCTTTCGCCGTCCTACCGGCTCCCCGATGCGGAGACCGGACGCTCCCTCAGCGCCTCGGCCGCGGGAAGGTCCGCGGTGCTCCAGTCCCCGCCCAGGGCCTTCAGCAGGGTCACCGCGGCGACCAGCCGGCGGCCGAGCACCACCGTGGCGGCCCGCTCGTTGTTGAGCCATGCGGTCTGCACGGCCACGACGTTGATGAAGCTGACGATGCCCGCCTTGTACTGGTTGGTCGTCAGGACGACGGACTCGCGCGCGGCGCGCACCGCCTCCTGCTGGACCTTCGCTTCCTCCTCGAGGATGCGCAGCGCGGCGAGGTTGTCCTCGACCTCCTGGAATCCCGCGAGCACCGTCTGCCGGTATTGTGCGACCGTGGAATCGTACGCGGCGATCGCCTGGTCGGTCTGCGCCTGCCTCAGGCCCGCGTCGAAGATCGATTGTGCGAGAACCGGGCCGTAGGCCCAGAAGGTGCTCGGCGCAGTGAACCACGTCGCCGCGTCGCCGGCGCGCGAACCGTACGATCCCGACAGGGTCAGCGACGGAAAATACGCGGCCTTCGCGACGCCGATCTGCGCGTTGGCGGAGGCCATGAGGCGCTCGGCGGCCGCTATGTCCGGCCGGCGCTCGAGCAGGGCCGAGGGAACCTCGGCGGGGATCGAGGGCATCTTGAACGCGGGGGGCGCGACCGGGATGCCGAACTCCGACGGTGCCTTGCCCACGAGCACCGCGATCGCGTGCTCGAGCTGCGCGCGCTGCACGCCGAGATCGATCGCATCGGCCATGGTGCTCTTCAGCTGTGTCTCGGCCTGCACGACATCGACCTTCGCAACGACCCCTGCGTCGTAGCGGTTCTTCGTCAGCTCGAGCGATTTCTGGAACGCGCTGACCGATTCATCGAGGATCCGCTTCTGCTGGTCGATCGTGCGCAGCAGGAAGTAGCTCGACGCCAGCGTGGCCTGCGACGACAGCCGGGCGCCGGCGAGGTCGGCCGCGCTCGCCTGGGCGCTGGCCTCGCTCGATTCGGCGGTCCGCCGCAGACGCCCCCATAGATCCAGCTCCCACGACGCGTCGAGGCTCGCGGAGCGGTTGGTGATCGTGCGGCCAGCGGTCGTGCCCCCGATCACCCCGGTGGGCGAGCGGCTGCGCGTGACCGACGCGCTCGCGCCGACCGTCGGAAAATAAGCGGCGCGCGACGCGGCCACGATGGCCTGCGCCTGGCGGAACTGCGCCTCGGCCGCGAGCACGGTCTGGTTCGAGATCCTGACCTGCTCCATGAGCGAGTTGAGGTAGGGATCGCCGAAGATACCCCACCACTCGCCTCGGCTCGCGGCGTCCTTCGGCTCCGCCACCTTCCAGTCGCCGGCTTCCTTGTAGGCCGCCGGCACCTCGACATCCGGGCGCCTGTAGTCCGGCCCGACCGCGCAGCCGGCGAGGACGACCAGCGAGCACAGGGCGGCGACGCGGATCACGACGCCTCCACCACGCCGCGCCGCCGCGCGAGCGAGCGCCTCGCCCACAGGCGGAACCGGTCGAAATACAGGTAGACCACGGGTGTCGTGTACAAGGTCAGCAGCTGGCTGACGATCAGGCCGCCGACGATGGAGATGCCGAGCGGCCTGCGGAACTCCGCTCCGTCGCCGAAACCGATCGCGAGCGGCACGGCGCCGAGGAGCGCAGCCATCGTGGTCATCATGATGGGACGGAAGCGCAGCAGGCACGCGCGAAAGATCGCTTCCTCCGGCCGCTTGCCCTCCCTGCGCTCGGCCTCGATCGCGAAGTCGATCATCATGATTGCGTTCTTCTTGACGATACCGACCAGCATGATGATGCCGACGAAGGCGTACATGTTGAGCTCGATGTCGAACGCCCTCAGCGTGAGCAGGGCTCCCAGTCCCGCCGTGGGCAGTCCCGAGAGAATCGTGAGCGGATGGATGAAGCTTTCGTAGAGGATGCCGAGCACGAGATAGATTACGAAGATCGAGAGAACGAGCAGGATGCCCATCCCCTGCAGCGAGCTCTGGAAGGCTTGAGCCGTCCCCGAGAAGGTCCCGGTCAGGGTCGCCGGGACCTGCATCTCGCGCATTGCGCCTTCCACCTGGGTGATCGCCTGCGACAGCGAGACGCCCGGACGGAGGTCGAACGAGAAAGTCACCGACGTCAGCTGCCCGAGGTGCGTGACCTGCAGCGGCCCAACGCCGAAGGCGAATTTCGCGACGGCGTTGAGCGGAACCAGCGCGCCGGTGGACGAGCGAACGTAGAGCATCGGCATCACCGACGGATCCTTCTGATAGCGGTCGGCGAGCTGGAGTATCACCCAATACTGATTCGTCGCGGTGTAGATCGTGGACACCTGGCGCTCGCCGTAGGCGTTGTTGAGCGCCTGCTCGACCGATTGCGCCGAGACGCCCAAGGCCGCCGATTTCTCGCGCTCGATTTCCACGGTGACCTGGGGCCGGGTGATCTGCAGGTCGCTTGTGACTTCGAGCAGGCCTGGAAGCGAGCGCAGCTTCTGCTCGATCAGCGGCGCCCACTGGTAGAGCTCGTCGATCGTGGCGCTGCGCATTACGTACTGGTACGGGCTCTTGGTTAGAGATCCGCCGATCCGGATCGCCGGAACGTTCTGAATGAACACCTTGGCGCCCAGGATGTTGGAGAGCTTGGGACGCAGGCCCCGGACGACCTCGTCGGCGGGCCTGCGATCCTTGAAAGGCTTCAGCGTGATGGTGATGCGCCCGACGTTGATCGACGGCGAAAACCCGGTCGCCCCGACGAAGGACATCGCGGCCTCGACGTTCGGATCCTGCGCGATGATGTTGGCGACCTGGCGCTGCATGTCCGCCATTGCGGTGAACGAGATGTCCTGCGGGCCTTCGACGAAGCAGAAGAGCTGGCCCGAATCCTCGCTCGGCAGAAACCCTTTCGGCGCGTTCTTGAAGAGGAAGCCGGTCGAAATGCAGATCACCCCGAATCCGATGATGACCGAAAGCTTGTGCTTGAGGACGAAGCGCAGGCTTACCTCGTACCCGTGCTTCCACGCGTCGAACGCACGCTCGAAAGCCATGTATACGCGGCCGTGCCGCTGGTCTTCACGGTGCGGTTTCAGGATGCGGCTGCACATCATCGGCGTCAGCGTCAGGGAGACGAAGCCCGAGATGAGGACCGCGGCGATTATCGTCACCGCGAACTCGTGGAGCAGCCGCCCGAGAATGCCGCCCATGAACAGCACGGGAATGAACACGGCGGCGAGCGATATCGTCATTGAGATGATGGTGAAGACGATCTCTCTCGATCCGTCGAGGGTCGCTTCGAGCACGCTCTTGCCCTGCTCGATGTGGCGGGTGATGTTCTCGAGCATCACGATGGCGTCGTCCACCACGAACCCGACGCACAGCGTGAGCGCCATGAGCGATATGTTGTCGAGGCTGTAGCCGAACAGGTACATCACCGCGAAGGTCCCGATAATCGACATCGGCAGCGCGATCGCGGGGATGATCGTTGCAGATACGTTACGCAGGAAGATGAAGATCACCATCACCACCAGCATGAGGGCGAGGTACAGCGTGAACTGCACTTCCCGCACCGAGGCGCGGATCGTCACCGAACGGTCGTAGAGCGTCTCGATGTCGATGGCCGGGGGAACTTCGGCGCGGAACGTCGGAAGCAGCTTCTTGATCGAGTCCACGACCTCGATGGTATTGGTTCCGGGCTGCCGCTGAATCGCGAGCACGATGCCGCGCTTGCCTTTGAACCAGGCGCCAAGCTTGTCATTCTGGACACTGTCGAAGATGGTGCCGAGCTCGCTCAGGCGGATGGGCGACCCGTTCCGGTAGGTGACGATAACCGGCCGGAACGCCGACGCGTCCTGGAGCTGCCCGGTGGCCTGCACTGCGAACATCCGGTCCTTGCCGTAGAGGGTTCCCGTGGGCAGGTTGACGTTGGCCTGTGCGATTGCGGTCTCGACTTCGTTGATGCCCACGCCGCGCGCAGCCAGGGCATTGGGATCGACCTGCACGCGCACCGCGTATTTCTGCTGACCGAACACCTGGACCTGGGCCACCCCGTTGATCGTCGAGATGCGCTGCGCGAGGTACGTCTCCGCATACTCGTCCACCGCCGACAGGGGCATCGTCTGGGACGTCAGGGCGAGGTAGTAAACCGGGAAATCGGCCGGATTGACCTTCCTGAACGAAGGCGGCGCCGGCATGGTCGCCGGGAGTTGCCGCGCCGCCGACGCTATCGCCGAGTTGACGTCCTGCGCTGCGGCGTCGATGTCTCGGTCCAGCGAGAATTGAATGGTGACGCGAGTGATCCCCTGGCCGCTCACCGAGCTCATCTCGTCTACGCCCGCGATGGTCGAGAATTGCCGCTCAAGCACGGTGGCGACTGCGGACGCCATCGTCTCGGGACTGGCGCCCGGCAGCTCGGCCGTCACCTGGATGGTCGGGAAGTCGACGTTGGGAAGCGTGGAGACCGGCAGGAGCCGGTAACCCGCGAGACCGAAGATCAGGATGCCGGTCATCACGAGCACCGTCATGACCGGACGGCGGACGAACAGCTCGCAGAAATTCACGGCGCCTCGGAGGACTTGCTGATCTGCACGCGCGTCTTGGGGCCGAGGCGCAGCTGGCCGCGCGTCACCACGCGCTCGCCCTTGGCGAGCCCGCTGGCGACGATCGTGTGATCGCCTTCCGTGCGCTGCACCTCTATCTTGCGAACATTGGCCAGCATGTCGTCGCCAACTACGTAGACGTATTGTCCTTCGGGTCCCGTTTGGACTGCGGTCGAGGGGATGACAATCGCGTCGGGTTGCTCGAACAGCCGCACGCTCACGCCGACGAACTGCCCGGGCCACAGGGCATTTTCCTTGTTGGGAAAGCGGGCGCGAAGCCTGATCGTGCCGGTGCTCGGGTCGACCGCGTTATCGACGAAGATGAGCACTCCGCTCGCCGCCGAGCGGTCCGAGCCGGGCGCCAGTGCGTCCACCGCCAGAGGCGCCGAGGCCATGTGTTCGCGGACCTCGGCGAGTCGCTGCTCGGGCACCGAGAAATTGACGTAGATCGGATGAACCTGGTTGATCACGACCAGCGAATTTACGTCGTTCGCTTTGACCAGGTTGCCGAGCTGGATCTGTATCTTGCCGGCGTAGCCCTCGATCGGCGAGGTGATCGCGCAATATTCGACGTTCAGCTTCGCGTTGTCGAGCGCCGCTTGGCTTGCCCTCGCTGTCGCCTCGGCGGTCGTCGCGTTGGTCCGGATCTGAGCGTAGGCCTCCTTGGAGACGAAGTTCTTTTCGAGCAGATCCTGATAACGCCGCTCCTGCGAGCGGGCCTGCTCGCTGGCCGCGGTATCTCGCAGCGCGTTTGCCTCGGCCTGTCGCAGCGCCGCCTCGAACGGACGCGGGTCGATCTTGAACAACAGTTGTCCCTTCCGGACTTCCTCTCCCTCCTTGAAGCCCACTTGGACGATCTGGCCGTCGACGCGGGCTTTCACCGCGACCGTGGAGTACGCCTCGACGTTGCCGATCGCCTGAATCCTGAACGGGACCGTCTCCTGGGCGACGGACTCCACGGTCACGGGAATCGCTGGCGGGCCCTTGGGCGCCTTGCGCTCGTTCGCGCGGATTTCCGCGCCGAAGTAAGTAAACAGCGCAATGGCGACGAGGAGCATTCCGACGCCGCCGAACACCATCCAGCGCTTCTGCGTATCGTGCGCCGAAAGGCGCGATCGCATGAGAGAAGCCATGGCCTCGCTAACGACGGAAGCGCGCAGCGTATTCCGTCAGCAAAGGGGCGGACCGAAAATGGACCTGCTGCGGATGCTTCCGTTCACCGAATACCTTTGCGCATGAACGGTTACCGTGGGCCGCGGTAACCCTCGTCCTGAAGCTTCCCGACGCCCGCTCGGGAAACGATCAAATTTACGGCAAAAGACGCTCCGATGCAAAAAGGCTCTCGGCGCGCTCGCGCTCCCGGACCAGCCACGATCTGGAGCCGTCGACCATGATCTCGGCAGATCGCGGCCTGGAATTGTAATTGGAGCTCATGGCCATTCCGTAAGCGCCGGCGGACATGATCGCCAGAAGATCCCCGGCCGCTACCGCCAGGTCCCGCTCCTTGGCGAGAAAATCGGCCGACTCGCACACCGGTCCGACGATGTCGTAACGGCGCGTCCGTCCGCCGCGTTGCGCGACCGGAAGGACTTCGTGCCAGGCGTCGTAAAGGGCCGGGCGTATCAGGTCGTTCATCGCCGCATCGACGACAGCGAAGCTCTTCGCCGCGCCGTGTTTGAGATATTCGACGCGAGTGAGCAGCAACCCCGTGTTGCCCACCAGCGAGCGCCCGGGCTCGAACAGCACGCGGAGCTTGCGCCCACGAAGGCGATCGAAGAGGCTGCGGGCATAGTCCTTCAACGCGGGAGGACTCTCGTCACGGTAGCGGATGCCCAAGCCTCCGCCTAGGTCGAGATGGCCGATGCCCACGCCGGTCGCGTCGAGCGTGTCGACGAACTCCAGCACTTTCTCGAGTGCGGCCACGAACGGCCCGATCTCCGTGATCTGCGACCCGATATGTACGTCTATCCCCGCAACGCGAATCCCCGGGAGCTTCGCCGCCTTCCGGTAGAGAGGGAAGGCGTCGTCATAGGCGATGCCGAACTTGCTCTCGCGCAAGCCCGTGGCGACATAGGGATGCGTCCGGGGGTCGACGTCGGGGTTGACGCGGATTGAAATCGGGGCCGTTTTTCCGGCTGCCGTCGCGAGCGAGGCGAGCCGCTCAAGCTCTCCCTCCGACTCGACGTTGAAGCAGAGGACGCCCGCAGCCAGCGCCGCGCGGAGCTCGGCCTCGCTCTTGCCGACGCCCGAGAACACGATCCTGTCGGCGCTTCCCCCCGCGGCGAGCACTCGCGCCAATTCGCCGCCGGAGACGATGTCGAATCCGGAGCCGAGCCGCGCAAGGACGTTCAGTACGGCGAGATTGGAATTGGCCTTGACCGAATAGCAGATTAGCGCATCGTGCCCGGAGCAGGCTTCGCTGAACTCGCGAAAGCCAGCCTCGATCGCGGCGCGCGAATAGACGAAGGAAGGGGTGCCGTATTGCCTCGCTATCTCGGCCAGAGGCACGTTCTCCGCGCACAGCGCGCCGTCCTGATACGAAAAAAATTTCACTGGCGAGGCGCGTGTTTGCTATTCTGCTGCTGCGAATCTCGCTCCGGCGAGGGAAGATACAGGGCGCCCTTGTTGCCGCAGCCCGAGAGGGCAATGAGAGCGAGCAGGAAAACAGCGGCGCGGCGCATGGAAGTACGTACCTGAGGCTAGTCTAGCACGGCGATGATCCCCAGCGAGTTCGAGAGCCGGGCAGACGCGATGCTGGAGAGGATCGCGCGCGCCGTCGAAGAAAGCAAAGCGGAGTGCGACTGCGAGCCCAAAGGCTCGGGCGTGCTCGAACTCGAGTTCGCCGACGGCAGCCGGATCATCGTCAACCGCCACTCGGCGGCTCAGGAGATCTGGGTGGCCGCGAAATCCGGCGGGCATCACTTCCGTTTCGACGGCGCGGCCTGGGTCGACACGCGCGACAGGCGCGAACTGCTCGAGGCGCTCTCGGCGCTGATCAGCCGGCAATCCGGCGGCGAGGTTTCGCTGGGCTAGGCTGCACGCTCCCGGATCAGAACAGCTGGTTCCGGACGTCCTCCGCGGTGCGGACTCCGGCGTCGGCCGGACCCTGCTCGGCCGGCACGTTCTCGCGGAAGAAGAGCTCGGGTCTCCCGTCGGGCGATTGCAGGCCGTTCTCGTTAACCTTGGCGATGACGACGCCTTCGGGGCTCCGCTGGAACATCTCCGGCACGCCTTTGAGCGCCTTGGCCATGTAGCTCATCCAGATCGGGAGCGCCGTCACGGAGCCGGTTTCGCCCGGTCCGAGCTTTTTCGGCTGATCGAAGCCCACCCATGCCACCGCCACCAGCGTGGGCTGGTAGCCGTTGAACCACGCGTCCACGTAGTCGTTCGTGGTTCCGGTCTTGCCGGCGAGGTCCTGTCTCTGCAGTGACATGGCGCGCGCGGCCGTTCCGTAGCGCACCACGTCGTGCATCATGCTGTCCATGATGAAAGCGTTGCGGGCGTCTATGACCCGCAGCGATTCGTCGCCTGCCCGGGTGGGCTCGGCCTGGGCAAGCACGTTGCCGCGGTCGTCGACGATCTTCTGTATCACGTACGGCTCAGTGCGATATCCGCCCGTGGCGAACACCGAAAAGGCGCGCGCCATCTGCAGCGGCGTGGCGGCGCCCGACCCAAGGGCCATCGTGAGATAGGGAGGATGGCGATCCGCGTCGAAGCCGAACCGGGTGATGTAGTCTTGAGCGTACTGCGGCCCGATCGCCTGCAGTACGCGGATGGATACCATGTTCTTCGACTTCGCGAGCGCCATGCGCAGGCTCATAGGGCCTTCGTATCTTCCGTCGTAGTTCTTCGGCTCCCAGACCTGTCCGCCCGTCAGCGCGGCATCCACCACGACGGGAGCATCGTTGATGACGGTGGCCGGCGTGAAGCCTTTCTCGAGAGCCGAGGAGTAGATGAAGGGCTTGATACCGGAGCCCGGTTGCCGGTAGGCCTGCGTGACGTGGTTGAACTGATTCCGGTTGAAATCGAATCCTCCCACCAGCGAGCGCACGGCGCCGTCCCTCGGGTTCACCGAAATGAACGCGCCTTCGGCGTCCGGGATCTGGACGATCTGCCAGTTGCCCTTGTCGTCTTTCTGAATGCGGATCACCGCCCCGGGGCGGATCCTCTTGGCTACCGGGGTGCGCGGGTCGAGCATGCGCTCGGCGAACTGCAGGCCCTCCCCGGTGATGGTGACGGTCTCTCCGCCGCGCCGATAGGCGGTGACTTTCTTCGGTGCCGCCTCGGTCACGAGAGCCGCAAGCAGGTCGTCGCTGTCGGGATGGTCCTGCAGCGCCTCTTCATAGTCTTCCTCTCCCGCATCCTTGATATCGACGAACCCCTCGGGGCCGCGGTACCCGTGCCTGCGGTCGTACTCGAGCAACCCCTGGCGGAGGGCGGCGTACGCGGCCTCCTGATCGGCGCGCGTAAGCGTCGTATACACGCGAAACCCGCGCGAATACACGTCCTCGGGATAGCGCTCGTAGAGGACCTGGCGAACCATTTCCGCGACGTACTCGGCGTGGATTTCGTATTCGGTAGCTGCCTCGCGCTTGACCGAGAGAGGCGCGGCCTGCGCTTCCTGGTATTGCGTTTCGTCCACCACGCCGAGGTCGCGCATGCGCTTCAGGACGTAGAGTTGGCGCTGCTTGGCGCGCTTGGGGTTGATGACCGGATTGAACGAGGATGGAGCCTTGGGCAATCCGGCAAGCATCGCGATCTCCGCGGTGTTGAGCTGGGACAGGGTCTTGCCGAAATAGACCTGCGCCGCTGCGCCGAAGCCGTACGCCCGCTGGCCGAGGTAGATCTGGTTGATGTAGATCTCCAGGATCTGGTCCTTGGTGAGGCTGTTTTCGATCTTGAACGCGAGCAACGCCTCGTACAGCTTTCGCGTGAGCGTCTTCTCCCGCGACAGGAAGAAATTCCTCGCGACCTGCATGGTGATGGTCGAAGCTCCCTGCGTCTTGCCGCCCGTAAGGAGGTTGGAATAGGCCGCCCGCAGCACGCCGTGATAGTCGACGCCGGTGTGCTGGTAGAAGCGCTCGTCCTCTGCGGCGAGGATCGCTTGCTTCATCAAGTCGGGGACCTCGTCGATGCTCACCAGGGATCGGCGCTCCTCGCCAAACTCGCCGATCAGCACGCCGTCGGCGGTGTAGACACGCAACGGGATCTTCGGCTGGTACTCGGTCAGCGCCTCGATGGAGGGCAGGTTGGGATAGGCAACCAGAACCACGAAGCCGGCGAGCGCGAGACCTGCTACTCCCAACCCGGCGAGCGCCAGCACCGGGAAGGCAAACCATCGGAGCCGCATTCAGGGAATTCCCACGAAAAGGTCGCCCATTATAGGCAGTAGAGTGGAGAAGCCGTCATGAGGTTCACCCTAAGCCGTTAATATCTAGCGAAATATTTGCTTTACAGGGTGGGGGGTTGTTGCTAGCATTTAACGTAAATTATACTAATCGGCCCTAAACGGCCATACCTGAAGGGAAATCCAGGTTGGAGCTGAACCTTAACTGGGATATTTTCAAGCCGAAAGCGCCGCCGCTTTTCGGCATGGATATCTCCTCGTCCTCGGTGAAACTGGTCGAGCTCGCCGATGCTGGCAAGGGGGATCCGCGGGTCGAGCGATACGCCATCGAGGCGTTGCCCAAGGACGCGGTGCTGGACGGAAACATCACGAACCTCGACGCGGTGGTCGACGCCGTGCAGCGCGGCTGGAAGCGGATGGGCACCCGGACCAAGAACGTCGCCCTCGCTTTGCCGACCGCTGCGGTGATCACCAAGAAGATCATCGTTCCAGCGGGATTGCGGGACGAAGAGATGGAAGTCCAGGTCGAGACCGAGGCCAACCAGTACATACCCTTCGCACTCGAGGAGGTCAATCTCGACTTCCAGGTCCTGGGCCCGTCACCGTCCGGACCTGACGAGGTCGAAGTGCTGCTGGCCGCCTCGCGCAAGGAAAAAGTCGAGGACCGGGTCGCAGTCGCCGAAGCCTCCGGGCTCAAGGCGATCGTGATGGACGTCGAGTCCTACGCCATTCAATCCTCGTTCGAGCTGATCCAGAGGCAGTTCCCCGAGCAGGGGAAGGACCAGAACATCTTCCTGGTCGATCTGGGCGCCAACGTCATGAACATCACGGTGTTGCGCAACGACCAGACCGTGTACACGCGCGAGCAGGCTTTCGGCGGCAGCCATCTGACCCAGGACATCATGCGCGTCTACGGCATGAGCCAGGAGGAGGCCGAGGCCGCCAAGCGCTCCGGCGGACTGCCGGAAAACTACGAATCCGAGG
This sequence comes from Burkholderiales bacterium, assembly GCA_035280025.1. GTDB lineage: Bacteria > Pseudomonadota > Gammaproteobacteria > Burkholderiales > SG8-39 > VBDM01. The sequence continues at coordinate 15,217 of DATEGT010000087.1, read as the reverse complement.
TGCTGCGCCCGTTCATGGAAAACGCAGCGCTTGAGATGCAGCGCGCGATGCAGTTCTTCTTCACCTCGACGCAGTACACCTCCGTCGAGCATGTTCTTCTCACCGGGGGCTCAGCGGTGATTCCTGCGCTCGACGAGATGGTGCAGAGCCGGACGCAGATCAACACCATGGTCGCGAATCCCTTCGCGAGCATGGCCATCTCGCCGCGGGTTCCTCTGAAGAAACTGGTCGCGGACGCGCCCTCGCTCATGGTGGCTTGCGGTCTCGCCATGCGGAGATTCGACCCGTGATGCGCATCAACCTGCTTCCCTGGCGGGAGGCGCGCCGCAAGGCCCAGCGCCAGCATCTGGGCGTGCTCGGAGGCATGGTGGGCATGCTCGGGCTCCTGATCGTCGGGGCGGTGCACCTGGCGATCGCCGGATATATCGCCGAGCAGAGCAACCGGAACGAGTTCCTCAAGAAGGAAAACAACAGGCTCGACAAGGAAATCGAGGAGATCAAGAAGCTCAAGACGGAAATCGCCGCGCTGCTCGCCCGCAAGCAGATCATCGAGCGGCTTCAGGCCGACCGCGCGCAGGCGGTGTATCTGCTTCAGGAGCTGGTCCAGCAGGTTCCGGACGGCGTATACCTGAAGTCGATCAAGCAGACCGGGCTCAAGGTCAACATGACGGGGTACTCGCAATCCAACGCGCGCGTGTCGACACTCATGCGCAATTTCTCGGGTTCGCCCTACCTCGAGAACCCGGAGCTGGTGGAGATCAAGGCGGCGACAGTCAGCGGCAAGCGCGTGTCCGAATTCAACATGAACGTCAGCCTCAAGCGTCAGCAGGGCGAGGAGGCGAGCAAAGCGGGCAAGGCCGCCGCCCCCAAGGGGCCGGCGGCCAAGGGCTGAGCCTGATGAAGAAATTCCTCGACCAGTTCAGGAACCTCAATACTCGCGACCCGGGCGCCTGGCCGCCGCTGCCCAAGGCGATGCTGCTGATCGGCCTGCTCGTGGGCATCGTCTCCTTGGGCTACTTTCTGGACTGGCAGGAGGAAATGGACTCCCTCGATGCTGGCCGCCAGCAGGAAGCCAAGCTCAAGGACGAATATGTCGCCAAGCAGCAGCAGGCGATCAATCTTGATCTCTATCGCCAGCAGTTGCGCGAGATCGACAGCTCCTTCGGCGCCCTGTTGCGGCAGCTTCCCAACCGCTCGCAGATGGACGCCCTTCTGGTGGACATCAACCAGGCGGGACTAGGTCGCGGCCTGCAATTCGACTTGTTCAAGCCGGCACCAGCAGAGACCAAGCGAGAGTTCTACGCCGAGCTGCCCGTGACGCTGAAGCTCAACGGCAGCTATCACGACATGGGGCAGTTCGCGAGCGACATCGGCCAGCTCTCGCGCATCGTCACTCTCAACGACATCGCGCTCTCCACGGGCAAGGATGGCAACCTCGTCATGGACGTGACGGCCAAGACGTTCCGCTACCTCGACGAGGAGGAGATCGCGGCGCAGAACAGGGCCGCAAAGGGCGTCAAGGCGGGCAAGAAATGAGGGCGCATCTAGTGGTCGTGCTCGCGGTGCTCCTCGCCGGCTGCTTCGGGGAGGAATTCGGCGACCTCAAGGCGGAACTGAAGGAAAGGACCAAGGACATGCGCGGGAGGATCGATCCCCTGCCCGTGGTCAAGCCTTACGAGCCGGTACCGTACAAGGCTTTCGACCAGCCCGATCCGTTCAGCACGGCCAAGATCGAGTTGGTCACGAAATCGGCGGGAACCGGCGGAGGGGGCGGTCTCAAGCCCGACCTCAACCGGCCGAAGGAGCCGCTGGAAGCGTACCCGCTCGAATCGTTGAAGATGGTCGGCGTGCTGCAGCAGAGAAAGGCGAACTTCGCGCTGGTCAAGGCGGACACGGGCCTCTACCGCGTCGGCGTCGGGAACTACATGGGGCAGAACTTCGGGTTGATCACGTCGATCACGGACAGCCAGATTCAGCTGCGGGAGCTCATTCAGGATGCGGTAGGCGATTGGACTGAGCGCCAGAGCACCTTGCAACTGCAGGAAGTCGGAGGGAGGTAGCTATGAAGAACATGCTCGTGCGAAGGCTCATTCAGGCGGCCGTTTGTCCGCTCGGCTTGCTTCTGCTCGTGTCGCTTGCCCGGGCGCAGAACAGCATCGAAAACTTCGATGTCACCCAGTCGGGCGGTCAAGTCATCGTTCGCGTCGGCATGAAGAGCCCGATCGCCTCGACCCCGGGCAGCTTCACGATCGCCACCCCGGCCCGTATCGCGTTTGACTTCGCCGACACCACCAATGGACTCGGGCGGAACAGCCAGGACATCGGGGAAGCGGCGCTGCGATCGATGAACGTCGTGCAGGTCGGTGACCGTACCCGGCTGGTGCTCAATCTGCGCAACATGGTTCCCTACGAGTCCAAGATAGAAGGCAACACCTTCCTCGTCACCTTGGCCGCAACCGGCCCCGCCCGCGCAGGGGCTGCGCCGGCCGCGGCGAGCTTCGCGGAAGGCAGGTCGGACCTCCAGCACTCGCTTCAGGACGTCAACTTCCGCAGGGGGCGCGCCGGTGAGGGACGCATCGTGGTCGAGCTCTCGGATACGTCGACAGGCGTTGACATCCGGCAGCAGGGGCAGACAGTGATCGTGGATTTTCTGAAGACCAGCGTCCCCGACGTCCTGCGCAAACGCTACGACGTGGTGGACTTCGGGACTCCGGTTCAGAATTTCAGCGTCTTCCCGCAGGGAGACAACGTGCGCATGGTGGTCGAGCCGCGCGGACTCTGGGAGCACAACGCCTACCAGACCGATTCCCAATTCGTGCTTGAAGTGAAACCGATCCAATACGATCCCAACAAGCTGGTCCAGGGATCGCGCAGCGGCTACACCGGCGAGAAGCTTTCGCTCAACTTCCAGAACGTCGAAGTGCGCAGCGTGCTGAACGTCATCGCCGACTTTACCGACCTGAACATCATCACCAGCGACAGCGTAACCGGAAATCTCACCCTGCGGCTGAAGGACGTGCCCTGGGATCAAGCCCTGGACATCATTCTCCAGACCCGCGGCCTCGACATGCGCAAGAACGGCAACGTAATCTGGATCGCACCCCGAGACGAGCTGGCGACCAAGGAAAAGCTGGCACTCGAGTCGAACGCCCAGATCACCGAGCTCGAGCCCCTGCGCACCGAGACCTTCCAGCTCAACTATGCGAAGGCCGATGCTTTCGCGAAGCTCCTAGCCGATCCCCAGCAGCGCATCCTGTCGAAGAGAGGCGCGGCCTCCGTCGACCTTCGCACGAACCAGGTGTTCGTGCAGGACGTGTCCGTGCGCCTCGAGGAAGTGCGCAAACTGCTCGCTCAGGTCGACGTACCGGTGCAGCAGGTCCTGATCGAGGCGAGAATCGTCGAAGCGAACGATACGTTCTCGAAAAACCTCGGGGTACGGCTCGGGAACGTCGCCCTGCCGCTCACCCAGAGCGCCAGCAGCACGGGTCCGAGCCCGATCGGCACGAGCAATACGAGCGGGATCGCGGTCACCCAGACCGGAACGATCAACGACTTTTCGAACCTCTTTCCGGTGGGCGGGGGCAACATATCTACGAAGACGCCGGACAACCTGAGCGTCAACCTTCCGGCAGCTCCCGTCGGCAACGCCGCCGCGGCGGGCTCGATCGCTCTCCTGATCACCAACCGGCTGACGGGAGCGCTCTCGCTTGAACTCTCTGCTCTGGAAGCCGACGGCAAGGGCAAGATCATATCCAGCCCGCGCGTGATGACGGCGAACAATGTCGAAGCCCTCATCGAGCAGGGCACGGAGCTTCCATACCAGCAAGCGACTTCGAGCGGGGCGACCTCGGTGGCATTCCGCAAGGCGAACCTCGCGCTCAAGGTCAAGCCGCAAGTCACGCCCGATGGCAACATCATCATGACTTTGGACATCAACAAGGACTCGGTCGGTCAAAGCACGAATGCGGGCTTCGCCATCGATACCAAGCACGTGCAGACGCAGGTCCTGGTGGAAAACGGCGGCACGGTCGTCATCGGTGGAATCTACACCCAGACTCTGCAGACCACGATCACGAAGGTGCCGTTCTTCGGGGATATCCCGTTCCTCGGATTCCTCTTCCGGAACAATTCTCGGTCGGACAACAAGACCGAGCTTCTGGTGTTCATCACCCCTCGGATCGTCGAGCAGCGCATCGTCCAGCGCTGACACCGAGGCAGGCTCCGAGGGAAGGGCCGGCGACGCCGGCCCTTCTGCTTTCTGGCGCGCAGAGACGGGTTGCTACAATATCTCCGTGAAAACCAGCCGCAAACTCTTCCTGGTGGGCATGATGGGGGCGGGGAAGACCACCGTCGGCCGCCAACTCGCCAAGCGCCTGGGCAAGGTGTTCCACGACGCCGATCGCGAGATCGAGACGCGAACCGGCGTCTCGGTGGCGGTGATTTTCGACATAGAGGGCGAGGCCGGTTTTCGCAAGCGTGAATCGGAAGTCCTCGAGTACCTCACGGCCCTGGACGAAGACATCGTGCTCGCGACCGGTGGGGGCGCGGTGCTGGATCCCCGCAACCGCGAGCACCTGAAGACCCGCGGATTCGTCATCTATCTGCACGCCCTTCCGCAGGTACTATGGCAGCGCACGCGGACCGACAAGTCCCGGCCCCTGCTGCAGGGAGGGGACGCGCGCGAGCGCCTGGGGGCGCTCTACGCGGCGCGCGATCCGCTGTATCGCGACGTCGCCGACCTGGTGGTCGAGACCGGACGCCAGGGCATAGGCCCGTTGTTGGCGCAGGTCCTCACGCGGATCGACGAGGCATGCAAACTCTCCGCATAGCCCTCGGCGAGCGCTCCTACCCGATCCACATCGGTACCGGGCTGCTCGAAAGGGCAGATCTCATCGTCCCGCTGCTCGCTAGAAAGACCGTGGCGGTGGTGACGAACACCACGGTCGGCCCGTTGTTTCTGGAGCGTTTCGCGGGCGCCCTCGTCCGGGAACGCGTCGAAGTCGTCAGGATCACGGTGCCCGATGGCGAGGATCACAAGGACTGGCAAACGCTGAACGCCGTCTTCGACGCTCTCCTCGAAAAACGCTGCGGCCGGGATACCACTCTGGTCGCGCTGGGCGGCGGGGTCATAGGGGACCTCGCCGGGTTCGCAGCGGCGACCTACCAACGCGGGGTGAGCTACGTTCAGGTCCCGACGACCCTGCTTTCCCAAGTCGACTCGTCGGTCGGCGGCAAGACCGCGATCAACCATCCGCTGGGCAAGAACATGATCGGCGCGTTTCACCAGCCCCGGGTCGTGATCGCCGACATGGACACGCTGAGGTCCCTGCCGGACCGGGAGCTGCGCTCCGGCCTCGCCGAAGTGATCAAGCACGCCCTCATCCGGGACGCCGCGTTTTTCGCCTGGCTGGAGGCGAACCTAGAGCGCCTGCTCGCGCGCGATGCCGAGGCATTGGCGCACGCCGTGGTGCGTTCGGTCGAGATCAAGACGGACATCGTCGCCCGTGACGAACGCGAGAGCGGTCTGCGCAAGGTGCTCAACTTCGGCCACACTTTCGGGCACGCGATCGAAGCCGGTCTGGGCTACGGCGCGTGGCTCCACGGTGAAGCCGTCGCGGCCGGAATGGCGATGGCGGCGGATCTCTCGCGCCAGCTCGGCTACCTCTCGGAAGCGGACACGGGCAGGATCCGCTCGCTGCTGCAGCGCGCAGGCCTGCCGATCGCTTCGAGGGGGATCGCCCCGAAGCGCATGCAGCAGCTCATGAGCGTGGACAAGAAGGTGAAGGAAGGACGCATCCACTTTGTGCTGCTCGAGCACCTGGGAGCGGCGACACTGCGCGACGATGTCCCCACCGCTGCTTTGGACCGTACGCTGTCGCAGCTTGCGGCATAGTACGCGCGGCCCATTGCTGCTTTGCAGCAATGGGCGAAGAAAGGTATAGTCAAAGACCCGGTCTGCTCGGCGGACTTGCCGCCAGCACCGTTTTTGCCGAGAACCAACGTGAGTGAGATCCACCTCCCTGCAGCGCAGGGCCTGTACCACCCTGCCAACGAGCACGACGCCTGCGGCGTCGGATTCGTCGCCCACATCAAGGGCAAGAAATCCCATTCCATCGTCGAGCAGGGCCTCACGGTACTGCGTAACCTGACCCACCGCGGAGCGGTGGGCTGGGATCCCAAGCTGTCGGATGGAGCGGGCTGCCTGATCCAGATCCCGGACCGCCTTTTCCGGGAGGAGATGGCGAAGCAGGGGGTCAAGCTTCCGGTTGCAGGCCAGTACGGCGTCGGCATGGTCTTCCTGCCGCGCGACCCGGCCTCGCGCCTGGCCTGCGAATACGAGATCGAGCGGGCGATCAAGGACGAGGGGCAGGTGCTGCTCGGCTGGCGCGATGTCCCCGTAGACAACAGCGACCTCGCCGAGCCCGCCAAACGCCTTGAGCCTGTGATCCGGCAGGTGTTCATCGGGCGTGGCAAGAGGGTCACGGTCACCGATGCTCTGGAGCGGAAGCTCTACATCATCCGCAAGAGCTCGGGCCACGCCATCCAGTCTCTGAAGCTCGCGCACGGTAAGGAGTTCTACGTGCCGACGATGTCGGCGCGGACAATCTGCTACAAGGGCATGCTGCTCGCGCACCAGGTCGGCGAGTACTACAAGGACTTGAAGGACCCGCGCGTCGAGTCGGCGCTGGCGCTGGTGCACCAGCGTTTCTCCACCAACACCTTCCCGTCCTGGGATCTCGCGCACCCATTCCGCCTGATCTGCCACAACGGCGAGATCAACACGCTGCGCGGCAACGTCAACTGGATCCGCGCGCGCCAGGGCGCGATCTCAAGCCCGGTACTCGGCAAGGACCTGGACAAGATCTGGCCGCTGATCTACGACGGCCAGTCGGACTCGGCCTCTTTCGACAACGCGCTCGAGCTGCTCGTCATGGGCGGCTATTCGGTCGCGCACGCCATGATGATGATGATCCCCGAGGCATGGGAAAACCACACCCTCATGGACCCGGCGCGGCGCGCTTTCTACGAATACCACGCCGCGATGATGGAGCCCTGGGACGGACCGGCCTCGATCGCTTTCACCGATGGCCGCCAGATCGGGGCAACCCTGGACCGCAACGGGCTCAGGCCCTCGCGCTACATCGTCACCGACGACGATCTGGTGATCATGGGCTCGGAATGCGGTTGCCTGCCCGTGGCCGAAGAAAAAGTCATCAAGAAGTGGCGGCTCCAGCCCGGCAAGATGTTCCTGGTCGATCTCGAGAAGGGTCGCATCATCGACGACAAGGAGCTCAAGGAGTCGCTCGCGGGCGCGCGACCCTATTCCGAGTGGATCGAGCGCATCCGGGTCAAGCTCGACGAGGTGGAGACGGAGAAGACACCGCCGTTGAAGAGCGCGGTGCGCCTGCTCGACCGGCAACAGGCGTTTGCGTATACCCAGGAAGACATCAAATTCATCATGGCGCCCATGGCGCAGAACGGCGAAGAACCGGTCGGCTCGATGGGCAACGACTCGCCGCTCGCGGTCCTGTCGAACAAGGACAAGACCCTGTACCACTACTTCAAGCAGCTCTTCGCCCAGGTCACCAACCCGCCGATCGATCCGATCCGCGAAGAGCTGGTGACCTCGCTGGTGTCCTTCATCGGACCCAAGCCGAACCTGCTCGGCATCGACGAGATGAATCCGCCGCTGCGGCTCGAGGTCTCGCAACCGGTGCTCGATTTCTTTGAAATGGAGAAGATCCGGCACATCGAGCGCTACACCGGGGGCAAGTTCCGCTCCCTGGAGCTGGACATTACCTATCCGCTCGCCTGGGGCAAGGAGGCCGTCGAGGCGCGCCTTGCGTCGCTTTGCGCGCAGGCGGAGGACGCGGTGCGCGCGGGCTATTCGATCATCGTCATCTCCGACCGGCTGATCGAGCGCGAACGCGTGGCGATCCCCGCGCTGCTCGCGTTGTCGGCGATCCACCAGCACCTGGTCGCGAAAGGGTTGCGCACGAGCGCTGGACTCGTCGTGGAGACAGGCTCGACGCGCGAGGTCCACCACTTCGCCCTGCTCGGCGGCTACGGGGCTGAAGCGGTCCACCCCTATCTCGCCATGGAGACGCTGCTCGACCTGGCGGCCAGGGGGCAGCTGGGACCGGAGGTCGACGGGAAGAAGGCGATCAAGAACTTCGTCAAGGCGATCGGCAAGGGGCTGAAGAAAGTGATGTCCAAGATGGGCATCTCGACCTACATGTCCTACACCGGAGCGCAGATCTTCGAGGCGGTAGGCCTAGCGCGCTCGATGGTCGACAAGTATTTCACCGGAACGACTTCGTCGATCCAGGGGATCGATATGTTCCAGGTCGCCGAGGAGGCGATTCGCATCCACAGAGCCGCGTTCGACGAAGCCGATCCGGTGCTGGCCGACGCGCTCGATGCGGGAGGCGAGTACGCCTGGCGCGTGCGCGGCGAGGAGCACATGTGGACGCCCGATGCGATCGCGAAACTGCAGCAATCGGCGCGGCAGAATTCGCCTCAGGCCTACAAGGAATACGCCGCGATCGTCAACGACCAGTCGCGGCGCCACATGACCTTCCGCGGCCTGTTCGAATTCCGCTTCGCAAAAGCGCCGATACCGATCGAGGAAGTCGAGCCCGCCGCGGAGATCGTGAAGCGCTTCTCGACCGGGGCGATGTCGCTCGGATCGATTTCCACGGAAGCTCATACCACCCTCGCGGTGGCGATGAACCGCATCGGCGGGAAGTCGAATACCGGCGAGGGCGGCGAGGACCGCAAGCGCTACGCTCCGGTCAAGCTGGGAGAGAGCCTGCAGTCGCGCCTGGGCGCGAATCGGGTCGCGCGCGACATCGAGTTGAAGGAAGGCGACGTCCTCAAGTCGAAGATCAAGCAGGTCGCCTCGGGGCGTTTCGGCGTGACCGCCGAATACCTGGCGAGCGCGGAGCAGATCCAGATCAAGATGGCACAGGGCGCAAAGCCCGGCGAAGGCGGCCAGCTGCCCGGGCGCAAGGTGTCCGAGTACATCGCCGAGATCCGTTACTCGACCCCCGGGGTGGAATTGATTTCCCCGCCGCCGCACCACGACATCTACTCGATCGAGGATCTCGCACAGCTGATCCACGACCTGAAAAACGCGAACCCCCGGGCCTCGATCTCGGTAAAGCTCGTCTCGGAAGTCGGCGTGGGCACCGTTGCGGCGGGCGTGTCCAAGGCGAAGTCCGACCATGTCACCATTTCCGGCCACGACGGGGGCACGGGCGCCTCGCCCTGGTCGTCGATCAAGCACGCCGGCACCCCATGGGAGCTGGGGCTCGCCGAGACCCAGCAGACCCTGGTGCTCAACCGCCTGCGCGGCAGGATCGCGGTGCAGGTCGACGGCCAGATCAAGACAGGGCGCGACGTGGTGATCGGGGCCATCCTCGGCGCGGACGAGTTCGGCTTCGCCACCGCGCCGCTCGTGGTGAGCGGCTGCATCATGATGCGCAAATGCCATCTGAACACCTGTCCGGTCGGGGTCGCGACCCAGGATCCCGTGCTGCGCAAGAAGTTCTCGGGCAAGCCCGAGTACGTGGTGAACTATTTCTTCCTGGTTGCCGAGGAGGCGCGGGAGCTGATGGCGAAGCTGGGCGTGCGCAAGTTCAACGACTTGATCGGCCGCGCCGACCTCCTCGACACGAAGAAGGGCGTCGAGCACTGGAAGGCGACAGGCCTCGACTTCTCGCGGATCTTCCACGTGCCGAAAATGCCCGCCGAGGTCGCTCGCTACAACTCCGAGAAGCAGAACCACGGTCTGGAGAAGGCGCTCGACAACCGCCTGATCGAGCTCGCACAGGCCGCCCTGGAACGCGGCGAGAAGGTGTCGATCGACATGCCGATCCGGAACGGGAACCGCACGGTCGGGACCATGCTCTCAAACGAGATCGCACGCCGCTACGGGCATGACGGGCTGCCTGACGGCGCGATCCAGGTCCGGTTCGCAGGGTCCGCGGGCCAGAGCTTCGGCGCCTTTCTTGCGAAAGGCGTGACCCTCGAGGTCATCGGCGATACGAACGACTACTGCGGCAAGGGGCTCTCGGGCGGGCGGATCATCATCGCGCCTTCGCCGAAGTTCCGCGGGGAGCCGACCGAGAACATCATCACAGGCAACGTGGTCCTCTACGGCGCTATCGCCGGCGAGGCCTATTTCCGCGGCGTCGCGGGCGAGCGTTTCGCGGTGCGCAACTCGGGGGCGACCGCCGTCGTCGAGGGCGTTGGCGACCATGCCTGCGAATACATGACGGGGGGCACCGTGGCGGTGCTCGGCGTCACGGGGCGAAATTTTGCCGCCGGCATGTCCGGTGGCATCGCCTACGTTCTCGATCTCGATGGCGAATTCGTCAAGCGCTGCAATACGGCCATGGTGGATCTCGAGCCCGTGCTCTCCGAATCCGAGCAGCAGGGGAAGCTCGCGAGCCATTTGTGGCATCAGGGTCGGGCCGATGAGGCGATTCTGAAGGAGCTCATCGAGCGCCACGCGAAGCTCACGGCCAGCCGCCGCGCCAGGGAAATCCTCGAGCGATGGACGGGCTACCGGGCGCGCTTCGTCAAGGTATTTCCGAAGGAATACCGCCGAGCCCTCGGCGAACTTGCCGAGGCGCAAAAGAAGGCGGCCGCCTGATGGGAAAGATCACGGGGTTTCTCGAGTACCAGAGACTCGCGGAGGCGGCGGAAGACAAGGAGCTGCGCAAGAGGCATTACCGCGAATTCATCCTGCACCTCTCGGACGAAGAGGCGAAGATCCAGGGCGGGCGCTGCATGGACTGCGGCACGCCCTTCTGCATGTCGGGCTGCCCGATCAATAACCTGATTCCCGACTGGAACGACCTTGTCTGGAAGCAGGACTGGGAGCGCGCGATCCAGGCACTGCACTCGACCAACAATTTTCCGGAATTTACGGGCCGCGTATGTCCCGCTCCCTGCGAGGAGGCCTGCGTGCTGCGCATCAACGCCGACCCGGTCGGCATCAAATCGATCGAGCACGCGATCGTCGACAAGGCCTGGGAGTCCGGGTGGGTGCGGCCTCAGCCTGCCGCCCGTCGCAGCGGCAAGAGGGTCGCGGTCGTGGGCTCGGGTCCCGCGGGGCTCGCCTGCGCGCAGCAGCTCGCCCGCGCCGGGCACGAAGTCACGGTGTTCGAGAAGAACGACCGGGTCGGCGGCCTATTGCGCTACGGGATTCCGGATTTCAAGATGGAGAAGCACCTGATCGACCGGCGCCTCGCGCAGATGCAAGCCGAGGGCGTGAGCTTCCGCACGCGAGTCTTCGTTGGAAAGGCCCGGCCGGGCAAGGGCGTCACCGACTGGGCCGCAGAGGCCCTTGCTCCGGAGGAGCTTATCGACGGGTTCGATGCGGTAGTGCTCGCGGGAGGCTCTGAGCAGCCGCGCGACCTGCCGATTCCCGGCCGCGCGCTCGAGGGCGTGCACTACGCGATGGAATTCCTGCCGCTGCAGAACAAGCGCGTCGCCGGCGACCGTGACGTGCCCGATCTGTGGGCAACGGGCAAGCATGTCGTGGTGATCGGCGGCGGCGACACGGGCAGCGACTGCGTCGGCACCTCGAATCGGCACGGCGCAAAGTCGGTTACGCAGTTCGAGCTGCTGCCGATGCCGCCCGACCCGGAGAACAACCCGGTGTGGCCGTACTGGCCGACGCGCCTGCGTACGTCGTCTTCGCACGAAGAAGGCGTGACTCGCGACTGGTCGATAGCGACCAAGGAGTTCCTCGGTGAGAACGGCAAGGTGAAGGCGCTCAGGACCGTCAGGCTCGACTGGAAGGACGGCAAGACGGCCGAGGTCCCGGGATCGGAGGCCAACCTTCCCGCGGACCTCGTCCTGCTCGCGATGGGATTTGTCTCGCCGGTGCAGCCCGTGCTCGACGCTTTCGGCGTGGAAAGGGACCCGCGCGGAAACGCCAGGGCAAGCAGCGAAGGCAAGGGCTGCTACGCGACTTCGGCTTCGAAAGTATTCGCCGCGGGCGACATGCGCCGCGGCCAGTCCCTGGTCGTCTGGGCGATCCGCGAAGGACGTCAGTGCGCGCGCGCCGTCGACGAATTCCTGATGGGATTCTCAGAGCTGCCGCGCTAAGGCGGCTGCCGGCGGCAGCATTTGTTGCGGGGCCACGGTTCATCCCTGAAAGGCCGGGCCGCGCCCCGGGCCTTCGGCGAAATCGATTGATGCGCGAATCTCTCCGGTCCCGCCCAGCCGTGCTAACATCGCGCATCCAACTGAATTCGCTCCGCTTTTCGTGAATATCGTCATTCTCGCCGCAGGCCCGGGCAAGCGCATGCATTCGCGCACGCCCAAAGTGCTACACCGCTTGGCGGGTCGAGCTCTCCTGTCGCACGTATTCGACGCCGCCAAGCAGCTCGCGCCGGGGGTCATCTGCGTCGTCGTCGGCCACCGGGGCGAAGACGTGCGACGGACCTTGGGCGAGAACGGCGCGGTCTGGGTCGTGCAGGAGCCTCAGCTGGGTACCGGCCACGCGGTGATGCAGGCGGCTCCGCATCTGGACGAGCGCTGGCCTACGCTGGTCCTGTACGGTGACGTCCCGCTCATTCGCGCGGAGACCCTGGAGCGCTTGGTCGAGGCGGCGGGAAAGGGCCTGGGGCTGCTCACCGCGACGCTCGACGACCCCGCGGGTTACGGGCGCATCGTGCGAAAAGGAAGGAAGGTGGTGGGGATCGTCGAGGAAAAAGACGCCAGCCCGAAGCAGCGCGCCCTTCGCGAGGTCAACACCGGCATCGTCGTGGCGCCCACCAAGAAGCTCAAGACTTGGCTCGCCAAGCTCCAGAACGACAACGCTCAGAAGGAGTACTACCTCACCGACATCGTCGGGCTCGCGACGAGGGAGCGCGTGTCGGTGAGCGCGATCCAGGCGGACGCGCCCTGGGAGACCATGGGAGTGAACAGCCAGACCCAGCTCGCGGAGCTCGAGCGCATCTGCCAGAGGAGGATCGCCACAGCGCTCATGGAGAAGGGGACGATGCTCGCCGATCCCTCGCGCTGCGAGGTGCGCGGCAGCCTCAGCTGCGGCGCGGACGTGGCTATCGACGTGAATTGCATCTTCGAGGGCGAGGTAAAGCTCGGCGACCGTGCTTACGTCGGCGCCAACTGCCTGCTGAGAAACGTTACCGTCGGTCCCGGAACCCGCATCGAAGCTTTCTGCCATCTCGAGGACGCCGATATCGGCGCGCACTGCAACATCGGTCCTTACGCGCGGATGCGCCCGGGCACGCGTTCGCGGCTCGCCGCGCAGGTGCACATCGGCAACTTCGTCGAGATCAAGGCGAGCAGCATCGGAGAGGGCTCCAAGGCGAATCACCTAAGCTACATTGGCGACAGCGAGGTGGGGAAGAACGTCAACGTCGGCGCGGGCACCATCGTGTGCAACTACGACGGCGCGAACAAGCACCGTACCATCATCGAGGACGACGTCTTCATCGGATCGGACACGCAGCTGGTCGCACCGGTCCGAGTGGGCCGGGGAGCGACCCTCGGTGCGGGCACGACGCTCACCAAGGACGCGCCACCCGGAGAGCTCACGCTCTCGCGTGCGAGGCAGGTGAGCGTCCCAGGCTGGAAGCGGCCCGAAAAGGCCGGGAAATAGAGGCCAAACGTGTGCGGTATCGTCGGAGCTGTTGCGAAGCGTAACGTCGTTCCCATCCTTATCGAAGGGCTGAAGCGGCTGGAATACCGCGGCTACGACTCGGCCGGTGTCACCGTGATGAACGGGAAGCCCGGCCACGCGGCGCTGCGGCGCGTGCGCTCGACCGGTCGCGTCGCCGAGCTGGAGAAGCTCGCCGGAGCTCAAGGGCTGTCGGGTGAGGTCGGTATCGCGCACACCCGCTGGGCGACGCACGGCGTGCCTTCGGAGAAGAACGCGCACCCGCACACCTCGGGCGGAGTTTCGGTGGTGCACAACGGCATCATCGAGAACCACGAAGAGATGCGCAAGCGCCTTCGCGCCAAGGGCTACGATTTCGCTTCGGACACCGACACCGAAGTGATCGCGCACCTCGTGCACTCGAACGTGCAGGCAGGAGCCAGGCTCTTCGACGCGGTGAAGAAGAGCGTCGTCGAGCTGGTCGGCGCTTACGCGATCGCGGTGGTGAGCGAATCGGATCCGGACCGCCTGGTCGTCGCGCGGCACGGCGCGCCCCTGCTCCTGGGGCTGGGGAACGGCGAGAACTTCGCCGCTTCCGACACGTCCGCCCTGGTGCAAGTGACGCAGCGGATCATCTATCTGGAGGACGGAGACTGCGCAGAGATCGAGCTGTCGGGCGTGCGCATTGCTGACGCCCAAGGCAATCCGGTCGAACGCCCGGTGCACCTGAGCCAGCTCACCGCGGACGCGGTGGAGCTCGGCCCGTACCGGCACTACATGCAGAAGGAGATCTTCGAGCAGCCGATGGCCGTCGCGAATACGCTCGAGATGGTGGCCGGCGCGCGGTCGGTGTCGCCGCAGCTCTTCGGCGCCGACGCCGAGCGCGTGCTGCGCGATGTCGACTCCGTGCTGATCCTCGCCTGCGGCACGAGCTACCACGCGGGAATGGTCGCACGCTACTGGATCGAAGGGCTGGCGGGCATACCCTGCAACGTCGAGATCGCGAGCGAATACCGGTATCGCGAATCGGTCCCGAATACGAGGGGCCTGGTCGTCACGGTGTCGCAATCGGGGGAGACGGCCGACACCATTGCGGCCCTGCAGCACGCAAAGGCGCTCGGGCACCGCTACTCCCTTTCGATCTGCAACGTGCCCGAATCGTCGCTGGTTCGCGCCGCCAACTTGCGCTTCCTCACGCGCGCCGGGCCCGAGATCGGCGTGGCCTCCACCAAGGCGTTCACAACGCAGCTCGCCGTTTTGGTGCTGCTCACCATGACCCTCGCCAAGATCCGCGGCAAGCTTCCTGGCGAGCGCGAGGCTGCGCTCCTGCAGTCTCTGCGGCACCTGCCGCGGGCGCTGGAGAGCGTCCTCCACCTCGAGCCGCAGCTCAAGATGTGGGCCGAGAAATTCGCTCAGCTCCAGCACGCGCTGTTTCTGGGACGCGGAATCCACTACCCCATCGCGATGGAAGGGGCGCTCAAGCTCAAGGAGATCTCCTACATCCACGCCGAGGCCTATGCCGCGGGCGAGCTCAAGCACGGGCCTCTCGCGCTCGTCGACAAGAACATGCCGGTG
>DATEGT010000086.1:0-20006 GCA_035280025.1 Burkholderiales bacterium | reverse complement strand
AAGGCGTGCTCTTCGAGAATCTGCGCTTCGCTCCAGCGCCCGGGGCGGTAGAACTTGGCGACCACCGAGGCCTGCCCGCCGTCCTCGAGCCAGACCTGATAGACGCGGTTCTCGTAGCTGTTCAGAGCGAGCAGCCGCCCGTCGCCGACGAAACCCGCGCTCGCCAGAGCGTCGAGCACTGCGTCGGGCGTGAGGTCCGAGTAGGGAGGCGCAGAAGACACCGCGCCATTGTACGGTTCGATGCTTCGCTACCCGGGCTGCAAATGAAAAGTCCGCCGGCAGGCGGACTTTTGCCGTGACGATCCGGCGTCAGCGTGCGAGACCGTTGCCGACGACCGCTCCTATCACGGAGCCCGCCGCGATCGCGCCGGGCCTTCCGTTGCTCGCGATGGCTCCGATCGCCGCGCCGGCGATCGCGCCGCCGACCGTTGCGGCCACGACCGGCTCCGGATAGGCGGGCGCCGCGTAATACACGGGCGCCGGCGCATAGTAGACGGGGGCCGGCCTGACCACGACCACGGGCCGCGGCGCGAAGAT
This sequence comes from Burkholderiales bacterium, assembly GCA_035280025.1. Classification (GTDB taxonomy): domain Bacteria; phylum Pseudomonadota; class Gammaproteobacteria; order Burkholderiales; family SG8-39; genus VBDM01. The sequence continues at coordinate 19,469 of DATEGT010000086.1, read as the reverse complement.
CGGAGGTCTCACGACGACGACGCGGTGGCCCGGGTGGACGAAGTGCGGGCGCCCGTACCAACCTTCGTGAGCGAAGGCCGGGGTGGCCGCGGCGAGCGCGCAGACGATGCTCAGGAATCCGATGGCTTTCATGGTTCGCTCCTTTTCTTGGTCATACGACCCGAAGAACGGCCCGCGGATCCCGCGTGTTGACCGGGAGCGCGTAACGCCTAGTAAGCGCCGTTGCAGCCGTTACACGGCAGGTTTTGCCGCTTTAGGCCTACCCATTTGGGCACGGAAGTTGCATATTAAGCGCGCGGGAGCGAAAGAATGGTCACCATCACAATAAGCGGCGCCGACAAGAGCGGCGCTCTGGCGCGGATATCGGCTTTCCTGGTTCGAAAGGGCTATGCCCTGAAGGGCCAGCAGCTGGTGGACTCCGCTTCGGGCGGAAAGCTCGTCAGGATAAATCTCGACGCGCCGCAGATCGACCGGAGCAAGCTCGCCGCGGAAATCAAGAGCCTCGGCGCCGAGTTCAGCCTCGCGGGCCTGGACATTGCCGCCTCCGGCCCGGCCCCGACCGTCAAGGAAATCGCCGAGAGGTTTCCCGACATCCGAGCCCTGGTGCCCGCGTACGCCGAATCCTTCGGCGCGGATGCGAGGGACGCGGAGCTGCTCCAGGCGGGAAAGAAAATCGGCGCCTACTGCTACGAGAAGGAGTGGTCGTTCGGCAGCCCGCTCAAGATGCCCACCGCCTTGAAGCGGACGCTCGTCCCAGCGCTCGAAGGGATCGGCAAGGTGGAGGCGACCGACACCGAGGTGCACTTTCCGGACAGCCCGCTCTGCTCCGGCGGCACGGCCTGCTGCGACTTCCTCGCGGGCTTCATGCAGGGGTTTCTCGACGCCGGGCCTCTGACGGCCAACAGCAAGGTGGCCGGAGTTTCCTGCAAGGCGAGAGGGGGAACACGGTGTAGTTTCAAGATCCAATACGATCTATAATTTCACGACCTTAGTCACACGATGCAAAGCGTGGTCTTAGCCGTCAGCCCTAAGGTTATGTTTGAGATACGAAAGAATGGAGGAATCTAGATGAACACTATTCACTACGAACCGTTCCTGGTCGCCCTGTCCTTCGTGATCTCGGTATTCGGTTCCTACACCGCCCTGCAGCTCGCGATCGCGATCCCCCAGGCGCGTAGCTGGGGGGGCATCGTCGGAGCGGTCCTCGGCGCTTCGACTGCGGTGGGCGGCGGCGCGATCTGGTCGATGCATTTCATCGGGATGAACGCGGCCGACCTGGGCATTCCGGTGGCCTACGATCCGCTTCTGACGTTCACGTCCCTGGTCCTCGCGATTCTTGCGCCCGCCGTCGGACTGTTCATCGTGGGCCGCAGCGACGGCGGGCCGCTGAACCTGCCCCTCGGCGGCGTGCTCACGGGGCTGGGCGTGGCCCTGATGCACTACACCGGAATGGCGGCGCTGATCATGCCCGCCAAGATCAGCTACGACCCGACCCTGTTCTGGGCGTCGATTGCGATCGCAGTGGTGGCTGCGACGGTCGCGCTGTGGCTCGCGTTCAACCTGCGCGGCAATCTGCAGCGCTTCGGCAGCGCCCTGGTGATGGGGATCGCGGTGTGCGGGATGCACTACACCGGCATGTACGCACTGACGCTCGAGCCCACCAAGGGCGTCACCTTGGACAGCAGCGTGATCTCGCTGTCGCCCGAGAATCTGGCCTACTCGGTGTTCGGCGTCACCGCGGTGATCCTCACGCTGCTGCTGGTCTACAACGTGTGGAGGTCGCAGCGTACCCTGACCGCCGACCTCTAGAAGGATCTCGGGGACGACGGTCCCCGCGTCGGGCGAAGCCGCGGAGCTCCCGCGGCTTTTCCTTTTTCCGGCCCCGCTAGGCCTTGCCCGTCTTGGGAATGAAGCGCAGCGCGACGCCGTTGTTGCAGTAGCGCAGCCCCGTGGGCTCGGGGCCGTCGTCGAACACGTGCCCGTGATGCCCGCCGCAGCGAACGCAGTGGTACTCGGTGCGCTGCATGAAGAGCTTGCGGTCCACCGAGGTGCCGAAAACGCCCGGGATGGTGGTGAAGAAGCTCGGCCAGCCGGTGCCGCTGTCGAATTTCATCCCGGAGGAGAACAGCGGCAGGCTGCAGCCGGCGCATACGAACACGCCCGGGCGCTTCTCGTGATCGAGCGGGCTCGTTCCCGCGCGCTCGGTGCCTTCGTGCCGCAGGACGTCGTAGGCTGCCGGCGAGAGGCGCTTCTTCCACTCGGCGTCCGCGACCCTGAGCGGCTCCATGCTGGTCGCCACCTCCGCGCCGTCGGCGAGCAGCGTCTTCCAGTTCTTCTGCAGGTCTTCCACTTTCACGGTTCCTCTCCCCGGCTTCTGTCCCAGCCCGGCCCGGGCGAAACCCGCGAGGGACAAGGCGGTCAAACCTCTCAACCAGTCGCGACGATCCATTCATCACCTCCGTAGGGGTCCAGTATAGACCGTTGCTTCCACCCGAAGATTCCTCTGCCCGCGTTGGTCGGCGGGGGGCGGCAGGCCTTACAATCGAAGGCTTGAGCTCCAGCCTCCCCGATCTCTGGCTCGCGTCGGGCCTGCGCACGCCGTTCGCGCGCGTCGACGGTCCTCTCGCGCGCCTCGGCGCGATCGAAATGTCGGCGCCCGTGATACGCGCGATGACGCGGCTCGAGACGCTCGCGCCGGGACAAGTCCCGCGGGCGGGCGCGGGAATCGCGCGCGAAGGCGTGCGCCCCGACCTGCTCGCCTGGGGCACGGTGATTCCCAACCTCCACTACTCCAACATCGCGCGCGAGGTCCAGATCGAGGCGGGGCTCGACCAGACGATTCCGGCGTTCTCCACCGTTCTCGCCTGCTCGACCAGCATGGTGGCGGCGTTCGAGGCCGCGGGAATGCTCGGGCACGGGGGCAGGGAGCTCGCTCTCGCGGGCGGCGTCGAGTGCATGAGCCGGGTGCAGGTCGGACTCTCGCAGAATCTCTCCGATTGGCTGAGGCGCCTGAGCCAGTCGCGGTCGGCGGCGCAGCGGCTCGCCGCGCTGGGCAGCCTCAAGGCGCGCGACGTCCGCCTGCACGTCATGGAAGTGAAGAACCGCGCGACCGGCAAGAGCATGGGCGAGCATTGCGAGGAGATGGCCAGGACCTGGAGCATCGCCCGCGAGCCGCAGGACAAGATCGCGCTTGCGAGCCACGAGAAGGCGATCGCGGGACAGAAGGCCGGATTCTTCGACGATCTCGTCGTGCCGGTCGGCGAGGCCAGGCGCGACGGCTTTCCGCGCGCCGACACCGGCCTGGAGAAGCTCGCGAAGCTGCAGCCGGCGTTCGACCGCAAGAGCGGCAATGGCACGATCACCGCGGGCAATTCCTCGCCGCTCACCGACGGCGCCGCAGGCGTGTGGGTCGCGACCGGCGCGGGGCTGAAGCGCCTGCCCGGATCGGTCCCGCGCGCGCGGCTGGTCGACTGGGAAGTCGCCGCGGTAGACATCTTTCACGAGGGCCTGCTGATGGCGCCCGCCTACGCGATCCCGCGCATGCTGGCGCGCAACCGGCTCGGCTACGCCGACGTCGCGCTGTGGGAGATCCATGAAGCCTTCGCCGCCCAGGTGCTGTGCAACGTGGCGGCGCTGGAAAGCGCGAGCTTCCGCCGCGACAAGGCCGGCGTGGAGGCGGACCTTGGCAGCTTTCCCTGGGAGCGCCTCAATCCGCACGGCGGATCGGTCGCGCTCGGACATCCCTTCGGCGCGACCGGCGCGCGCATCCTGTCGCAGGCGGTGAAGGAGCTCGCGGCGATGCCGAAGGGCAGCCGCGCCGTGGTGAGCATCTGCGCCGACGGCGGCCTCGGCTCCGTGGCCTTGCTGCAGAGCGAGTAGCCGTGGCGGAATCGAGCGACAGCCTCGTCGAGATCTCGGGCCTTGAGTTCTCCTACGGCCCGCGCAAGCTCTTCAAGGGCCTGAGCCTGAGGATCCCGCGGCGCAAGGTGGTGGCGATCCTCGGCGCGAGCGGCTCCGGAAAATCGACCCTATTGCGCCTGATCGGCGGGCAGGCGAAGCCCGAGCGCGGCACGGTCAGGGTCGACGGGCAGGTGGTCCACGAGCTCGGCACGCGCGCGCTCTACGCGCTGCGCCGCAAGATGGGGATGATGTTCCAGGCGGGCGGGCTGTTCACCGACATGAGCGTGTACGAGAACATCGCGTTCCCGATGCGCGAGCACCACCGCGACCTGCCCGAGAGCGTCCTGCGCCGGATCGTGCTCATGAAGCTGCAGGCGGTGGGGTTGCGCGGCACGCACGCGCTGGCGCCGAACGAGCTCTCCGGCGGCATGTCGCGCCGCGTGGCGCTCGCCCGCGCGATCGCCGCCGACCCCATGCTCGCGATGTACGACGAGCCTTTCGGCGGACTCGATCCGATCTCGATCAACGTCATCGCCGATCTCATCCGCAAGCTGAACGACGCGCTGGGCGCGACCTCGATCGTGGTGAGCTACGACGTGAGCGAGGCGGTGAAGCTGGTCGACTACGTCTACGTGATCGCCGACGGCGTCGTCGCGGGCGAAGGCACGCCCGAGGAGATACTCGGCTCGAAGGATCCTTACGTGTTCCAGTTCATGCACGCGCGGCCCGACGGGCCGATCGCGTTCCACTACCCGGGCAAGCCGATCCGGGAGGATCTGGGGCTCGCCGCGCGGTCCGCATGATCGCTTCGTAGAATCGCGGGCACGAGCCGGCCGGCACGATCCCCTCAGTCGACATGGATGTTCTTGTCGCGGATGACCTTGCCCCACTTGGCCGATTCGGATTTGATGAATTCTCCGAACTGCTCCGGGGTGCTCGCCACGATCTCGGCGCTCTGCGTGTCGAACCTCGCCTTGACGTCCGCTTCGGCGAGGATTCTCCCCAGCGTCGCGTTCAGCTTCTCGATGATCGCGCGCGGGGTGCCGGCCGGCGCGATCGCGCCGACCCAGGACGTCGTTTCGAATCCCGGGTAGAAGTCGGCGATCGTCGGCAGGTCCGGGAAATGCGGCGATCGCTGCCGGCCGCTCGTGGCGAGTCCGACGAGCTTCCCGGATTTCACGTTCTGGCCGATGGCACCGCCCGCCTGGATCAGCATCACCTGGACGGTGCCGGCGACGAGGTCGTTGATCGCGGGGCCGCCTCCCTTGTAGTTGACCGCGGTGGCCTGGATGCCCGCCGCGTCCTTGAACAACTCGAAGGCGAGACGGCTCGAGGACGCGGGCCCCGCAGAGCCGTAGTTCAGCTTACCGGGATTCTTCCTGGCGTAGGCGACGAGCTCGGGGACCGTTTTCACTCCCAGGCTCGGGTGCACGACCAGGATCTGCGGATAGCGCGCCACCAGCATGATCGGCGCGAAGTCCTTCACCACGTCGTAGGGCAGCTCCTTGTAGAGGTGGGGGTTGGAGGCGAAGGTGTCGAAGGTCACCATGATCGCGTAGCCGTCGGCGGGCGCCTTTGCCAGCTGCGCCGTGCCCACGATGCCCCCCGAGGTCACGCGGTTCTCGACGACGAAGGGCTGGCCCAGCGCTTCGGAGAGCTTGGGGCTCAGGAGGCGCGCGGCGATGTCGGAGGCGCCCCCGGCGCTCGACGGAACGTAGATGTGGACCGGCTTCGACGGGTATTCCTGCGTCGCGGCGGGCGACGGGAGCGCGGCGAGCAGGGCGAAGGATGCGGCGGGGAGAAGGCGGCTCATTGGCTTGACGGATGACGAGCGGACCGTGCCATGATACCGCGGTTCAGCACATGGAAAAATCCGTGGCCGCAGGGATAGGCGCGGCGGTGCCGCGCAAGGAGGACCGGAGGCTCCTCACCGGGCGGGGCAGCTACAGCGACGACCTCGATCTCCCCGGCCAGGCGTACGCGGTCGTGGTGCGCTCGCCGCACGCGCACGCACGCATCGTCGGCATCGACCCCTCGGACGCGCTCGCGGCGCCGGGGGCGCTCGCCGTCCTCACGGGCGCGGACTGGCTGAAGGACGGAATGAAGCCGATTCCCCACCGGCCGTTCTCGGCGAGCCCGCCCGACGTCGCCCTTTCGAACCGCGACGGCTCGCCGATCTTCATCGCGCCCCACTATCCGCTTCCGGCGGACAGGGCGCGCTTCGCTGGCGAGGCGATAGCGCTGGTGGTCGCGGAATCGGTGCAGGCCGCGCGCGACGCGGCGGAGCGCCTGCGCGTCGACTACGAGCCACTCGCCGCCGTGGTGCGCGCCGCCGACGCGGCGGGGCGGGACGCGCCGCGCCTGTGGGACGGGCGGGACTCGAATGTCACCATAGACGCGGACCTCGGCGATCCCGCGGCGAGCGACGCGGGGTTCGCGCGCGCCGCGCACGTCGTGCGTCTTTCGACGCGGGTGCAGCGCGTGACCGGCGTTCCGCTGGAGCCGCGAGCCGCGCTCGGCGCCTACGACGCGTCGGCGAAGCGCTATACGTTGTACGCAGGGTCCGGCGGCGTCGTGCGCCAGAAGCGCGAGCTCGCGGCGATGCTGTGCGTCGAGGAAGCCGCGGTGCGCGTGGTCGCGCGCGACACCGGCGGAAACTTCGGAACGAAGAACAGCTTCTTTCCCGAGTTCGCGCTCGTCGCCTGGGCGGCGAAGCGCGTCGGGCGTCCCGTGAAATGGACCTGCGAGCGCGGCGAGGCTTTTCTTTCCGACTACCAGGGGCGGGACCTCACCGTGGACGCGGAGCTGGCGCTCGACGCGGACGGCCGTTTTCTCGCGTTACGCGCGTCCAACCTGAGCAATGCCGGCGCGTACTCGGCCTCGCACGTGCCGCTGTCGAAGGGCGCGTCGGTCATCACCAGCGTGTACCGGTTCCCCGCGGCCCACGTCCGAGCGCGCGCGGTCCTGAGCAACACGCCGCCGACGACGCCGTACCGCAGCGCCGGCCGGCCCGAGGCGATGTTCGTCATCGAGCGTCTGATCGATCTTGCGGCGCGCAGGCACGGCTTCGACCGGGTGGAGCTGCGCCGGCGCAACCTCGTACCGGAGTCCGCGATGCCGTTCCGGAATCCCTTCGGGCTGACGTACGACAGCGGCGCCTACTCGGGCGCGATGTCTTCCGCGCTCGCGCTCGGCGACTGGAGCGGCTTCGCGGGGCGGCGCGAGGAGGCGCGGACGCGCGGCCGGCTGCGCGGCATCGGGGTCGCCAATTACGTGGAAGTGACCTCGGGCTTCCCAACCGAGCGCGCCGAGATCACCGTCAGGCCCGAGGGCAGGGTCGACGCGGTGATCGGCACGCTGTCGAGCGGGCAGGGCCACGAGACCAGCTTCGCCCAGCTGCTGGTCGAGTGGCTGGGAGTGCCCTTCGAGAGCGTGAACCTGATCACCGGGGACACCGACATCGTGTCCGAGGGCGGGGGCTCGCACTCGGGACGCTCGATGCGCTTCGCGAGCGTCGTCCTGGGCAGGGCCTCGGAGTCGGTGCTGGCGAAGGGGAGGGAGCTCGCCGCGCGCCTCCTCGAAGCCGCGCCGGCAGACCTCGAATTCAGCGGTGGGCGCTTCTCCGTGAAGGGCACGGACAGGTCGATCGGGCTCTTCGAGGCCGCCGCCGCGGAGCCCCTGGCCGCGGCGCACACCGAGACCTTGCGCGTGGCGGGATTTCCCTACGGCTGCCAGGTCTGCGAGGTCGAGGTCGACCCCGAGACCGGCGTGGTGGCGATCGCGCGGCTCGCCGCGGTCGACGACGTCGGCCGCGCGGTCAACCCGCTCATCCTGCACGGGCAGACGCACGGCGGATTCGCGCAGGGCGCGGGACAGGCGCTCCTCGAGGAATGCGTCTACGACCCCGAGAGCGGACAGATGCTGTCGGCGTCCTTCATGGATTACGCCATGCCGCGCGCCGACCACTTTCCGGAGCTCGTCACCGAGCTGAGCGAAGTCCCGTCGCCGACCAACCCGCTCGGCATCCGCGCGGGAGGCGAAGGCGGCACCACGCCTGCGCTCGCGGCGGTCGCCAACGCGATCGTCGACGCGCTCGCCGGGCTCGGCGTGGAGCACATCGAGCTGCCCGCGACGCCCGAGCGCGTGTGGCGCGCCATCCGCGCCGCGCGCTGAGTTATGATGCGGCGCCAGGAGAAATCGACATGATGAAACGCATCTCGGCCGCGATCCTCGTCGCTTCGGTTCTCGCGTCTCCGCGCGCCTTCGCCGCCGAGCGCGCGGACACCATACTGCTCAACGGCAAGATCCTCACGGTCGACCAGCGCTTCAGCATCGGGCAGGCCGTGGCGATCCGCGGCCAGCGAATCATCGCGGTCGGGAAGAACGCCGACGTTCTCGAGCGCCAGGGGCCGGGAACCAAGGTGATCGACCTCAAGACACGGACCGTGATCCCGGGACTGATCGACAACCACGCGCATTTCATCCGCGCCCCCGAGCACGACGAGCTGCGCCTGGACGGCGTGACCTCGCGCGCGAGGGCGCTCGCGATGCTCGCCGCGCGCGTGCGCGGCGCCGCTCCCGGGGAGTGGATCGTCACGCTCGGCGGCTGGGCCGAGGACCAGTTCGCCGACGATCCGCGCGGCTTCCCTCTGGAGGAGCTCGACCGCATCGCGCCGGAGAATCCGGTGGTGCTGCAGGCGGTCTACATCCACAGCTATCTGAACAGCGCGGCGCTGAAGGCGGCGGGGATGGACGCATCCACGCCCGATCCCCGGGGCGGGACCATCGAGAAGGACGCCGCGGGCCGGCCCACGGGACTGGTGAGCGGGGCCGGCGGGGTCGCTTTCGTCGCGGCCAGGATTCCGCTGCCCGACAAGGACCAGTGGCTCGCGAACGTGCGCAAGTTCGTCGCGGGACTGAACGCGATGGGCATCACCGCCTGGTACGACGCGGGCGGGCGGGGCGTCGACGAACGCCACTACGAGGCCTACCGCGCGCTCGCCGAGCGCGGCGAGCTGAACGCGCGCGTCTTCTGGACCACGATCCGGCAGCCGGCAACGCCGGAGCAGGTCGACAAGGTGCTCGCCGAGATCCAGCAGGCGACGCCGTTCCAGGGCAGCGACACCTTCGACAACATCGGCTGGGGCGAGTCGGTCTATCTGCCCGCGACGACCAATCTGCTGCGAAACGACTTCGTGGTGAAGCCCGAGGACATGCGCCAGGTGCGGCGCATCGTCCAGGCGATCGCCGAAGGCGGGATGTTCCTCAACGCGCACGTCGAGATGGAAAACGCCATAGACGCGTACCTGGACGAGTTCGAGGCGGTGAACAAGGTCGAGCCGATCAAGGGGCTGCGCTGGGCGCTGTCGCACCTGGACCAGGTGACCGACGCGCAGCTCGAGCGCATGAAGCGCCTGGGCCTGTACGCGGGGCTGCATAGCCGCCCGCTCATCCAGGGCGCGCTGATGCACGCGGTGCACGGCGAGCGCGCCTGGGACATGCCGCCCTTCAAGCGCGTGCAGGAGAGCGGCATCGTCTGGGGCCTGGGATCGGACGCCACCGCGGTGACGCCGTCGAATCCGTTCTACACGCTCTGGTTCGCGGTCACCGGGCGCATGATCGGCGGCCGCAAGGTGAACCGCCAGACCGTCAGCCGCGAGCAGGCGCTGATCGCGCACACGCGCAGCAACGCGAAGTTCGTGTTCCAGGAGAACAACCTCGGCTCGATCGCACCCGGCAAGTACGCCGATCTGCTGGTGCTCGATCGCGACTACCTGGCGGTGCCCTCGGGGCAGATCAAGGACATCAGGCCGGTGATGACGATGGTCGGCGGGAGGATCGTCTACCAGGCCAAGCCGTAGCGCGGACTCAGGCCGCGGCCCGGATCGAGACGCGCAGTTTCTCGACCATCGCCTCGATCTCCGCCTTCGTCGAGATGTAGGGCGGCGCCACCGCGACGGTCTCGCCGGTGAAGCGGAAGAGCATTCCCTCTTCGATGCCGCGCTCGAACACCTTCAGGGCGCGCGCGCCGGGCCTCCCCGGGAACGGATCGAGCTCGACGGCGGCGGCAAGGCCGATATTGCGGATGTCGGCGATGCCGGGCTCGCCCTTGAGCGAGTGCATGCCCCGCTCGAGGACCGGCTCCAGCTCCCGCGCCCGTCCGAACGCGTCCTCCGCCTCGAGCGCGTCGAGCGTCGCGTGCGCGGCGGCGGCGGCGACCGGGTGGCCCGAATAGGTGTAGCCGTGGAACAGCTCGACCGCCGTGTCGGGCCCGGTCATGAAGGCCTCGTAGATCGCGGGCTTGACGATCACGCCCCCCATGGGGACGACGCCGTTGGTGACGATCTTCGCGAAGCAGATCATGTCGGGCGTCACGCCGAAGCGCTGCGCGCCGAAGGGCTGCCCGAGGCGCCCGAATCCGGTGATCACCTCGTCGAACACCAGCAGGATGCCGTGCTTGTCGCAGATCGCGCGCAGGCGATCGAGGTATCCGGCCGGCGGCACGAGCACGCCGGCGGAGCCCTGCATCGGCTCGACGATCACCGCGGCGATGGTCGAGGCATCGTGCAGCGCGACCAGCCGCTCGAGCTCGTCGGCGAGATGCGCGCCCCACTTCGGCTGGCCGCGCGAGAAGCCCATCTGGGCGGCGTCGTAGGTGTGAGGCAGGTGATCGACGCCCTGGAGGATCAGGGGCGCGAACATCTTGCGGTTCGCCGCCATGCCGCCGACCGAGATGCCGCCGAGGCCCACGCCGTGGTAGCCGCGCTCGCGCCCGATCAGGCGCGTGCGCGACGCCTCCCCCCGCATGCGGTGGTAGGCGACGGCGATCTTGAGCGCGGAATCGACGGCTTCGGAGCCGGAGTTGCCGAAGAACACGTGGCCCATCCCGGCCGGGGCCATTTCGACCAGGCGCTCGGCGAGCGAGAAGATCTTCGGATGGCCCATCTGGAACGCGGGGCTGTAGTCGAGCTCCTTCACCTGCTGCGCGACCGCCTCGGCGATCTTCGGATGGCCGTGGCCGAGCGGGCAGCACCACAGGCCCGAGAGGCAGTCGAAGAGGCGCTTGCCTTCGGTGGTGGTGTAGTAGGCGCCCCGGGCGCCCGCCAGAACCCGCGACCGCGGGTTCCTCTTGAGATACCGGTTCGCGGTGAACGGCATCCAGTACGCGCCGGTCCGCAGGCCGGAGCCTTGCGAGAGCGCGGCGGGCTCGTTCTTCATGCAGATCGCTCCTTGGATTTACACCTGCGAAGGAGACAGCTTACACTGGGGAAGGTGGCCGGGGTGGCGGCCGCCGCAGGCCGATCATAAAAGGAGGGAGGCAATCCTATGCAATCGAACCTGGTCGTCATCTTCAACTTCATCATCAGCCAGTGGAGCCTCTCGCCGCAGGCGTTCAAGAATGCGGTGCTGTACGCGGCCCTCGCGAAGTGCGTGCTCGCGGTCCTGTGGTGGACGATGCGCGTGCTGGTCACGAGGTTTCCCGCGAGCGACGCCGCTTCGGGGCTGCAGGTTCTGCTCGCCAACCGCGCGGTGAAGCTGGTGGTGCTAGTGCTCGACGTCACGCTGATCGACGTGTTCCTGTTCTTCGCCTGCGTGGCGCTGCTCGACCTGCACCGCGGCTTCTCGATATTTTCGCTCTGGACCGCGGCGCTTTTCTCGTTCCTGCTCGCGTACATGGTGATCGTCGCGCACGGGGACATCAAAAGGTACTAGACTAGCAACAGGAGATCCCGTTCCGTGCCGCTCTCCCACATCGAGCACTATCTCGTCGCCGCCGACGACATGGAGCGCACGCGCGACTGGTACCGCGACGTGCTCGGCATGCAGGAAGGCTGGCACCCGGATTTCGGGTTTCCCGTGTACTGGATGTACCTGGACGGGAAGGACGTGGTGCACATCGGCAGGAGCGCGAAGCACGCGAGCGACAACCAGAAGGCCTACCTGGGGCGCCTCGCGCAGGACGCGGGCGGCGGAACCGGCGCGATCGACCACATCGCGTTCCGCGCGAGGGGCCTGGCGCAGACCATGGCGCATCTGCGCAGGCACAAGGTGGAGTTCAACGAGCGTCGCGCCAACGGCCAGGCGCTGTATCAGCTGTTCATGTACGACCCCAACGGCGTCAAGGTCGAGCTGAACTTCGACGCCGCCGAAGCGCAGGGCATCGAGCCCGAGATCACCGCGGAGAAGCTGGCGGCCCGGAAATAGCCGCGGCCGCCATGCGACTGCTCACGTTCAGGATACGCGGCGTGGACTCGCCGCGCATCGGCGCGCGCGTCGCGCGCCAGGTGCTCGATCTCGCCGCGGCGGCGGGAGTCGCGGGCGAGGTGCCTCCGCCTCCCAGCATGCGCAACCTCCTCGCGGCGGGGAAGCCGGCGATGAAGCAGGTTCGCAAGCTCTGGGAGCTCGCGCAGGTGGACCGCGAGGGCTTCGGCGCGGCGCTCCTCGACGAGCGCGAGATCCGCTTCCTGCCGCCCGTTCCCGACGCCGACAAGTTCCTGTGCGTCGGCAAGAATTACCGCACGCACCTCGAGGAGCTGAGGAACAACGATCTGCTCGCCGAGACGCCGCAGGAGCCCACCGCCTTCGTCAAGCTCAACTCCTGCCTCGCGGGCCACAACGCCAAGGTGGCGCGGCCCGAGGGCGTGGTGGCCCTGGACTACGAGCCGGAGCTGGTGTTCGTCATCGGCAAGCGCGCGCTGGGCGCGAAGAAGAAGGACGCTCTCGACTACGTCGCCGGCGTCACGATTCTCAACGACCTCACCGACCGCGACGCGCAGAAGCGCGAGGTCGCCTCGGGATCGCGCTTCTGGACCGGCAAGAACATTCCCGGGTTCGGGCCGCTCGGGCCGGAAATCGTCACCATGGACGAGATCCGCGATCCCTACGACCTGTGGATGGTGTGCTCCGTGAACGGCGAGCAGCGGATGCGCGTCAACACGCGCGACCAGATCTGGAAGCTGCCCGACATCCTCGAGCACTTTTCGCGCCACATCCCGATCGAGCCCGGCGACATGTTCTCCACCGGCGCGCCGGGCGGCGTCGCGGTCGGCAAGCCGAACTCGGCCGAGCTCTTCCTCAAGCCGGGGGACGTGGTCGAGTGCTCGATCGAGGGGGTCGCGACGCTGCGCACGCACATCGTCGCGCCCGGCGCCGCGCACTGAGCGGCGTCATTCCGGTCAGCCGGGAGCCTTGTGCGCGACGCAACACGCGAAGATCGATGGCCGGGCACGTTGGGTGTTGGTGTTGGACCAAAGGCCAATTGTCGGCCGCACGCGTGTAAGGCAACCTTGGCGTTTGAAACGCCTCCGCGCATCATGGCGCAGTGGCGCTCCGAGAGGGCCGGACCATGTGTCTAGACATTCCCACGCAATCCCGAGAAGCAGATCGAAATCCCGAGGAAGATTCACAGCGTCGACCCATGCCCCACCTTCGCGGTGCACGTCGTGGGCGAGATAGGCGAAGAGCCGATCGGGGTGCAGGCATGCTGACCACCGCCTGCCGCGCGTTGCTTGCGGCCTGCATCGCCGCATCCGCCTCGGCAGCTCTCGCCGCCGAGGCGAAGGGGAAGATCTCCGCGCAAGGCCAGACCTGCGTTGCCTGTCACCAGGTGCAGTCGCCCGCGTTCGTAAAGGAGTGGAGAATCTCCAAGCACGCGGCCACAGGCGTGGATTGCTACGGCTGCCACAAGGCGGAGAAGGGCGACGCCGACGCGATGGAGCACAACGGCTTCACCATCGCGATCCTGGTGACGCCCAAGGACTGCGCGAGGTGCCACGCGCGGGAGGTGAACGAGATGGCTGCGAGCCACCACGCCAAGGCGGGGAACATCCTCGATTCGCAGGATAACTTCCTCGGCGAGGTCATCGGCGGCCCGGAGGCGGCGGTGGTCGGCTGCGTCCAGTGCCACGGCTCGAAAGTGAAGGTGCTCTCTGGCGGCAAGCTCGACGCCAGGACGTGGCCGAACACAGGCATCGGCCGGATCAACCCCGACGGCTCGCTCGGCTCCTGCAGCGCCTGTCACGCGCGCCACAGCTTCTCGAAAGCGCAGGCGCGCGAGCCGGAAGCTTGCGGCAAGTGCCATCTCGGGCCAGACCATCCGCAGGCCGAGGTCTACCAGGAATCCAAGCACGGCATCCTGTACGCGGCGAACAAGACCCGCCTCAACATGGACAAGAGTTCCTGGGTCGTCGGGCGGGACTACAGTGCGGCACCGACCTGCGCGACCTGTCACATGGGTGCGACCCCGAACCAGGCGGCGACGCATGACGTCGGAACGCGCATCTCGTGGACGCTGAGGCCTCCCATCTCCAAGAAGCTCGAGAACGCGGACAAGAGGCGCGCCGACATGAAGGACGTCTGCAGAAATTGCCACGCGCCTGGATTTGTCGATGGCTTCTACACGCAGTTCGACGGCCTGGTGAATCTCTACAACGACAAGTTTGCGAAGCCTGCGACCGCGATTCGCCAAGAGCTGATCCAGCGGGGCAAGCTCACGCCAGCGGATTTCGACGACAAGCTCGACTGGATCTACTACGAGCTATGGCACCACGAAGGCCGGCGGGCGCGCCACGGCGCGGCGATGTCGGGGCCCGACTACGCCTGGTGGCACGGAATCTACGAGGTCGCCAAGCATTTTTATACGGAATTCCTGCCGGAAGTGAAGCACGTCGCGGGACCGGAACTGTACGACGAGCTGACGAAAAAGTACCTCGGCGGCGACGTGAGGCACGAGTGGTTCCTCAAGGGCATGAGCAAGGAGCAGCTCGACAAGATCAGGAAAGACTACGAGGGGCGATACGGAAAAGAAGGGTCCGTGGCAAAGTAGGAGAAACGCTGATGCGCTAGCCCGGTGCCCTGTGCCCGACGCCCTTGTGGCAGTCGATGCAGGTCGCCTTGCCCTCGAGCACCTGCTGATGCATCGGCCGCGCAAACTCTTTCTGCTTCGCCAGCGTCGCCGGCGTGAACTCGTGGCAGTTGCGGCAGTTGCGCGAGCCGTTGGCCTTGAATTCGTCCCAGACATCCTGCGCGAGCCGCAGCCGCTCCTTCTCGAACAGCTCCTGCGTGGCGATGACGCCGCGCATCTCGCCGATAACGTCCCTGGTCCCGGCCTTGGCCTTGTACCAGAGCAGCTCCGGGTAGTCCTTGGGGATGTGGCAGTCGTGGCAGCCGGCGTGGACGCCGGTGCGGTTCGCACCGTGCACGCTCTCGGCGTGCTCGTTCGCCACCCATTGCATCGTATGGCAGGCACTCCCGCAGAACGCGTTGGTTCCCGTCAGCTCGACCATCACCTGCGTGCCGACCGTGCCGACGAAGCCGGCGACGACGCCGATCACCAGCAGGGTCAGCACCGACCAGCGCGCGCTCGGCTGCCTCAGGCGGCGCCACGTCCGCGCTACGATCCCGCCTTGCGTCGCTCCCGGATCGGCAGCCACGATGCTACTTCTGCGACAGGACGTAGCCGATCGCCGCCTTGAGCTCGGCGTCGGAGGCGTTGACCTTCGGATGGCCCTTGCCGCTCTTGAGCTTCGCCTCGAGCGCGGCCTCCTCGCCCTTGTGCTTCGCGGCGATGTCCTTGAACGAAGGGCCGACCTTCTTGGCGTCGACCGCGTGGCAGTTGAGGCAGCCTTTGGACTTCACCACGTCCGCGCCGGACTGCGCAAAGGCCGAGACGGCCGCGACAGCGCAGCCCACCGTAAGCAAGAACCGCAATGTCTTCATGGGATCCCTCGCGTGAAAGTTGGGAGCGCCGGTCCGTCGGCTAGGGGCGCCGCGGCAGCACCGCGGTTCCGCTCGTCGAGTCACCGGTTGCCGACCCGTGCCGGGCATTGTAACTTCTCGTTCGGGGCGTCGTTCAATTGGACCAAAGTCCAATAACGGGGAGGTGCATGGGCGAGGGGTCTGCGGCAGGACGATCGAAGCTGGCGCTGTGGATCGGAGCCTTCGCCGGCTTCTACCGGCCCGGCGTCGAGGAGGTGCGGCGTCTGGACGCCGGGTCCAAGTTCCTCTACGCGGCGCGCAGCGTCATCCTCGTCATCTCCGCTCAGGCGGCGATCATCGCCGGCCTGCTCGCGCTCGCCGCCCGCCGCTTCCACGCGCTCGACTTCGTCCTCGTGCTCACCGGCTTCGTCTCGGCGCACATGATCAGCAATCTCAGCAACGACTATTTCGGCTACAAGCGGGGCCACGACACGCCGGATTCGCCGCGCATGCGCTACACGGTGCACCCGCTCGCGAGCGGCGTGCTCGACGCCCGCACGCTGCTCGCCGGGCTCGCGGCCGTCTCCGCGATCGGCCTCGCCATCATGGCGTTCTTCGTCCTCGAGCGGGGCTGGACGGCCGTCGCCTTCGCCGCGGCGGGCGTCGCGCTGTTGTTCCTCTACGACGCGGCGCCGGTGCCGCTGAAGAGCATCGGGCTGGGCGAGCCGGCGGTCTTCCTGGTGTGGGGGCCGCTGATGATCGGCGGCGGCTACGCGATGATCGCGGGGGAGATCTCGCCCGCGGTGTTCTGGGCTTCGGTTCCCTACGGGCTGGGCGTGATGTCCATCCTCGTCGGCAAGCACATCGACCAGATGGACTTCGACCGCGGCAAGGGGATCCGCACGCTGCCGGTGCTGCTCGGGGAGCGCGCGGCCCGTGCGCTCAACGTGGCGACCGTCGTGTCGATGTACGCGGTCACGTCCGCGCTGATCGCGGCGGGCCTCCTCACGCCCTTCGCCGCGGTCATCGCGGTCGCATTTCCGCGGGCGCTGCGCGCGGTGAAGCTCATGAGCCGGGCCCGACCCGCGGCCGCCCCCGAAGGCTATGTGGGGTGGCCGCTCTGGTACCACCGCGCCTGCCTCGTGCACAACCGGCTGTTCGGCTGGCTCTACATCCTGGGGCTCGCGGCCGGCGCCGCCTGGCCGGGTCTCCGGTTCTAGGCGTTCGGCTTCCCTGCTATTCTTGTCCGCGCGCCCGCGCGCGCATGCAACATAATTCATGAGGGAGGACGCATGAGGAAAGCCACGAAGGGTCTTGCACTGCTTGCGCTGCTCGCATCTGGTCCCGCCGGCGCGCAGGTCGTGCTCAACGCGAGCTCGTGGGTCTCGCCCGCGCATCCGCTGACCGCGAACATGCTGGTGCCCCTGTGCGACGACATCGCCAAGGTCACCTCGGGGCGGGTGAAGTGCAACGTGCTTCCCAAGGCGCCGGTCGCGCCGCCGCAGACTTTCGACGCGGTCGCGAACGGCCTCATCGATCTCTCGTTCACCTCGCACGGCTACACGCCCGGGCGCTTCGCGCTCACCGAGGCGCCGGAATTCCCGTTCATGGGCGACACCGCCGAGGTCACCGCGGTCGCGTACCAGCGCATCTACGAGCGCATGCTCGCCGGGGCGGACGAGCACAAGGGCGTTGTGGTGCTCTCGGTGTTTACCCACGGCCCGGGCCAGATCTACAACGTCAGGCACGCGATCAATTCGCTCAAGGACTTCGACGGGCTGAAGATCCGCCTCGGCGGCGGCGTGGTCACCGACGTCGCCAGGGCGCTGGGGACGGTCCCCATCCTCAAGCCCGCGCCCGAGTCCTACGAGCTGCTGTCCTCGGGAGTCATCGACGGGGTGTTCTTCCCCAAGGAGTCGCCGCTGTCGTTCAAGTTCATCCCGCTGATCAAGTACGTGACCCTGGTCCCCGGCGGCCTCTACAACACCAGCTTCGCCTGGATGGCGAACCCGGCGAAGTGGAGCTCGATCCCGGAAGCCGACCGCAGGCTGATCGCGCCCCTCCTCGGCGAGGCGCTCGCGCGGCGCTCGGGGCGCGCCTGGGACGCCGCCGACGCCAAAGGCCTCGCCGCGATGCGGGAAGCGAAGCTGAACATCGCCACCGCGAGCCCGGCGCTGGTCGCCGAGATCCGGGCGAAGACCTCGGCGCTCGAGGGCGAGTGGATCGAGAAGAAGGCGAGACCCAAGGGCGTGGACGGCGCCGCGGTGCTCAGGGCGCTCCGCGCCGAGATCGCCTCGCTGCAGAAGAAGTAGCCCGGAGCGTGTCGCGCTTCGACCGCGCGGTCGTGCCGGCGCTCGGGCTCGTCGCCGCGGCGCTGATGTTCTGCATGATGCTTCTCACCTGCGTCGACGTCGTCGGCCGCTATTTCTTCAACAAGCCGGTCACCGGCGGCTTCGAGATGACCGAGATGCTGCTCGCGGCGCTGATCTTCGCCGGGCTGCCGCTGGTGACCCTGCGCGGCGACCACATCACGGTCGATCTCCTCGACCCGGTCACGCCCGGCTGGCTGTTCCGCGTCCAGCACGTGGTCGCCACCTTGATCGGCGTCGCGTGCACCGGCTACCTCGCGTGGCGGCTGTGGCTGCGTGCGGACGAGCTCGCGCTCCGCGGCGAGACGACCTCCCAGCTCGGCTTCAGGATCGCCTGGCTCACCTGGGCGATGAGCCTGCTGATGGGGCTGACCGCCGCGGCGCTCGTCGCCGTGATGTTCCGTCCGCCGCAGCGTCACCTGCCCGGAGACGAGGGGCCGGGCGCGTGACCGAGGGGCTCGCCGGGCTGGCGGCTTTTCTGCTGCTCGCATTCCTGCGCGTCCCGATGGCGTTCGCCATGGGGATCGTCGGGTTCTTCGGGTTCGCCTACAAGGTGAGCTTTGCCGCGGCCGCGGCGATGATCGCGCAGACCACCTACGAGACCGGGCTCGCGTACACGCTCTCCGTGATACCGCTCTTCATCCTCATGGGAAATTTCGTGGTGCGCGCCCGCATGTCGGAGGAGCTGTACCACGCCGCCTACACCTTCCTCGGGCACCGGCGCGGCGGCCTCGCGATGTCGACCGTCGTCGCCTGCGCGGGATTCGGCGCGATCTGCGGCTCCTCGATCGCGACCGCCGCGACCTTCGCCAAGGTCTCGTATCCGCCGATGCGCAAGTACGGCTACAAGGACGTGCTCGCCGCCGGATCGATCGCCGCGGGCGGCACCCTCGGCATCCTGATCCCCCCGTCGACCATCATGGTGATCTACGGGATCATGACCGAGACCAACATCGGCAAGTTGTTCATCGCCGGAATCCTCCCCGGGATCGTCGCGACCGCGCTCCTGTGCCTGGCGGTGGAGTGGATGACCTGGCGCGATCCGCAGGCGGGCCCGCCGGGCGAGCGCAGCCCCTGGAGCGCGCGGCTCGAGGCGCTGAGGCGCGTGTGGGCGGTGGTCGCGCTGTTCGTGCTGGTGATCGGCGGCATCTACGCAGGCTTCTTCACCGCGAACGAGGGCGCGGGCATCGGCGCGGGCGGAGCGTTCCTGTTCGCGCTGGCGCGCCGCGCGCTCACCTGGAAGGTCCTGCTCGAGGTGCTGGTCGAGAGCGCGCGCACCACGTCGATGCTCTTCATGATCCTCATCGGCGCGCTGATCTTCGCGAACTTCGTCAACTACACCACGATGCCTGGCGACCTCAAGGACTTCGCGCTGCGCTTCAAGGACACGCCGTGGATGGCGATCGCCGCGATCTGCGTGATCTACGTGGTGCTCGGCACGGCGATGGAGGAGCTGTCGATGATTCTCTTGACGGTGCCGCTGTTCTTCCCCGTGGTGACCGC
>DATEGT010000085.1:0-4525 GCA_035280025.1 Burkholderiales bacterium | reverse complement strand
CCCCGTGCGCTTCATCGAGGACCGCCTGGAGAACCTGCGCGGCGGCGACATGCAGGGCCCCGACCGCTTCTTCGACATGCAGGTCGCCTTCGACGCCGACGGCACGATCCGCGCGTGGAAGATCCGCGCGGTCGACGACGTCGGCGCCTACGCCGGCCGCGCGCCTTTCCAGCTCGGCAAGCCGATCACCGCGATCTGCGGGCCTTACCGCATTCCCGCGGTCGAGTACGAGGCGACCTCGGTGCTCACCAACAAGACGCCGCAGGAGGCCGTGCGCGGCTTCGGCCAGTCGCCAACCAACTTCGCCATGGAGCGCGCGATCGACCGCGTCGCCGATTTTCTGAAGATGGACCGGATCGAGCTGCGCAGGAAGAACCTCATCCGCAGCGACCAGTTCCCCTACACCATCCCCTCGGGCTCGACCTACGACTCGGGCGACTACCACGCGGTCCTCGACAAGGCGCTCGCGGCGATCGACTATCCCGGGCTCGTCCGCCGGCGCGAGGCCGCGCGTCAGGGCGGAAAGCTCGCCGGCATCGGCATCTCCACCTGCCTCGAGCCCTCGGGAGGCAACTCGGCATTCGAGGTGCTGCTGAACCCGAAGAACGAGACCACCACCTGGATAGACTCGTGCCTGGTGCGCGTCGATCTCGCGGGCAGCGTCACCGGCGTGATGAACACCTCCAGCTCCGGCCAGGGGCACGAGTCGCTGGTCTCGACCGTGATCGGCGAGATTCTCGAGCGCGATCCCGCCGGCGTGCGCGTGGTGCGCGCCGACTCGCTCTCGGCCCTGCCCTCCAACAGCCCGGTCGGCAGCCGCATGGCGATCATGCTCGGCGGCGCCGCCGCGGGCGCGGCGAAGCGGATCCGCGAAACCCTGGTCGCGATCGCCGCGCACAACTTCGAATGCTCGCCCGAGGACCTCGAGTACGGCGGTGGTGACGTCAGCCTTAAGGGCGCGCCGGAGAAGAAGATGAGCTGGGATCAGCTGGTCGAGATCGCGCACCGGAAGTTCCACAGGATGCCGCCGGGCGTGGAGCCCGGCCTGCAGGCGAAGTTCGTCTGGGAGGTGCCGACCGGCGGCGGCCTGCCCGACGCCGAGGGCCGCGTGCAGATCTATCCCTGCTACTCCTTCGAAACCCACCTCGTCTACCTCGAGATCGACCGCGACACGGGCAAGCCGTCGCTGCGAAAATACGTCTGCGGCCACGACTGCGGCGTCATGATCAACCCGGACATCGTCCACGGCATGACCTACGGCGGCATTGCGCACGGCATCGGCGCGGCGCTCTACGAGAAGTTCTCGTATACGGAGGACGGCCAGCTCGCCGCCGGCACCTTCATGGACTACCTGCTTCCCTCGGCGATGGAGGTGCCGGCGCTCGCGATCGTCGACCACTGCACGCCCTCGCCGCTCACCACCTTCGGACAGAAAGGCTCGGGCGAGGCGGGGTACCTCGGCGCGCCGGCGGCGATCGCGAGCGCGGTGAACGACGCCCTCGCGCCCCTCGCAACCGCGATCGACACCCTGCCGATGTCCCACCTCGCGATCTGGAACGCCATCCACTCCAAGAAAGCAGCCTCGCCGTGAAAGACCTGGTCATCGACGTCCACGCTCATTTCATACCGAAGCTGCTCTACGAGCGCTTCGACGCGAACTCGGCGAAATTTCCGGAGGTGAGGCTCCTCCGGGACGACAAAGGCGTGCGCATGCAGTTTCCCGGCAGCCAGCCGACGCGACCGATCGCGGCCAAGCTCTCCGACCTCGCCGACCGGCGCGCATGGATGGACCGGAACGCGATCGACCACCAGCTCGTGGGCGGCTGGCTCGACAGCTTCGGCTACGAGCTTCCCGCGGGGGAAGGGCTCGCGTGGAGCCGCTTCTACAACGATTGCCTCGAGGAGAATCTCGGCGGGGAGACGCGCTTCACGCCGCTCGCGACGGTGCCGCTGCAGCACGGCGGGCTCGCCGCCGAGGTGCTCGCCGAGGTGCTCGGGCGCGGCTTCGGCGGCGTGATGATCGGCACCCTTCCCAAGGGCAACGCCGGCACCCTGGACGATCCCTCGCTCGATCCGTTCTGGCAGGCCGCCTCCGACCTTGAGGCCGCGGTGTTCCTGCACCCGATGTTCCTGTGCGGCGAGCCGCGGGTGGCCGACTACGACCTGGTGAACGCCATCGGCCGCCTCGCCGACACCTCGATCGCGGTGTCGCGCCTGCTGTTCTCGGGGCATCTCCTGAAATTTCCCGGGATGAAGTTCGTACTCGCGCACGGCGGCGGGGCGCTGCCTTACGCGCTCGGACGGCTGGCGCGCAACCACAAGATCGGCGGCGGCAAGTACGCCGACCCGCGCAAGGGCTTCGAGGCGATGTACTTCGATTCCTGCGTCTTCGACGCCGACGCGCTCGAGTTCCTCGCGAAGAAGGCCGGCCCCGGGCGCGTCATGCTCGGCTCGGATCAGCCCTTCCCGATCGGCGACCCGGAGCCGGGGAAGGCCCTGGAGGGCGCCTATTTCAACGATGCGCTGAAAAAAGGCATACTCGGCGAAACAGCACAGCGCGTGTTCCGCGTCCGGGCGGACTGCTGGAGCCCGCGCTAACGAGGAGGCAAGAATGAACGGAACCGCCATCGTGCGACGGCTCGCGGGCGCCGCGCTCGCGCTCGCCTGGGGGGCCGCATCGGCCCAGGGCTACCCGACCCAGCCGATCAGGATCATCCTGCCCTACGCAGCGGGCGGCGTGGCCGACATCAGCGCGCGCGTGCTCGCCGAGCGGCTGACGGCGCAGCTGCACCAGCAGGTGCTCATCGACAACCGGCCGGGCGCCGGGCAGATTCCCGCGTCGATGGCGGTGAAGCAGGCCGAGCCCGACGGCTACACCCTGCTGTGGCTGAACGGAGGCCACGCGGTGAGCAAGTCGCTGTTCAACACGCTGCCCTACGACGCGGAAAGGGACTTCGAACCGGTCTCGACCGTGGCGTTCTTCGGAATGGCGCTGCTCGTCAATTCCGACTCCCCCTACAAGACGGTCGGGGAATTCATCGCTGCGGCAAAAGCCAGCCCCGGCAAGCTCAACATCGGGACCACCAGCATCGGCGGCACCCAGTCGATCGGGGCGCTGCTGTTCGCCTCGATGGCGGGGGTGGACTTCCAGATCGTGCCGTTCAAGGCGACGCCGATGATCACCGCGGCTGTGAAAGGCCGCGAGCTGCAGGCGATGTTCGAATTCCTCAGCCCGACGCTTTCCTTCGTCCGCAACGGCAGCCTGCGCGCGCTCGGCGTGAGCTTCGCGCACCGCTTCGAGGGCCTGCCGGACATTCCCACCATCGCCGAGGCCGGCGTTCCGGGCTACGAGGCCACGTCGTGGAACGCGGTCGCGACGCCGGCGAAGACGCCTCAGGCGATCGTCGACCGCCTCAATCGCGAGATCAACACGGCGATCGCGGTGCCCGCGCTCAGGCAACGGCTCATAGGGGTCGGCGTCGAGCCGCGGGCGAGCACGCCCGGGGAGCTGCACGACCTGCTCGTGTCGGAAACCGCCAAATGGAAGAAAGTCGCCGAGGCGGCGCACATCCCCAAGCAATGAACGCCCCGGAGAAACCGGTCGCCGCGCGCGGCTACCCCGACCTGCACGAGCACCTCGCCGAGCTGAAGAAGCGCGGCCTGCTGCTCGAGATCGACCGCGCGGTCGACAAGGACGCCGAGCTCCATCCCCTGGTGCGCTGGCAGTTCGTCGGCGGAATGGACGAGGCCGAGAGGAAGGCCTTCCTCTTCACGAACATCACCGACGGCCGCGGGCGCAAGTACGACATCCCGGTGGTCGTCGGCGCGATCGCCGCGAACCGCGCCATCTACTCGGTCGGCATGGGCGCGCCGCTCTCGGAGATCCAGGCCAAGTGGGACCGCGCCATCGCGAATCCGATCCCGCCCCGCGAGGTGCGCGACGCGGCCTGCCACGAGGTCGTGCACCAGGGCGAAGAGCTGCAGGGCGAAGGCAAGGGCCTCGACCGCCTGCCGATCCCGATCTCCACGCCCGGGTTCGATTCGGCCCCCACGCTCACCGCGACCAACGTCATCACGCGCGACCCCGAGACCGGCGTGCAGAACATGGGCACCTACCGCGCCGCGCTGAAGGCCCCCGACCGGCTGGTCGTGCGCATGGCGACTCGCGTCGGCGGCGCCGGCGGCTATCTGCACTACGCGAAATACCAGAAGCTCGGGAAGAAAGCGATGCCCTGCGCGATCGTGCTCGGCTGCCCGCCCTACGTCGCGTTCATGGGACCGCAGAAGCTGCCGATCGGCGTCGACGAGTTCACCGTCGCCGGGGGCCTCGCGGGCTTTCCGATCAACGTGGTGCGCGCGAAGACCGTCGACCTGCTCGTGCCCGCCGAGGCGGAAGTGGTCATCGAGGGGCTGATCGACACCGAGCACTGCGAGCCCGAGGCGCCGTTCGGCGAGTCGCACGGCCACGTCGCGCTCGAGGAATACAACATGCCGATGCGGGTCACCGCGATCACGCACCGCAGGA
>DATEGT010000084.1:0-3044 GCA_035280025.1 Burkholderiales bacterium | reverse complement strand
CGGCGCGCAGGTGGTGATCGACCAGTTCATCGCCGCGGGCGAGGTGAAGTGGGGGCGCATCTGCGGCATGGTGATGATGCTGCCGCACGGCTACGAGGGCCAGGGGCCCGAGCACTCCTCCGGGCGCATCGAGCGCTATCTGCAGCTCTGCGCGGACAACAACATCCAGGTGTGCGTGCCGGCGACGCCGGTGCAGATGTTCTTCCTGCTGCGGCGCCAGATGATCCGTCCGTACCGCAAGCCGCTCGTGATCTTCACGCCGAAGAGCCTGCTGCGCCACAAGGAGTCGGTCTCCCCGCTCGAGGAATTCGCGCACGAGAAGTTCATTCCGGTGAACGCGGACTGGGACCAGGGCATCCGCCGCGAGGACGTCAAGCGCGTGATCTTCTGCAGCGGCAAGGTGTTCTTCGACCTGATGGCGGCGAGGAAGGAGCGCGGCGTGAAGGACGTCGCGATCGCGCGCATCGCCCAGCTCTATCCCTTCCCCGATGCCCTGTTCCAGGAGCAGATCAACCTCTACAAGGGCGCGAAAGAGGTCGTGTGGTGCCAGGAGGAGCCGGCGAACCAGGGCGCGTGGTTCTGGATACAGCGCTACCTGCTGCGGCACATGCGCGAGGACCAGATCCTCGGCTACGCCATGCGTTCCTCGTCGGCCTCCCCCGCGGTCGGGTACGCGTCGCTGCACAACGAGCAGCAGAAGGCCCTGGTCGACGCGGCGTTCGGGCCCCTGACCGACAACCTCGTGAAGCCGGTCCAGGGAACCGGAAGGAAGGCCTAGAGCGTGCTCGTCGAAGTCAAGGTCCCGCAGCTCTCCGAGTCCGTCTCGGAGGCGACGCTGCTCGCCTGGCACAAGAAGGTGGGCGAAGCGGTCAAGCGCGACGAGAATCTCATCGACATCGAGACCGACAAGGTCGTGCTCGAGCTGCCCGCGCCCGCGGACGGCGTGCTGTCGAAGATCGTCAAGGGCGACGGCGGAACGGTGAAGGCGGGCGAGGTCATCGCGACCATCGATACCGACGGGAAGGGCGCCGCCACGGCTCCCGCGCCGAAGGCGGCCCCGGCTCCGGTCCCTGCGGCCGCGCCCAAGCCGCCTCCCGCGCCGGCGATGCCGGCTGCGAGGAAGATGGCCGAGGAGAAAGGGATCGACGCGGCGTCGATCGCGGGCACCGGGAAGGGCGGCCGGGTGACGAAGGCCGACGTGATGGAGACGAAAGCTCCGGAGGCGAGGGCGCCGCTGCCGCAGCCTCCGGCGCCGGTGAGCGTCGACCAGATCCTCGGTGGACGCCCCGAGCAGCGCGTGCCGATGAGCCGGCTGCGCGCGCGCATCGCCGAGCGGCTGGTGCAGTCGCAGTCGACCGCCGCGATCCTCACCACCTTCAACGAAGTGAACATGCAGCCGGTGATGGACCTGCGCAGGAAATACCAGGAGCGCTTCGAGAAGGAACACGGCGTGAAGCTGGGCTTCATGTCTTTCTTCGTCAAGGCGGCGGTCCACGCGCTCAAGAAACATCCGATCGTCAACGCCTCGATCGACGGCAACGACATCGTCTACCACGGCTATTTCGACGTCGGCATCGCGGTCGGCAGCTCGCGCGGGCTGGTCGTGCCGATCCTGCGCGACTGCGACCAGATGAGCTTCCCCGACATCGAGAAAAAGATCGCCGACTTCGGCAAGCGCGCCCAGGACGGCAAGCTCACCATCGAGGAGCTGACCGGAGGCACGTTCTCGATCTCGAACGGCGGCGTGTTCGGATCGATGCTCTCCACGCCGATCATCAACCCGCCGCAGTCGGCGATCCTCGGCGTGCACGCGACGCGCGAGCGGCCGGTGGTCGAGAACGGGCAGATCGTGATCCGGCCGATCAACTACCTCGCGCTCTCCTACGACCACCGCATCATCGACGGCCGCGAGGCGGTGCTGTCGCTGGTGGCGATCAAGGAGGCGCTGGAAGATCCCTCGCGGCTGCTGCTGGATCTCTGAGGGGAGAGGGTTTCGTGACCAAGGGCAGAACGCTTCTCGCGCCGCTCGCGCTCATCGCGCTGGCGGGCTGCGGCACCCTCTTCACCGGCACGACCGACGAGATCAAGTTCTCCGCGAACATACCCGGGGTTCACCTGACCATCGACAAGGAGCCGAAGGGAGACCTGCCCCTCACCGTGGTCCAGTCCCGCGGCTTCATGAACGGCGAGACATTCACCGCGAAGTTCGAGGCGCGGGGCTACGAGACGCAGGAGTTCCGGCTGAAGCGCCAGTTCAACTGGGTGGCCGTGCTGGACATCACCAGCATCCCGACCTCCGGCGGCATCGATTTCCTGACGGGCTCGCTGATGCACTTCGAGCCCAGGGAGTATCACATCCAGATGGAGAAGAAGGGCAAGGGCGCGGCGGAGCTCGAGCGCGAGAGACGCGCGTGGAGCTATGCGCTGGTCAACTACCGCAAGGTGCAGAAGGACCTCGCGCGGGGCGGGGGCGAGTATCTGGATTCGTTCGCGGCGGTGGTGAGCGGGCCGCAGAGCGAGGCGGGATCCGCCATAGCCGAGCATGCCTTGCGCCACGCTCGGGCTCTGCTCGGGGCGTCGAGCCCCCACGATTTCGTCCGCCGCTTCAACGGCCTGCTGGCCGGACGTCCCGGCCTGCAGGCCTACCGGATTTGAGAGAGATCCGGCGCGAGGACGCTTAGCGCCGGAATGCGGCGGCGCGGCGCAGCAGGTCGAAGGCAAACGCGATGAATGCCGCCGTCCATGCGGCGAGCCCGGCGTACAGAAAGACCACCGGCAAGAACCGGAGGAAAGGGAATCCCATCGCCTGGATCATCTCATCGGTGCTGGCCGCATACATGCCCAGGGGAAAGACGGCGCCCCAGTAGAGCGGGTCGTATTTCAACGGGAAGCGCCTGTATACGTAGCGCCACAGGGCGAGAACCGCGAGCATGGGTATCCACCAGGTGCCCGTCGCCCAGTAGAGGACCGTGAAGCCCTTGATGAAGGGCAGCAGCGAGAGCAGGAAGGGCGCGTCGGGCACGTTGATGATGAGCAGCGAGCCC
>DATEGT010000083.1:0-5958 GCA_035280025.1 Burkholderiales bacterium | reverse complement strand
CCGCTCCCATCGCTCCGCCGCCGCAAGCGGCCCCCGCGCCCGCGGCCCGCTAGCGCATGGATATGTCGTCCAACGCCCTCTCTGCCGACGCGCGCTGCGTCGAGCGGCTGCCTTACGCTTTCGCCAAGCGCCACGGCGTGATCAGCGCCCGCCAGCTCGACGAGGGCATCGAGCTGTGGGTGCGTCCCGGCGTGAAGGCGAGCGTGCTCGCCGAGGTGCAGCGGGTGCTGGGCGGCCCGCTCGCGCTGCGCGAGCTGGCCAGGGAGGCCTTCGACGCCGCGCTCGCCCGCGCGTACGAGCGCGGCGCCTCGCAGGCGGCGGACATCGTCACCGACCTCGACGGCAACCCCGACCTCGCCGCGCTCGCGGAGAACCTTCCCAAGGTCGCCGACCTGCTGGAGAGCGAGGACGACGCCCCCATCGTGCGGCTCATCAACGCGCTGTTCTCGCAGGCGGTGCGCGAGAACGCCTCCGACATCCACATCGAGGCCTTCGACCGGAGATCGGTGGTGCGCTTCCGCCGCGACGGGATGCTGCGCGACGTGCTCGAGCCGCCGCAGGCGGCGCACGGCGTGATCGTCTCGCGGATCAAGATCATGGCGCGGCTGGACATCGCCGAGAAGCGCCAGCCGCAGGACGGCCGCATCGCGTTGCGCCTCGCGGGCCGCTCGGTCGACGTTCGCGTCTCCATACTGCCCACCGCGCACGGCGAGCGCGTGGTCCTGCGGTTGCTCGACAAGCAGGCGGGCAGGCTCGATCTCACCGGCCTGGGCATGGCCGACACGACTCTCGTGACGCTCAAGGAGCTGATCCGCCAGCCGCACGGCATCATCCTGGTCACCGGTCCGACCGGCTCCGGAAAGACGACGACGCTGTACGCGGCGCTCTCGCAGCTCGACGCGAAGCACACCAATATCGTCACGGTCGAGGACCCGATCGAGTACGACCTGGACGGCGTCGGGCAGACCCAGGTGAACCCGCGCATCGACCTGACCTTCGCGCGCGCGCTGCGCGCGATTCTCCGGCAGGACCCGGACGTGGTGATGATCGGCGAGATCCGCGACCTGGAGACCGCGCAGATCGCGGTGCAGGCGAGCCTGACCGGCCACCTCGTGCTCGCGACGCTGCACACCAACGATGCCGCCGGCGCCGTGGTGAGGCTGGTCGACATGGGCATCGAGCCGTTCCTCGTCGCCTCGAGCCTGCTCGGCGTGCTCGCCCAGCGCTTGGTGCGCAGGCTCTGCCCGGCGTGCCGCCGCGCGCACGAGCCCGACGCCGCCGAGCAGGCGCTGCTCGCGAACGGCAACGGCGGCGCCGATCACGCCCTGTTCAGCGCGGCGGGCTGCGAAGCCTGCGCCTTCACCGGCTACCAGGGCCGCAGCGGCATCTTCGAGCTGCTCCTGATCGACGACGAGTCGCGGCGCCTGATCCACGGCCGCGCCGCCGAGGCCGACCTGCGCGACCACGCGCGCACGCGCGGGATGAAAGGCCTGCGCGAGGACGGCATGCGCTGGGTCAAGGCGGGCGAGACGAGTCTCGAGGAAGTGCTGCGCGTGAGCCGGGAATAGGCCGCGCGGGCACCGGGCATGTCGGGGTTCGAGTACAGCGCGCTGGACGCGGGCGGACGCGAGAAGCACGGCGTCATCGAGGCGGACACCGAGCGCCACGCGAGGTCGCTGCTGCGCGAGCGCGGGCTCGCGCCGCTCGCGGTCGAGTCGATCCGCGAGACGGCGGGCCACGCCGGTCTGCGCGAGCGCTTCACCCGCCCCGGAATGTCCCGCGGCGACCTGGCGCTGGTGACCCGCCAGTTCGCGACCCTGGAGCGCGCCGGCCTCACCATCGAGGAGTGCCTGAACGTGCTCATCGAGCAGACCGAGTCGGCGGGCGCCCGCAGGCTCCTCGCCGCGGTACGGGCGCGCGTTCTGGAAGGCCAGTCGCTGTCGCGCGGCCTGGCGGCGTTTCCGGCGGCGTTTCCCGAGATCTACCGCGCGATGATCGAGGCGGGCGAGCACTCCGGCAAGCTGGGCGAGGTGCTCGAGCGCCTCGCCGATTTCACCGAGAACCGCGAGAGCCTGCGCAACACCATGCTGACCGCGTTCATCTACCCCGCGCTCGTCACGGTGGTCGCGCTGGCCGTGGTCGGAGGGCTGCTCGTCTACGTCGTGCCGCAGGTGACGCGCGTGTTCACCAACCTGGGTCAGACGCTGCCGCTGGCGACGCGCATCCTCATCGCGCTGAGCGATTTCGCGCGCGCGAGCGGTCTTGCGACTCTCGCGGCCCTGGTCGCCGCCTTCGTCGCCTTCCGGCTGCTGCTCCGCGACGAGGGGCGCAGAGCGCGCTGGCACCGGTTCCTGCTGCGGCTGCCTCTCGTGGGGCGGCTCACCCGGGGGGTCAACGCCGCGCGCTTCGCCGACACCCTGGGGATTCTCACCGCCGCGGGCGTGCCGCTGCTCTCGTCGCTGCAGTCCGCCGCCGCGGTGGTCACGAATCTTCCGATGAAGGGCGCCGTGGAGGAGGCGGTGCGGCGCGTGCGCGAGGGCGCGGCGCTCTCCTCGTCGCTGGGCGCGGCGAAGCTCTTCCCGCCGCTCGTCATCCACCTGATCGCCAGCGGCGAGGCCACGGGCCGGCTCGACAGCATGCTCGCGCGCGCCGCCGAGGCGCAGTCCCGCGAGC
The DNA here is from genome assembly GCA_035280025.1 of Burkholderiales bacterium. Taxonomy (GTDB): domain Bacteria; phylum Pseudomonadota; class Gammaproteobacteria; order Burkholderiales; family SG8-39; genus VBDM01. Next base: position 3,285 of record DATEGT010000083.1, on the reverse strand, counting down.
TGGAGAACTGGGTCAAGAGGCTGACGGCGCTGCTCGAGCCGGCGCTGATCATCCTCATGGGGATGATCGTGCTGTTCGTCGTCGTCGCGATCCTGCTGCCGATCTTCGACATGAACACGCTGGTACGATAAGGACTGCGTCACATCCTGGAGCCGTCATGGAAAGAATCCCGCGCCGCTCGCACGGCTTTACGCTGATCGAGATTCTCGTGGTCATCACCATTCTGGGCATCATGGCGGCGCTGATCGTCCCGCGCATCATGGACCGGCCCGACCAGGCGCGGGCCACCGCCGCGCGCGCGGACGTCAACGCCATCATCGGGGCGCTGAAGCTGTACCGCCTCGACAACGGTGCCTACCCGAGCAACGAGCAGGGGCTGCTCGCGCTGGTGAAGAAGCCCGACCGGGGTGACATCCCGCGCAACTGGAAGCCGGGCGGATATCTCGAGAAGCTGCCCCAGGATCCCTGGGGACACGACTACCAATACCTCAACCCCGGGATCCGCGGAGAGGTCGACGTGTTCTCCCTGGGCTCGGACGGCCAGCCCGGCGGCGAGGGCTACGCCGCCGACATCGGGTCCTGGCAGTGATGCGAACGCACCCCGCGCCGGCGCGCGGCTTCACCCTGATCGAGCTGCTGGTGGTGGTGCTCATCATCGGCATCATCGTCGCGCTCGCCGGCGTCGAGCTGATGCGCAGCCCGGGAGAAGCCGTGCGCGACGAGAGCGAGCGCCTGGCGCTGCTCCTCCAGGCGGCGCGCGAGGAGGCGATCATGCAGGGGCGAGTCTTCGCCTTCGGCGCCGGGCGCGAATCGTACCGCTTCCTGCGCCTGGAGCGCGACGGCAAGCTCAAGATCACGAAGGACGACGAGATCCTGCGGCCACGGCAGCTTCCGGCGGGGGTGGCGATCGAGTCGCTGCAGATCGAGGGCGCCGCTCCGGGCGACGGCGCGCAGCCGCAGGGCGTGCTGCTGCTGCCGAGCGGCGAGCTGCCGGCGTTCCGCATCCTGCTCGCGGGCGGCGGCGCGCGCTGGAGCGTCGTCGGCGCCCCCGACGGGACCATACGCGCGGAGGCCGGCTCGTGAGCGGCGCGCGGCACCGCGGCTTCACCCTGGTCGAGATCCTGGTGGCGCTCGCCGTGCTCGCGATCGCGCTGACCGCGGCGGCGCACAGCCTCGGGACCGCGATCGACACGACGGCGTCGCTGCGCGAGCGCATGCTCGCGCGCTGGGTCGCGGAGGACCGGCTCGCCGAGCTCGAGCTGAGGGGAGAGTGGCCCGCGCTCGACATCAAGGAGGGCGACGCGACCATGGGAGGGCGCAAGTTCCACTGGATCCAGGAGACCGGGGTGACGCCGCTCACGCGCCTGCGCCGCGTGGTCGTCGGGGTGGTGCTCCCCGGAGGGAAGGTGCCGCTCGCGAGCCTCACCGGCTTCGTCGAGCAGACCGGGACCTCGGTGACCACCTCGAGCGCGTCGCAGACGGGGGATCTGTCGCAGATGGGGAACATCCCTCCGGCGCAGGGAGACGCCCCGAAATGAGGACCGGACGGGGCTTCACGCTGATCGAGCTGCTGGTGGCGCTCCTCGTCTTCGGCATCTTCTCGGCGCTCGCCTACACGGGCCTCGCGCGCCTGCTCGACGGGCGCTCGCGGCTCGAGCGCGAGCAGAAGACGTGGCAGCAGCTGTCGCAGGTGTTCCTGCGCATCTCGGACGACGTCGCGCACGCGCGGCCGCGCCCGGTCCGCGACGAGGCCGGCGTCGCGCTGCTCCCCGCGTTCGTCGGCCGGCCCTACGACTCGCGCGCTCTCGCCGAGCCGAGCCTGGAGTTCACGCGCGGAGGCGAGCTGAAATACGGCGTCGCGGCGGAATCCGACCTGCGGCGCGTCGCGTATCGCCTCAAGGAAGGCAAGCTGTACCGCATCACCTGGCCGGTGCTCGACCGCGCGCCGGTGACCAAGCCGCTCGAGGCGCCCCTGATCGGAGACGTCGAGACCTTCGAGGTGCGCTTCGCCGACAACTCCGGCAATTCCGTGAACGCCTGGCCCGCCGGCGGCGCCAATCCCAACAATCCGCCGCCGGCGGTGGAGGTCACGCTCGCGGTCAAGGGCGTCGGCAGCTTCAAGCGGCTGTTCCTGGTGAACCGATGACGACCCGAGCCCGGGCCCAGCGCGGCGTCGCCCTCATCACGGCGGTGGCGATCGTCGCGATCGCCGCCGCGATCGCCGCGAAGATCGCCTTCGCGCACCAGATCTGGTTCAGGCAGATGGAGAACGTGGGCGATCGCGACGCGACCGACTTCCTGCGCCGCGGCGCGCTCCACTGGGCGAGCGTGGCGCTGCTCGACGACGCCGCGCACAACTCGATCGACCACCTCGGCGAGCCCTGGGCGCAGGGCCTGCCGACGCTTCCCGTGGACGGCGGGGCGATCCACGTCGCGGTGGAGGACGCTCAGGGAAGGTTCAACCTGAACAATCTCCTGATGAACAACCAGCCCAGCACGGCCGACGTCCTGCTCTTCCAGCGGCTTCTCATCGAGCTGAAGCTCGACCCGCTGCTCGCGAACGCCGTGATCGACTGGATGGACGCGGACAGCAACGTGACCTCGCCCGGCGGCGCCGAAGACGTCGACTACCTCACCCTGAAGACGCCGTACCGCGCGGCCAACCAGCCGTTCACGAGCGTCGAAGAGCTGCGCCTGGTGCGCGGGTTCGACGAGAAGACGGTCCGGACGCTGCTGCCCTACGTCACGGTCCTGCCGCCGGGAATCAAGACGACGATCAACGTGAACACCGCTTCGCCGGTCGTGCTCGCGGCGCTGGCGAACCTGGACGTCGCGTGGGCGCAGCGCGTCGCCGACAACCGGGCCTCCAAGCCGATGAACAACGTCGGCGAGCTCCAGGCGATGATGCCCCCGGAGGCGAAGCTCGCCAACGGCATGGCGAGCGTCAAGACCGATTTCTTCCTGATCACCCTCGACACGTCGATCGGGCGGCACCAGCGCCGCACCGTGGCGCTGATGCAGCGCGCGGGGACCGTCACCAACTGGATCTGGCACAGGCCCCAGCCGCTGATCGACGCGCTGGGGCCGCAATCGATGAGCGGAAGCGATGAAAACGCCGAGCCTAGGTAGGCTGCGCTGGAAGGTTCCGCGCCTGGGCGGCATGCGCTGGCCCGACGTCGCCGGCGCGCTGCGCCCCGGGGGCGGAGACCGCCTCGAGCTGTGGCTGCCGCGCGAATGGCCGGCGGAGGACAGCGAGCTACGCTGGCGCCGCACCGGCGCGGGCGG
>DATEGT010000082.1:0-6706 GCA_035280025.1 Burkholderiales bacterium | reverse complement strand
GCTCGCGGAGAAGATCTACCGGGAGCTCCATGCCGCTTAACGTTCCCAACCTGCTGACGTGGCTGCGCATCATCATGATCCCCGTGGTGATCGGGGTGTTCTATCTTCCCGACGCCTGGCTTTCGAGCTGGCACCGCAACCTCATCGCCACCATCGTGTTCGCCGGCGCGGCGATCACCGACTGGCTCGACGGCTACCTCGCGCGGCGCCTGAACCAGCAGTCGGCGTTCGGTGCCTTTCTCGACCCGGTGGCCGACAAGCTCATGATCGCGGCCGCGTTGATCGTGCTGGTGGAGCTCTCGCGCGCGAACGCCATCATCGCCGTCGTCATCATAGGCCGCGAAATAGCGATCTCGGCGATGCGCGAGTGGATGGCGAAGATCGGCCAGTCGAAGAGCGTGGCGGTGAATCTGCTGGGAAAGGTGAAGACCATCTCCCAGATGATCGCGGTGCCCATGCTGCTCTACCACGATCGCATCGGCGTGTTCGACCCGCAGCGCATCGGCACGTGGCTGATCTACCTCGCCGCCTTGCTCACCTTGGTCTCGATGTTCAGCTACCTGCAGCGGGCGCTCGCGCCGCGCCCGCCCTGGGACCGCCGCCGTATTGACCGCAGGGGGACAGGTCCTTAAGATTCGCTTTGATTCCGCGGGAATAGCTCAGTTGGTAGAGCGCAACCTTGCCAAGGTTGAGGTCGCGAGTTCGAGACTCGTTTCCCGCTCCAGGATTTCCGGGAACAGCCGGTCGGCACTGCGGCTGTTCCGGTTCAAGGCACACGGCGGGATGGCAGAGTGGTCATGCAGCGGCCTGCAAAGCCGTGGACGCCGGTTCGATTCCGACTCCCGCCTCCAAGATCTCAATCTCCCGCCCGGGTGGTGAAACTGGTAGACACAAGGGACTTAAAATCCCTAGGCCGAAAGGCCATGCAGGTTCAAGTCCTGCCCCGGGCACCAAGGAATAGCCGAACACATCCAGGTCCTCGAAGAGAACGGCGGCAGCGCCCTCTCGCGCTGCCTGGTTTCCTTACGGCAGGCTTTCGCTGGTTTGTGACGTACGCCGGCGCAGGGTTCGGATCGTTTGTGCTAGTTTACGGCCGCGCGCGCTCTCAAAGCCCTCCCGCGCTTCGCACGGGGATCTCACGATGATCGAAAATCCGGTCGACTTCGTACTGAACGTGGTGGCGGGCTCAGTCGCTCTCTTCTGCCTTTTCGACGGCTCGCGCCGGCTGGGTGCCTACGGTTTTCACCGCAAGGCGGTGCTGCTGATCCTGCTGTCGGGGAGCGCCTGCGCGCTCTACGGTTACTTCGCCTTCCAGAGATACGCCGACCTGAAGCCGGCCCCGAGCGTGGCCGAGCGCAAGTCCGCTCCCGCGGCGGCGAGCTGGAACCGGATCGCCTCGCCCGAGAAGCGCGAGCTGCTCAGCCAGGCGAGCGCGCGCCAGAATTTCAAGGCCTCGGGAGCGCTGGGGCCTTACATCGATCGCTCCGGAGAGACGAAGACGTTCGCGCCCAGCCAGGAGGATCTGACCGCGCGCGAGCGCGTGGTGGCCTACTATTCGCGGAACGAATTCGCGGCGCGGGCGAGCCTCGCCGAGGCGCTGCTCTGGCTGATCGCGGGAATCGTCGCGATTTTCCTCGGCCTCGCGATGTCGCTCGACAAGCCGCCGGCGCCCAAGCCGGAGGACGAGGCTCTTTCCGACGAAGCCCCGCTGCACCGCTAGCATCCGCGGAGGACCGCGGTCCGGGGTCTTGAAAACGACCCCGGCGCACAGATATTGCCTTGACGCGACGAAACTTTCCCATGACACTGCCGACGTGATCGTCTTCGAACTCATCTGCGCGCATCGCCACCGCTTCGAGGGCTGGTTCGCCTCAGCGGACGAATTCGAAGGCCAAAAGGCCCGCGGCCTGCTCTCGTGCCCGGTGTGCGGCGGCTCCAGGATCGAGAAGCTCCTGACCGCGAAGATCGGCAAGGCGGAGATCGTGGCGCCCGCCGAGCCGCCGGCACCCGCTCCCGCGGAGCGGCGCGGCCTGCAGGACATGATCGACGCGATCCTGCTCAACACCGAGAACGTGGGAAGGGATTTCCCCGCGGAGGCGCGGCGCATTCACCGCAAGGAATCGCGCGAGCGCAGCATACGCGGCATAGCGACCGGCGAGGAAACGCGCGACCTGCTCGAGGAGGGCATCGCGGTCATGCCCTTGCCCATCCCGCCGCGCGAGGACTGGCACTGATCAGACCAGCTGTCTCTGCTTGCGCAGCTCCGGCATGCAGCGGCGGATCCACTGCGAGCTCATTTTCTCCTGAAGGGAGTTCTGCTTGAGGCGCTCCGACAGCGCGCCGAAATCGACGCTGTCGAGGCTCTGGTCCTGGTCGAAGCAGGAGAACACGTAGGTCCTCTTCCCGGTCCGGGGATCGACGTGCGGCTGCAGGCACTGCGCGCAGATCTCCTTGAGCATGCACTGCATCGGCGAGTTGATCGAGCCGATCGCGACATGCTGCGCCTTGAGATGGTTCTTCAGCACGTCGTGGCGCGCGCGCGCGACCGCGGCCATCATCCGGTCCGATCCGATCGCGATCAGCCGGTCGGCATCCCGCATGCGGATCGGTTGCGGGCCGAGGCTCCCTTGTGCGTACGCATCCATCGCCTGGACGATGTTTCCGACGAAGGACCGGTCCTGCGCCCGGGCGGGCTTGAATCCCGGCTCCTCGTCGCAGCACCACACGACCGCGTCCGCGGCCGCCTCGATCTCGGCGACCTTGTAACGGTCGGCGACTTTCTTGTACCCGGCGAAATAGAGAACCTTCGATCCGCGCTCGCGGAAAGCGGCGCCGATGGAGAACAGCACCGCGTTTCCCAGGCCGCCGCCGGCGAGGATGACGGTCTCGCCGGAGGCGATGTGCGTGGGGCTGCCTGTCGGGCCCATGAGGATCACCGGTTCGCCGTGCTTGAGCATCGCGCACAGGTCGGACGAGCCGCCCATCTCGAGCACTACGGTCGAAACCAGCCCGCGATCCCGGTCCACCCAGGCACCGGTCATGGCCAGCCCTTCCATCTGGAGTCGAGTCGACGAGCCCGCCGTGGTGACCACGGGAGACAGGGTCTCGAAATTCTGCAGGCGGTAGAACTGGCCTGGCCGGAACTTGCGCGCGGCGAGGGGAGCCTTGACGACGACCTCGACGATCGTCGGCGTGAGGCGCTCGACCTTGTGCACCGTGGCCAGCAGCTGGCGGCCGAGCGAGTCGAAAAACGCGCCGGTCGCCAGCGGGGATTGCGGGGATCGTTTCGCCAGCGCGCGCGAGACGACGGGATAGCCCTGACGCGCCGAGCCCAGCGCCTTCACGACGTTGCCGAAATACGACGGGTGGAGGTCGCCGAAGAAGCTGACGAAGCGACCGTCGGCGAGACGAGACAGAAGCACGTCGGCGCGCTCGGGCTTGGAGACCGCGCCCTGCGGCTTGACCGGCCGGCCGTCCTCGTCGCAGGCCTGGAAGTACTTCCCGTCCAGGCCGAATCCGGCGTGCTCGCGCGACAGCACGGTGTTCGGCTGTGTTCCCGCGGCGACGAACACCGTGTGCGCGGGCAGCCAGTGCTCGGCCGATTCCAGGCCGCTGGGACGCGTGAAGCGCATGCCGCGCACCGCGCCGTAGTTGTCGACATCCACCGCCACGGGCGTCAGTCCTTCCGAGAACCTGATGCCTTCCTCCAGCGCCTTCTCGACTTCCTCGTGGTTGAGCGTGTACGAGGGGCTGTCGATCAGGCGGCGGCGGTAGGCGATGGTGACGCCGCCCCAATGCCGCAGCAGCTCGACCACGCGAGCCTCGCGGCCCTCGCGCTCGGCCGCCGCACGCTCCTTTCGCACCGCCCGCGCATGAGCGAGGAATTCCTCGGCGATCTCGCGCTCCTGGTCGTCCCACTTGGCGCGCACCGCGTCCTCGCCGTTCTCGGCGGCGAGCGCCTCGAATCGCGTGAGGAATTTCTCGATCTGGACGAGATAGTAGGCGAGCGACTCGGTCGCCGTGTCGATCGCAGTCAGGCCGCCGCCGACCACCACGACCGGCAGGCGCAGCTGCATGTTGGCGATCGAGTCCGACTTGGCTGCGCCGGTGAGCTGGAGCGCCATGAGGAAGTCGGACGCGGCGCGCACGCCGCGGGCGAGCCCGTTGGGGATGTCGAGCACCGTGGGCCTGCCCGCGCCCATGCACAAGGCGACGTGATCGAAGCCGAGATCGAGCGCGTCTTCGAGCGCAACGGTGCCGCCGAAGCGAACGCCGCCGTACATCGCGAACTCGGCGCGGCGCTCGAGCAGCAAGCGCACCAGCTTGAGGAAGTTCTTGTCCCAGCGAACCGTGATGCCGTACTCGGCGACTCCGCCGAATCCCGCCATGACGCGGTCGTCGAGCGATTCGTAGAGCACTCGGACGTCGTGCACGGGCTCGAAGGGCACGCGCGCGCCATCGGGTGCGACTCCCGAGAATCGCGTCGGAAGCGGCTCGATCTTCAGCCCGTCGATCCCGGCCACCGCGTGGCCGTCGTTCATCAGGTGGTGGGCGAGGGTGAATCCCGCGGGACCCATGCCGGCGACGAGCACCTTGTGCCCCGTGGAGGGCAGCGGCAGGGGCCGGCGGAAATTGAGGGGATTCCAGCGCGTGAGCAGCGAGTAGATCTCGAAGCCCCAGGGCAGGTCGAGGACGTCCTTCAGCGTGCGCGTCTCGATCTGCGGAATGTTCACCGGCTCCTGCTTCTGGTAGATGCAGGCTTTCATGCAATCGTTGCAGATGCGGTGCCCGGTTGCCGCGACCGTGGGGTTGTCGACGACGATCACCGCGAGCGCCGAGATCGCTTGGCCCTGGGCCTTGAGCGTGTGGAACTCGGAGATCTTCTCCTCGAGCGGGCAGCCGGCGAGCGTCACCCCGAAGGGGCTTTTCTTGAACGTCACGTTCCTCGGCGCCTCGGGCGAGGGTCTTTCCCTGAGGCCCTTCGAGCAGGAGTCCTTGCCCTGAGTGTGGCACCAGATGCAGTAGTTCGCCTGGTCGAGCGCGCCGACGAGGTCGGTGCCGGGGTCGGTGAGGGCGAATCCCCGGCGCCGGCGGATGTGCTCGGGCTTGATGGTGTAGGTGACGACCCCGTCCTGCTCGCTTTTCTGCGCGTGGACCAGGAGGTTCTGCGGGTCGGTCTTGGCCGGTAGCTTGAAGAGGACGCCCGCGTGCACGCGCTCGCGCCCGGCGGGCGTGTGCACGGCCCACGCGGCATATTTCATCGCCGTGTCGATCTCGGCCGCGTGGCTGCCTTCGTCGGCGAGCCATCGGGAGACCTGCTTCGCGAATTTCAGCTCGTCGAGATCGCCTCCGAGGAGCCGCTTCAGCTGCGTTTCGAGCGCCGGGCCGTCCAGCTCGGCCGCCTCCTCGGCCTTGATCCTGTTCGCGGCGCGGCGCTGCACGAACTGCCGCTTGATCGTGTGAAGCGGCGCAAGGTCGTGGTGGAGCGCGGCGAGCGCGCGGAATTCCGCCTGTATGCCGAACAGCTCGGCGAGGAAATCGTCCAGGTGCGGCGCGATCTCGAGGATCAGCGCCGATTCGGCCTTGGCGTCGAGTCCGGAGGGGTTTCCGCGCGCGGCGCGGAGGCGGGACTGGAGCGTTCCGGCGCAGGACGCATCGGCCGCTTCGAGGTGCGCGAGGAAAGCGCCGTCGAGCTTGACTAGTCCGTCGCGGCGGTAGAGCTCGGCGAAGGAAAGGCCGAAGGCAAGGTTTAGCATCCGGCGCGGAGCATCAGCGCTCCAGGTGCTTCAGCTTGTCCTTCACGTCCTTCCACTGGTCCGCGTCTTCGGGCCCGGGCTTGGCGTCGGTGATCACGGGCCAGATCTTGGCAAGCTCCGCGTTGAGCGCCGTGAATTTCCTCTGGTCCTCGGGCACGTCCTCCTCGGGCATGATCGCGTTGACCGGGCACTCGGGGATGCAGACCGCGCAGTCGATGCACTCGTCGGGGTCGATGACGAGCATGTTGGGTCCCTCGTGGAAGCAGTCGACCGGGCAGACATCGACGCAGTCGGTGTACTTGCACTTGATGCAGCTCTCGGTCACCACGTGGGTCATTCCGCTTTCCTTCGCCTGGGCCGGCGCCCCGAAATCGAGGGCAAAATTATAAGGCCATCGTGCAGGGCTTGAAAGCGCAAATCCCTGAATAAGCTAATGCACTTTGGTTCATGCCGGGCCCGCATTACGCTAGAATCCGGTTCCCCCGCCGGCGGCAAGGAACTTCGGCGCCTTGGCGCGGGTCTGTACGTGCAGCTTCGATTGGAGAGTCGGCGTGATCAGGGTGGAGAATCTCAGCAGGTCTTTCGGCCCGAAGCTGGCGGTGGACGGGGTGTCGTTCGAGGTGGGCAGGGGAGAAGTGCTCGGATTCCTCGGCCCGAACGGCGCGGGCAAGTCGACGACGATCAAGGTCCTCGCGACGCTGCTCAAGCCCACCGGCGGCCGGGCGAGCCTCGCCGGGTACGACGTCGCCACGCAATCGGCCGAAGTCCGGCAATCGATCGGCCTCGTCTTCCAGGATCCGTCGCTCGATGTGCGGCTCACGGCCGATGAAAACCTGAAGTTTCACGCGCTGCTGTATCGCGTGCCGAAGAACGTGTTCCGTGAACGCGCCGACCAGGTGCTGAAGATGGTCGACCTCACGGAGCGTCGCACCTCGCGCGTGATGACGTAC
>DATEGT010000081.1:0-9430 GCA_035280025.1 Burkholderiales bacterium | reverse complement strand
CCCAGGCCGGAGCTGTCGTTGCGGACCAGGCCGGCGAGGAAATCGCTGCTCGCGGCCGCCGGGCGGAGAGAGGCCGCCGCGAGAATCAGGAGAACCCGGGAGGAGAGCCTTGCGATGCGCTGCGTCGAAATGATTTGTCAGGCCGCGAGTATGCGCGAAAGGCCGCGGTATTCTAATATGAAAGCGAGCCGGACCGATCGAGGAGCACGAGTGAAATGAACGATCTGCAGCGCTACCTGGTGGAAGAGGCCGTCGAGGACTACGAGGAGGGGAGGCTCTCGCGGCGGCAGGCGCTGCGGGCGGTGGCCGGCGTCGCCGGCGCCGCGCTCGCGTCACGGATCCTGGATGCGCGCGCCCAGGGCGGCAAGGCCGCCGCATCGAAGGCGCCGCCGAGCGCGCCGCCCCAGGTGGCGCCGAACGATCCCGACATCGTCGCCGGCATCGCCGAGTTCCCAGGCGAGGGCGCGCGACTCGACGGGTATCTCGCACGCCCGGCAAGACCCGGGCTCTTTCCCGTGGTGCTCGTCTGCCACGAGAACCGCGGCCTCACGCGGCACATCGAGGACGTGGCGCGGCGCCTCGCCAAGGCGGGCTACGTCGGGCTCGCGGTGGACCTGCTGTCGCGGGAGGGCGGGACGGAGAAGCACGACTACGACGCGATCCCCGACATCCTCGGCAAGGCGCCGCCGGCGCGCCACGTTCAGGACTTCAGGAGCGGGCTCGCCTACGCGCGCTCCCAGCCGGCGGCGCGCTCCGATAGCGCCGGCATGGTGGGCTTCTGCTTCGGCGGCGCGGTGACCTGGCGCGTCGCCGCGGGATTGCCGGAGCTGCGCGCGGCGGTCCCCTTCTACGGGGTGCCGGTGCCCGACGCGGACGTTCCCGGCATCCGCGCGGCGGTCCTCGCCATCTATGCCGGGCGCGACGAGCGCATCAACCGGAACATTCCGGCGATCGAGGCCGCGATGGCCAGGAACGGGAAGACCTTTCGCAAGATCGTCTATCCCAACGTCGACCACGCTTTCCACAACGACTCGGGCCCGCGCTACGACGCCGAGGCGGCGAAAGCCGCGTGGAGCGAGGCGCTCGCCTGGTTCGGCAGGTATCTGGCATGATCGTGGGCTCCCGCCCACGCCAAATCGACCGCCCCACGGTGTATAGTTTTCGCGGAGAAAATCGCGAGAGAGGGGAACATGTCGAATCAATGCGGAAGCCTTGCGTGCGCGCATCCCGCGTGCTCCGGCGGAGCGACGAAGAACGCCTTCAATTTCGGCCGGCGTGAATTCCTGAAGGAGAGCGCGGCGACCGCGGGAATCGCCGGGCTGTTCCTCGCCGGCTGCGAGACCGCGCCTGCGGGGCCGGCGGCGGGGCCGGCGGACATCATCGTCACGAACGCGAAGATCGCGACGCTCAATCCGCGCGCGCCGACGGCGAGCGCCCTCGCCGTCCGCGGCGGCGAGATCGCGGCGATCGGCGCCGCGGCCGACGTCGAGAAGCTGCGCGGACCCGCCACGCGGGTGATCGACGCGGGCGGGCGGGCCGTCGTTCCGGGGCTCAACGACGGGCACACGCATTTCATCCGGGGCGGGCTGACCTACACGAACGAAGTGCGCTGGGACGGCGTGCCCTCGCTCGCCGAGGGCATGCGCCGCGTGCGCGACCAGGCGCGGCGCACGCCGCCGCCGCACTGGGTTCAGGTGATCGGCGGCTGGACCTGGGCGCAGTTCGCCGAGCAGCGCTATCCCACGCTCGACGAGATCAACGCCGCGACCGGCGACACGCCGTGCATGATCATGCATCTCTACGATCGCGCGTGGCTGAATCGCGCCGCGATCCGCGCTCTCGGGTGGAACAAGGACACGCCCAACATGTTCGGCGGGGCGATCGACCGCGATGCCTCGGGGAATCCCACGGGGCTGGTGATGTCGACGACCAGCCTGGCGAGCCTGGTCTCGGTGTGGCTGCGCATCCCGCGGCTCTCCCCCGAGGACCAGATTCTCTCCACGCGCCACTTCATGCGCGAGCACAACCGCTTCGGCGTGACCAGCGTGATCGACGCGGGCGGCGGCGGGCAGAACTATCCGGACAACTACGCCGCGATCGCCAAGCTCGCCGCCGACCGCCAGATGACGCTGCGCATCGGCTACACCCTGTTCGCGCAGGCGCCGGGGAAGGAGCTCGCCAACTACACGGCGTGGTCGAAGCTGGTGAAGTACGGACAGGGCAACGACTACTACCGCATGATCGGCACCGGCGAGTACATCCTCTACCAGGCGGGCGACGTCGCGAACTTTGCCAAGGATTACACGGTGCCGCCGCCGGGCGTGATGGAGAAGAACTTCACCGCGGTGGTCGATTTCATCGTCGGGCAGGGCTGGCCGTTCCGGCAGCACACCAGCTTCGACGCGACCGCGAGCCGCGTGCTCGACGTGCTCGAGCAGGTCAATCGCGAAAGGCCGCTGAAAGGGCTGCGCTGGGGGCTGGACCACTGCGAGACGCTGCAGCCGAGGACGCTCGAGCGGCTCGCCGCGCTGGGCGGCTCGATCGACATCCAGAACCGCATGTCGCTCGACGGCGAGGCCTTCCTCAAGAAATACGGGGCGCAGGCCGCGGCCGACGCTCCTCCGATCGCGCGCATCCGCGAAATGGGCATACCGCTCGCCTGCGGCACCGACGCCAACCGCGCGACCAGCTACAATCCCTGGATCGGGCTGCATTGGCTGGTCACGGGGAAGACGCTCGGCGGAGCGAAGCTGCAGGGCGACCGGAACCTGCTCGACCGCACCGAGGCGCTGCGGCTGTATACCTCGGGCAGCGCGTGGATTTCGGGCGAGGAGGGCAAGAAAGGCACGCTCGAGGCCGGGAGGTTCGCGGATTTCGCCGTGCTTTCGGCCGACTACTTCAGCGTGCCGGTCGATCAGATCAAGGACATCGAGTCGGTGCTGACCGTGGTCGGCGGCAAGGTGGTCTACGGCGAGGGCCCGTTCTCGCGGCTTTCGCCGCCGCTGCCGCCGGTCGCGCAGGACTGGCTGCCGGTCCACCTCTACGGGGAGTACTACAAGAGCGCGGCGGCCGAGGCGCAGAGAATGGCGCGCGCGCTGTCGCAGCCGGAGCTCATCGCCGACGGACGCCCGTGGGAGGCCTGCGCCTGCGGGACGATCTGAGGCGCGCGCCTCAGTTCAGCTTCGCTCCGCTCTCCTTCACCAGCTTCGCCCACTTGGCGAGGTCGGCGAGCATGAACTGTCGGAACTCCTCGGGCGCGCTTCCGACCGGCTCGGAGCCGTCGGCGACAATGCGCTCGTGCACTTCGGGCCGGTTCAGCGCCTTGATGAACTCGTCGTGCAGGCGCGCCACGATCGGCGCGGGGATCCCCGCCGGCCCGATCACTCCGTACCAGCCGACGACCTCGAAGCCCGGAAGCGCCTCCGCGACCGCCGGGAGGTCGGGCAGGACCGGAATGCGCCTGGGCGTGGTCACCGCCAGCGCGCGCAGCTTCCCGGCGCGCACCTGGACCTGCGCCGCCTGAAGGCCGGCGAAGTTGTACTGGTACCGTCCCGCCATCAGGTCTATCAGCGCCGGCCCCGTGCCCTTGTACGGTATGTGCTCGGCCTTTATGCCCGTCATGACGTTGTAGAGCTCGCCGGCGAGATGGCCTCCGGTCCCGATCCCGGCCGAGCCGAAGTTCAGCGGGCCCTTGAAGTGCTTGGTCCACTCGACGAACTCGGTCAGGTTGCTCACCGGAGTCGACGGGTTCACCACCAGCATGAGGCCGGCCCGTGTGAGCTGCGTGATCGGCGTGAAGCTGTTCACCGGGTGATAAGGCAGCTTCGGGTTCAGCGCGGCGTTCACCGTGTGCTGGTGGTAGGCGAGCAGGATCGTGTAGCCGTCGGGCGGCGCGTTCGCGGTCAGCTCGCCGGCGATCACGCCCGACGCGCTCGCGCGGTTGTCCACCACCACCGGCTGCTTCAGCGCCTCGGTGAGATACACGGCGAAAGTGCGCGCGAGAATGTCCGAGGTGCCGCCTTGCGCCGCGGCGGTGATGAACTTGATCGGGCGGCTGGGATAGTCCTCCGCCGGCGCCGGCGAGCTTGCGGCGAGGCACAGGGCCAGCAGGGCGAGCGTTGGCTTCACGGGGCACCTCATTCGAGTTTCAGATGCGTGCTCTTCACCAGATTCTTCCACTTCTCGATGTCCGCGTGGAAGAATTTCTTGAAGTTCGCCTGGTTGTCCTCGAACAGGGCCACGCCGGCCTTGGCCAGGTGGGCGCGCGTATCCGGCTGCTTGAGCACGTCCTCGACGTCGCGCGCGATGCGCGCCGCGAGCGCCGGATCGATCGAGGATGGCGCGAAGAATCCCTGCCACAGCGTCGCCTCGTACTGGGGGAGCCCCTGCTCGGCGATGGTGGGAATGTCCGGCGCCCCGGCGAAGCGGACCTTGCTCGTGACCCCGAGCGCCCGAGCGCGCCCCGAGTTGGCGAGCGGCAGGCCGACCGGCATGCCCGCGAAGTAGTAGTCGACGCGTCCGGGGATCACGTCCTGGACCGCGGGTGCGCCGCCCTTGTAGGGCACGTGGATCGCGCTGATGCCGGCCATCATGTTGAAGAGCTCGCCGCACAGGTGGTCGGAGTTGCCGACGCCGGAGGAGGCGAAGGTCAGCTTGCCGGGCGAGGCCTTGCCGCGCGCGATCAGCTCCTGGACGTTCTTCGCCGGGAAGCCGGGGCCGACGATGAGGATGTGCGGTGTCGCCGCCACCGGTGCGAGCGGCACGAGATCGCGCTCGGCGCTGTACGGAAGGCTGGGGAGCGCCGCTGCGCTGATCGCCAGTCCGTTCTGCGCGAACAGCAGCGTGTAGCCGTCGCCCGGGGCCTTGGCGGCCGCGTCGGCGGCGAGGTTACCCGCGGCGCCGCCGCGATTCTCCACGATCACGGTCTGCTTCCAGTGGAGGCCCAGCCGGTCGGCCATGACGCGGCCGACGATGTCCGTCGAGCTGCCCGCCGCGTAGCCGATCAGGACGCGCACCGGCTTGATCGGATACGACTGCGCTCCGGCTGCGAGCGGCAAGGCGAGGACGGCGGCGAGGGCGAAGCGCGGTGTTTTCATGAAATCTCCTTCAGCGATGCGCGAACATTTTCTTTCCAGGAACCGGCATCTCCGCGGTGAGGATCTCGCCGTTGAGCGAATCGGTGATGTGCAGCGTGCTGTGCCTGGCGCCGCCGTAGGCGATGTTGGTCATGAGGCGATGGCGCTTGCCGGCGTGCACCAGATGGGTGGGCAGGGCGTTGGAATCGAAACGCCAGATGCCGACGCCGAGGTGGCAGACCGCAAGCCCGTCCTCGGCGTCGCACTCGATGCCGTCGGGCCCGGCGTGGCCGCCCGAGAGCTGGATCGCGACTCCCGTCTTGGAGAGCGTGCCGCCGGCCATGAGCGGCAGGCGCCAGATCTGCTGCGAGCGCGTGGCGGCGACGTACACGTGCGTGTTGCCCATGTTGAGGGTGATGCCGTTGGGGGAGGGCGCGTTGTCCACCAGGCGCTGCAGCTCGCCGTTGGACCGCAGCCGGTAGACGCGGCCGGTCGGGTCGGCGATCCCGGTCTGTCCCTGGTCGGTGAAGTAGAGATCCCCATTGTCGGCGAAGTGCAGATCGTTCAGTCCCTTGAAGCCCTCGCTGAACCCGGTCGCGAGATAGGTCTCTATCTTTCCCGATTTCGGATCGAGCAGCATCAGGCCGCGCTTGTAGTCGGCGATGAACATCCAGCCGCTCTTGTGGACCTTGAGCCCGTTGGGCCAGCCGTCGTACTGGGCGACGAGCTCCCAATCGCCTTTCGGATCGATGCGGAAAACGCGGCCGAAGGGAATGTCGACGCACCACAGGTTGCCCTCGCGGTCGAAGGACGGGCCTTCCAGGAAGCTGTCGACCTGCGCGCCGCCGCGGTTGGGATCCGACCAGGAGGTGCGCCTCTTCTTGCGGAACTTCGCGGGGAGCGAGGTGAAAGTCCGCGCCTCGATGCGCTTGATCTTCTGGAACGGGTTGAGCACGGCGGCCTCGCGAGCGGTGCCGAAGCATAACCCAAGGCGCGGTGGCGCGGTGGGCCGCGCCGCGCGCGCCTGCTACTTCTTCATGCGCTCCTTGACGGGATCCTTGACGTTCTCGATCTTGTCGATCTCGACGTTGAGCAGCTTGCCGCCGATCTTTTCCAGACGCCGGATGTAGACGGTCTGCACGATATCGCGCGTGTTGGGATCGATCGACACCGGGCCGCGCGGGCTTTCCCACTTCATTCCCTTCGCGGCCCCGACGAGCGCGTCGCCGTCCGCGTTGCCGCCCGTTTTCTTGAGCGACTCGTAGATGACATGCATTCCATCCCAGCCGCCAATGCTGAAGAAGTCCGGGTTGCGCCCGTACGCGGCGTTGTAGTCGGAGACGAATTTCGCGTTCGCCGCCGACTTGTGGTTGTGATCGTAGTGGAACGCGGTGATCAAGCCGATCGCGGCGTCGCCCATCACCTTGAGCGCGTTCTCCTCGGTGATTTCCCCCTGCCCCAGGATCTTGGTCTTCTTGGAGTCGATCCCGAGATCGACGAGGGCCTTGCCGAACGCGGCCGGCTGCGCGCCGCCGGGGATGAAGACGTAGATCGCCTCGGGGTTGAGATCCTTGGCGCGCTGCACGAACGGGAAGAAGTCGGGGTTCGCCAGCGGCATGCGCACCGAGCCGAGGATCTGGCCGCCGGCGTCCTTGAATGCCCGCTGGAAAGCGCCTTCGGCATCGATGCCGGGACCGTAGTCCGAGACCATCGTGAACGCCTTGCGCACCCCGTTCCGGTGGGCCCAGGTGCCGAAGGCTTCGTTGAGCTGCGGGATCGTAAGCGACGTGCGCACGATGTACGGCGATCGCGTCGTGATGATGGAGGTTGCGGCGTTCATCACCACCGTGAGCTTCTTCGCCTCGGTCGACAGGTCCGCAACGGAAAGCGCCTCGGGCGTAATGACGAAGCCGGCCAGAATGTCCACCTTGTCCCGCACCAGGAGCTCCTGGGCGTTGCGCTTGGCATTGTCGGGCACACCGGCGGTGTCGCGCCGGATAAACTCTATCTTTCGGCCCGCCACCGTATCGCCGTGCTCCTTGACGTAGAGCTTGATGGCGTTGTCCATCTGGGTCGCCGCGTCGGCGAACTGCCCCGAATAGGTCATGATCAAACCGATCTTCACGGGCTGCTGGGCGAGAGCAGAAGATGCGGCGAGCGCGAAAGCGCCGAGGGTTGCTGCGAGTTGTCGTGTCATGGTGGCTCCTCCGAGGCCGAACCTTAGCAAGCCTTGCCCAGCGCGGCAAGCTTGGGCCGCGTCCCACTCCAGGGCTAGACGGGCCCGTATAATGCGGGCCGTCGCATCCCGCCCATGCCGATCCTCGAGCGCATCGTCGCGGTCATCGCGCCGGTTTTCCTGATCATCGCGATCGGCTACGGTTACGGCCGCCGCAACCGGCCCGACCTGAGCACCTTCAACCACGTGTCGCTGCACGTGCTCGGGCCCCTGCTCGTGTTCACCTCGCTCGCCGGGGAGGACTTCCAGCTCAGAGGCAACCTCGCCTTCGTCGCGGCGGGGGCCGTCGTGATCCTCGCCTCGGGGCTGATCGCCTGGCCGGTCGCACGCCTCGCGGGCGTCAGTCCCCGCACTTTCGTTCCGCCGATGATGTTCAACAACTGCGGCAACATGGGCCTGCCGCTCGCGGTGCTCGCCTTCGGGCGCCCGGGTCTCGCGGCG
This sequence comes from Burkholderiales bacterium, assembly GCA_035280025.1. Classification (GTDB taxonomy): domain Bacteria; phylum Pseudomonadota; class Gammaproteobacteria; order Burkholderiales; family SG8-39; genus VBDM01. Next base: position 1,678 of record DATEGT010000081.1, on the reverse strand, counting down.
ATGGTCCTGATGCTGGTGGGGAGCACGCTGCTGCAGTTCACGCTCGGAAGCCGCATCGTCAGCCGCCACGCCGAGTGGAGGGCGCTCGCCGCCTCGCCGATGATCATCGCCAGCGCTCTCGGACTGCTCTTCAGTGCCCTGTCCTGGAAGGTTCCCGAAACACTGATGCCGGGATTGAAGATGCTGGGAGACGCGACGCTGCCGATGATGCTGTTCGCGCTCGGTGCGCGCCTGATCGACCTGTCGAGCCGCGGCTGGCAGCTGGGCGTTCTCGGGGCGGTCGTCTGTCCTCTGGCCGGGTTCGCGGGAGCCTACCTCGCGCAGCTCTTGCTGCACCTTCGGGAGGACCAGTTTGCCCAGCTGATGCTCTTCGCGAGCCTCCCGCCCGCCGCGCTCAACTACCTGCTCGCCGAGCGCTACAACCAGGAGCCGGAGCGGGTGGCGTCGCTCGTCCTGATCGGAAACGCCTTCGCCATCGTCTTCGTGCCGCTGGGCCTGACGCTGGGACTGCACCCCGTCTAGAACGGGACGCGCGGGCGCCCGGTCCTACTTCTGCACCGAGGAGACTTTCAGGGCGCTCGCGGGCCTGCGCGCCTTTCCAGGCCGGTAGATGACCAGCCTCTGCCCGGTGGTCAGCACGCCCACGTGATTCCAGCGCAGCAGGCTGTCGGTGCTGACGTGATAGCGTCGGGCGATGCCGTAGAGGGTTTCGCCCTTGCGCACGATGTGAATCGCTCCTCCCCGGCGCGAAGGGGGCAGCGCCGGCTGGCGGAATACCGCGGGCAGGGGCTCGGCGCCGGCGTTCGAGCCCTTCACCGGCAACAGCAGCTCGAATCCGGGCTTCACCCGGGTCCGGGAGGTGATGCCGTTCGCCAGCTTGAGCTTCGACACCGTGATTCCGTGCTTGGCGGCAAGCCGGTCCAGGCTGTCGCCGTGCTTCATCGTGTAAGCCTGCCAGGAGGTGAGCGGCCGGTCGTAGGCTTCGAGGTTCCTCTGGAAATTGTCGACGCGGTCGGCGGGCAGCACAAGCGATTGAGTGTGCGGGCCGGAAATCATCGGCCGGTTGACCGCGGGATTGAGCGCTATCAGCTCGTCCACCGACATTTCCGCGAAGGTCGCGGCGAGGCGGATGTCGATCGCGGTCGGCGTGGGCACGGTCGCGAAATAGGGCTCGTTCGGGATCGGCTCGAGGGTGATGCCGAACGCCTCGGGGTTGGCGATGATGTTCTTCAGCGCCTGCAGCTTGGGCACGTAGCCGCGCGTCTCCGGCGGCATCTTCAGGCTGAGGTAGTCGGTCGGCAGGCCCTTCGCCCGGTTTTTCTCGATCGCGCGGGCGACGCCGTTCTCGCCGAAGTTGTACGAAGCGAGCGCGAGCTGCCAGTCTCCGTACAGATCGTAGAGGGCCTGGAGGTAGTCGAGCGCGGCATTGGTGGAGGCGATGATGTCGCGGCGCTCGTCGGCCCACCAGTTCTGCGTCAGCTGGTGCTTCTTGCCGGTCGAGGGAATGAACTGCCACAGGCCCGAGGCATGCGAGCGGGAGTACGCCATGGGGTTGAACGCGCTCTCGACCATCGGCAGCAGCGCGATCTCCGTGGGCATGCCGCGCTTGTCCACCTCTTCGACGATGTAGTACAGATAGAGCTTGCTGCGCTCGACCATGCGCTGGAGATAGTCGGGC
>DATEGT010000080.1:0-9579 GCA_035280025.1 Burkholderiales bacterium | reverse complement strand
GCCGCACGCAGGCTGGTGCACGACCTGTTCCGCTCGGTCGGGCACATGGTCGGAGGCCCCTTGCGCCTGGGCGCGCGCTGGCTGTTCGCGACGGCGGGGGACATGAGAGAGCGCAACCGCGCGGTGCTGCTCGCGCACGGCCGCGAGGAGACCGCGCAGCACATCGAGCGCGAGTTCGAGCGGATCAGCGCGATGGTGACGCGCGACCTCGAAGGCTACCCGGCGCTGCAGCGCAAGCTCCTCGAGGAGATCACCCGTGTCGAGGAGGACTACAAGAAGTGCGGCGAGGTGCCGCCGCCGCCGCCCGAGTGGGTCGAGGCGATCACCGCGATCGCGAAGATCAAGTCCGACGGCAACGAGATGGTCCAGCGCCTTCTCGAGGAGATCAAGCGCTCGGTCGAGGGCATTCACGCGAAGACCCTCGGCGAGTACCGGCGCGCCTACGAGTCGCGCCACAAGATCCTGAACGGCTTCATGCCGTTCTGGCGCTCGCTCGACAAGACCTTCGGCCAGGTGGACAAGAAGCTGACCGGGCTGCAGGACACCTCCGCGAAGATCGACGCGCAGATGGAGAAATACGAGCAGATCAGCAAGAAGACCGACAAGGTGGAGCACCAGCTGACCGTGTCCGCGTTCACCCAGTTCGCGATCTCCACGCTGGTGCTCGCGATCGCCTTCGGAGGCGCGGTCGTGAACTTCAAGCTGATCGCGCTGCCGTTCTCCGAGATGGTCGGCGCCGGCGACTACCTCACCTCCACGCTGCGCATGTCCGACGTGGCGGCGCTCGTGATCATCTTCCTCGAGGCGACGATGGGGCTGTTCGTGATGGAGACGCTGCGCATCACGCACCTGTTCCCGCTGATCTCGAACATGAGCGAGGCCATGCGGCGCCGCATGCTGTGGACCGCGCTCGTGTTCCTGGTCGTCTTCGCGACGATCGAGGCGGGGCTGGCGCTGATGCGGGACATGCTCGCGGCCGACAAGCAGGCGCTGATCCAGTCGCTCGCGACCACCCAGCAGGCGGCGCCGCCCGATCCGCTGCTCCGGATGATCCCGACCACGGCGCAGATGGTGCTCGGCTTCTTCCTGCCTTTCGCGCTGGCCTTCGTCGCGATCCCGCTCGAATCCTTCGTCTACTCCTTGCGCACCGTCGGCGGCGCGATCGTGGTCATGCTGGTCCGCGTGGCCGGCTTTCTCCTGCGCATTCTCGGCAACGTGGTGCGATACCTGTGCCGGGTGCTGATCGCCCTGTACGACGTCACCATCGTGCTCCCGCTGCTGATCGAGCGCGCGGTCAAGGCCGCGCGCGGCGGGGACGCGGACTCGCGCGAATCGCGCCCCATGAAGAAGGCGGCGTGAAGGAGGCAGCCATGGTCAAGCGCTTGCTTTTCGTTTCGCTGCTCGCGCTGGGGGTCGCGTCGTGCACCGACCAGCGCAGCCACTCCCAGGCGGTCTACATGCTGATCGACACCTCGGGGACCTACGCCCAGGAGGTCGGCAAGGCTCAGAAGATCATCAACTACCTGCTCGGGACGCTGCAGTCGGGAGATTCGCTCGCGGTGGCGCGCGTCAGGACGCGCAGCTTCAGCGAGAAGGACATCATCGCCAAGGTCACCTTCGACAACCGCCCGTCGCAGGCGAACGCCCAGAAGCGCGCCTTTCGCGACCAGATCGACGCGTTCGTGAAGAGCACGCAGGGCAGCGCCTACACCGACATCACCGGCGGCCTGATCCAGGGCGGGATGTTCCTCAAGGAGACCGGGGCCGGGAGGAAGACCATACTGATCTTCTCCGACATGCAGGAAGAGCTGGACAAGGTCACGATCCGCGATTTCCCGATCGACCTGAAGGACATCCGCGTCGTCGCGCTCAACGTCGTCAAGCTCAAGACCGACAACGTCGATCCGCGGCGCTACATGGGCCGGCTGGAGGCCTGGCAGAAGCGCGTCGAAAAGGCCGGCGCTTCCGAGTGGATCATCATCAACGACATCGAGCACCTCGACCGGATGCTCCAGAGCTAGGCCGGCGCCGCGCCTCCCGGCCGCTTACTTCTTGTCCTTGAACCTCGCGCTCGCGCCGTCGAACGCCTTGCGCATCGCGGCCCAGGCCTCGTCGGCGCCGCGCTGAAGCTCGGTCCAGGCCTCGCCCGAGGCCGACTGCACTTTCCGTAGCTGCTCCATCGCGCGGTCCTGATGCGCGCGCATCGCCGCGATCTGCTTCTCGTACTCGGCGCGCGCGCCCGCCTGCGCCCTGGCGGCCTGGCCTTCCCACTTGGCCATCTCGGCGTTCCACTTGTCGAGCTGCGATTTGAGGGTTTCGATGTAGGCGTTGCGGTCCATGGCGCCTCCTGGGGTTGAGGGTTTCGATACTACTCCGATCGTCAGATCGTGACCCGGGTTCCCAGCTCGACCACGCGCTCGGGGACCAGGTTGAAATACTCGGCGGTCGCCGGGCTGTTGCGCTGCATCCAGCGGAACAGCTCGCGCCGCCAGGTGAAAAGCCCCGGCCGCGCCGCGCGGGCGATCGTCGATCTGCCGAGGAAGAACGTGGTCTGCATGGGCTCGAACCGCAGGCCGTGGCGCTCGAGGAGCTTCAGGCCGTGCTGCACGTCGGGCTCCTCCATGAAGCCGTAGGCGAGCAGGGCCTGGTACAGGCGCCCGCGCTCGAGGACGCGCAGCTCGGTGCGCTCGGCGTCGGGCACGCGCGGGACCTCGGCGTCGACGACGGTGAGGAAGAGCACGCGTTCGTGCAGCACCTTGTTGTGCTTCAGGTTGTGCAGCAGCACCGGCGGCACCGCGCCGCTGTCGGGCGAGAGGTAGATCGCCGTGCCCTCGACGCGCGGCACGTCGCGGCCGAGCATCGCCGGGAAGGCCTCCACGGGAACGCGGGTCTTGCCTTCGCGCGCCGTCACCACGCCTTCGGCGCGCTTCCAGGTCGTGAGCAGGGTGAATATCGCCACGCCGCAGGCGAGGGGGAACCAGCCGCCGTCGACGAATTTCATCGCGTTGGCGGCGAAGAAGACGAGCTCGAACGCTCCTATCGCCGCGATCGCGGCGAGCAGCCAGGGCCGCGCGCGGCTGCGCGAGGTGAACGCGACGACGCCGATCAGGACGGTCGTGAGCACCATGGTCCCCGACACCGCGACGCCGTACGCCGAGGCGATCGCGCTCGAGCTGCGGAACTCGAGCACGATCAGCGCGATCAGGACGAGCATGGTCCAGTTGACGTGCGCGATGTAGATCTGCCCGCGCTCCGATTCCGAGGTGTGCCGGACGGGAATGCGGGGGAGGTAGCCCAGGCGCGTCGCCTGCTGCGTCATCGAGAACGCGCCCGAGATGGTCGCCTGCGAGGCGATCACCGTCGCCGCCGTCGCGAGCGCGACGAGCGGGAACAGCAGCTCGGCAGGCGCGAGCAGGTAGAAGGGATTCTTGATCGCGCCGGGGTCGCGCAGCACCAGGGCGCCCTGGCCGAAGTAGTTGATCGTCAGTGCCGGCAGGACCAGGCCGAACCAGGCGAGGCGTATCGGGTTCGCGCCGAAATGCCCCATGTCGGCGTACAGCGCTTCGGCGCCGGTCATGGCGAGGAAGACCGCGCCCAGCACGAAGAAGGCGAGGGCCGGGTGCTGCCAGGCGAAGCCTAGCGCGTGCCTCGGATCGAGCGAGGCGAGGACCGCCGGGGTCTGCGCGATCGAAAGGCCGCCGAGCACGGCGAGCGCCGCGAACCACAGCAGCATGCACGGCCCGAACAGCCTGCCGACCGCGCCGGTGCCGCGGAACTGGATGGCGAACAGGCCGACGAGGATGCCGACCGTCACCGGCACGATCCATTTGTCCAGCGCGGGGGTCGCGACCGAAATGCCTTCCACGGCGGAGAGCACCGAGATCGCCGGGGTGAGGAGGGCGTCGCCGTAGAACAGCGAGGCGCCGAAGATGCCGCAGGTCGCCACGGTCCAGGCGAGACGCGGGCGCTCGCGCACCCGCGCCGAGGCGAGCGCGAGCAGCGCGAGGATGCCCCCTTCGCCGCGGTTGTCGAAGCGCAGCATCAGGGTCACGTATTTCAGCGACACGATGAGCATCAGCGACCAGAAGATGAGCGAGAGCACGGCGAGCACGCCTGCCTCCTCGAGCGGCAGCCCGTGCGGCCCGCTGAACGCTTCCTTGAACGCGTACAGGGGGCTGGTGCCGATGTCACCGTAGACGACGCCGAGTGCCGCGAGCGTCAGCGCCGACCGGTGGGATTTGCCGTTGGCATTCATGGAGGGGCCTCTCGAAAGGAGAGGGCGCAGAGCATACGCCTATCGATGGTGCGTCGCAACATCCTCGGCGCGAGAGAGGTTTATCTTATTGATTGGCCGAGAGCTTCCGGATTCACGGCGTTCATCGGCCTGCCCGCGGCGAAGGCGTTGATCTGGTCGAAGATCTCGGCGAACGCGATCTCGTGATCTTCGCGCGTCACGTAGCCTAGGTGCGGGGTGCACACGACATTCGGCATGTTGAAGAGCGGATGCCCGGTGTCGCGCAGGGGCTCCTCCTCGAACACGTCGACCGCCGCCTTCCCCGGCCGGCCCGCTTTCAGCGCCGCGACCAGCGCGCCGGGCTCGATCAGCGGCGCGCGGCTGGTGTTGACGATGAGCGCCGTGGGCTTCATGCGGGCGAGGTCGGACGCGGTCACGATGCCGCGCGTGGCGTCGATCAGGCGCAGATGCAGCGAGACGATGTCGCTGTCCTCGAAGAAAGCGGCCTTGCCCGCGGCGACCGCGTGGCCGTCGGCGCGCGCCTTCGCCTGCGAGGCCTCGCGCCCCCAGACCAGCACCTTCATGCCGAAGGCCCTGCCGTATCCGGCGACCACCGCGCCGATCTTGCCGTAACCGAAGATGCCGAGCGTCTTGCCGCGCAGCGTGCTGCCCACGCCCGCCTGCCACTTGCCTTCCTTGAGCGACTCCATCTGCAGCGGGATGTCGCGCATCGCCGCGATGACCAGGCCCCAGGTGAGCTCTGCGGTCGCGTACGAGGGCATGCTGAAGCTCCGGTTCGAGCACAGGAGCACTCCGTGGCGGGTGCAGGCCTCGACGTCGATGTGCGGGAACACGCTGCGCTGGCTGATGAGCCGGAGCTTCGGCAGGCGCTCGAGCAGCGGCGCGCGGATCTGGGTGCGCTCGCGGATCAGCACCAGCGCCTCGGCGTGCTTGAGCCTCTGCGCGAGCGGCTCGGTCTCCTGGACGTGGTCGTTCCACACCGTGACCTCGTGCCCGGCGAGCTTTTCGAACGCCTTCAGCGTCCGCAGGGTGTCGTGGTAGTCGTCGAGGATGGAGATTTTCATGGGCAGGACCGGTATTTTATGCGACTGTTACGCCCGGGACTACGCTTACCATTGCTGATCTTGACGCAGTCGCGCTTCCGTACCGCCTCGCTCGTTTGCGCATGCCTGGCGCTGGTGCCCAGCCCGGCCCGGGCATGGCAGTGGGACGAAACCAAGCCCGCGCTGCGCCTGTCGCTGGGGCTCGACGTGTATCGCGCGCCCGGCGCGATGCTGGCGACGGCGCGCTACGGCGGGGCGTGGAACGTGAAGGCGAGCGCCTGGGTGCGCGACGTCCACGTCCAGCCCGAGGCGCCCGACTACCTCCTCGGCGCAGGCTACGTCCTGACGAAGTCCAAGTGGCGGCTCGGTATCGGCGCGGTGTGGATCGACGAGGAGAACGACGTCAACGGGACGCGCTGGAATTTCGACGTGTCGCTTGCATACGACATCTCGAAGCGGATGTTCTTCGAGTACCAGCACTATTCCCACGGCGCGATCGTCGGACTGAAGAAGGACGAGTCGAACGGGGGCTGGAACCTGGTCAGTGCCGGGCTGATCTTCTAGCCGCGCCGGTGATATCAATTCGATTGTCGCGCAATCGATCCGGTGATCTTACGGCGCGCATACAAAGCCCGCAGAATAGCTCCGCCCTTATTGGAATCTTCGGGGGCGAAAAGGGGAGGCCTACACCACCGGAGGCACTCATGAGCGAGCAAGATTCCAGCGACAGCGTCAGGAAGTCCGAACCGTAGCGTCCTTCTGAAAGTTGGCGGAGCGGCGGAATCTCACCGGCGCCGCCGTCCTCACAAGCCTGTAAAGACGTCGAGGGACCTTCGAGTCTCGCCCGAATCTGTCTTTCGGGCACTGAAACGATGTCTTGATACTTCATCGAGGAGCGATCATGAAAAAGCATCGACTCGCCATAAAGATTTCCGTACCTGCAGCACTGCTGCTGTTGATCGTCGCGGCGCTCACCACGCCAATGTGGTCGCGCTGGCCCACCACGGTTGCAATGGCTGCCTCCGGGCAGAGGGCCCCGATCGTGCACCACCAGATGAGAGACACGCCGCACATGCACGTGAAGAACTGGATGTCGCAGCCGACCGGCGTCCCGGGCGTGCGACCTCTGGATCCCAACGCGGTTCCGAAGTTCGTGAATCAGCTGTCCAGGCCGCCGGTCTTCGTGCCCGCAGGGACGAAATTCGATCCGTCCCTGGGACGGAGCATTCCCCTTTACGAGGTCACGGAAAACACGGTGTTCCAGCAGATTCTGCCGCCGGGATTCCCGAAGACGAAGATCTACGCCTACGGGGGCAAGGTCAACACGGCCAAGCCCGGGGCGCCGCAACAGATCGACACGGTATTCTCGACGCCCGGGCCGACCTTCGAGGCAACGAGCAACCGGCGCATCTTCGTTCACTACATCAACAACCTGTCCGGCCCTCACATGTTCCCGGTCGATCCGACGATCATGGCGGCCAACCCCAACAACGCACCGATACCGACGGCTCCGTTCAAGCCGTTTCCAGGGGGCTATCCCGAGTTTCAGAGCCCCATCGTCACCGTGCCGCACTTGCACGGCGGCGTCACGCCGTCGGACTCGGACGGCTTTCCCGAATCCTGGTTCTCTAAGGGATTGACGAGGACAGGCCCGACGTTCACGAAAACCACGTTCGAATATTTCAACGGGCAGCTGCCGACCATGCTCTGGTATCACGACCACGCCCTGGGGATGACGCGCCTCAACGTGGCGGCAGGCCTCGAGGGCATGTTCATCATCCGCGACCCCCGGAACGACAACGTCGCGCCGCTCCTGCCCTCGGGCGAGTTCGAGGTTCCGCTCATGATATCGGACAGGGCATTCAACACCGACGGCTCGATCCATTTCACCACGGTCGGCGACAACCCGGACACTCATCCGTATTGGGACCCCGAGTACTTCGGCGACGAGATCATGGTGAACGGCAAGGTGTGGCCGAACTTGGACGTCAAGCGGCAGCAATACCGGTTCCGCATCGTCAACGGCTCGAACGCGCGCTTCTACAACCTGAGCCTGTCGAACGGCATGTCCTTCACTCAGGTCGGCGGCGACGGCAGCTACCTGCCCAAGCCCGTAACGCTGACGTCGGTATTCCTGGGCGAATGCGAGCGGGCGGACATCCTGGTCGACTTCTCGAGTGTGAGGCCGGGAACGAAGATCGTGCTGCAGAACTCCGCGAATGCTCCCTTCCCGGGCGGAGACGCTCCCGACGCGAACACCAGCGTGGTCATGCAATTCACGGTCAGGGACTCGCAGGCCGTGCATCCGAAACCGCTGCCCGACACGCTGATCACCATTCCCACGCTCGTCGAGACCCCGAACATCGGGAATCCCAAGCTCTTCACGCTGAACGAGCAGGAAGATCCCGTCAGCGGGGATCCCCTCGGCGTGTTCATCGACGGGCGTCATTTCGACGAACCTGTCACCGAGCTCCCCAGGGTCGGCACGACGGAAACGTGGTACATCCAGAACCTGACGGAGGACGCCCATCCGATTCACATTCACCTGGTCGAGTTTCAGCTGGAAAGCAGGCAGGTCATCGAGAGGGACCGCTTCAAGGCCTACTGGGAGAGCCTGAACGGCACGACTCTTCCGCTCGATCACGCGCCCATCCGGGCCAATGTGGAGATACCGGTGGACACCGGCGACGGGACAGGCACCCGCGATTTCCTGTTCGACCAGGAGACGGGCCTGCCGACTCAGCCGATACCGCCCTCGCCGAGCGAGTCCGGCTGGAAGGACGTCTTCATCGCCCCGCCGTTCATGATCACGCGGCTTACGATCCGCCTGGCGCCGCAGTCGGTGAAGGAAGCAGACCTGTTCCCGGGAAAGAACACGTTCCCGTTCGATCCGACGACGGGCCCGGGTTACGTGTGGCACTGCCACATTCTCGACCACGAAGACAACGACATGATGCGGCCGATGGCGATCGTGAACGACGACCGTCCGAGCCTCAACAGCTCGATTCCGGGGAGCACGAGAGTCGCGTCGCGCTACCCGGCGCCGGCCGCTGCCAAGCCTGCGCATCACGATCACAATCACAAGGGACCCGCGACCGGTCGCCCGAAACCGGTAGCCGTGCGCCCGACGCCGGTGACCGACAGGGAAGGATGATGCAGTAGAGCGAAGGAAAACGAAATGATGAGGCCGCATACGGTCCTGGGCTGACCGCAAGTCTTTCGGGGCGCGCTCCTCCCTCCCGGAGCGCGCCTTTTTTTTCACCCCTCCCGGCGTGCTGCGGCCGCCGCGAGACTCCCCGTGAGAAACTAAAGGTTGCGGGGCTGGTCTACCCGTAGACCCATGCTCGCGCCGGCGGGGGAGCCGCCCGGGACAAGGAGACCAAGATGAAATTCCGCACGCTCGTCCTCTCGGCATGCACGCTCGCCGCCCAGGTGGTGCTCTCGCCGCTGGCGGTCGCGGCCGAGCCCGCCAGCCCCAAGGTCAACGCAAAGGATGTCTCGAAGAAGGCCGATGACGCCGCGCGGGCCCTCGGAAAATACACGGTGCAGCAGCGCGACGAGGCGCTCAAGACCGCCAAGGCCGCGCTCGACGACCTGGACGCGCGCATGAGCGCCCTCGACAGGAAGCTCGATCGTGAATGGGACAAGATGGACGAGTCCGCGCGGACCAGCGCGCGCTCGGCGCAGGCCGCGATGCGCAGGGAGCGCGATGAAGCCGCCGAGTGGTACGGCGGTCTCAAGCACGGCTCGGCAGAATCGTGGGAGGAAGTCAAGGGAGGTTTCGTGACGAGCTACGAAAAGCTCAAGGCTTCCTTGGCGAGGGCCCGAAAGGCGCTGTAGCGCGTGGCAAGCTGCTGCGCTAGTCCCTCGGAATCACGAGCGGCTTGCCCGTCTCCAGCAGCGACTTCAGGCTGGAGAGGATCTCGGGCCAGCCTTCGCTGACCACGCCGAGCGTCGGGCCGCTCGGAGGAAAGTCGTCGTGCGTCACGGTGAGCTTGCACACCAGGCCCATCGGCTCGATCTCGTAGGTGACGCGCGAGGGCCCGTCCTCGACGAAGCCCGGCTCGAAGCTGTATACGAGCTTCTTCTTCGGCACGATGTCGATCACATGGCCGGCGACGCCGGGACCGTGGCGCTTGTGGATCTCGAAGCGGTGCATGAAGTCGAAGCGCCCGCCGCGCTTCAGCTCGGCGTGCAGCTCCAGGCCGGCGTAGTACTGGCGGGTGTACTTGCCCTCGGTGAGCGCGTTCCAGAGCGCGCGCGGCGAAGTGCGGATGTAGA
>DATEGT010000079.1:0-16921 GCA_035280025.1 Burkholderiales bacterium | reverse complement strand
CAGCCCCAGAATCCGGATCGCCTCGAGCAGGCGCAGCGCTCCCAGGGCGTCCGCGTTCGCGGTGTATTCCGGCTCCTCGAACGACACCACGACGTGGCTCTGCGCCGCGAGGTTGTAGATCTCGTCGGGCTGCACCTGCGCGGTGATGTGCACGAGGCTGCTCGAGTCGGTCATGTCGCCGTGGTGCAGGATGAATCGCCGCGAAGAGACGTGCGGGTCCTGGTAGAGATGGTCGATGCGCTGGGTGTTGAACAGCGACGCGCGGCGCTTGATGCCGTGAACCACGTAACCTTTGCCGAGGAGGAACTCGGCCAGATAGGCGCCGTCCTGTCCGGTGACGCCGGTGATCAGCGCGACTTTTGGATTTTTCATGACGCCGCGTATTGTAGCTTGCGTCCCCGGGAGGGTCCGCGATTGGACGACCTCGAAAAATGGGTATAAGATTCAACGCCCTGCCGGCAACTCCCGCGGATAGGTCGAAGGTTTCCGCAGTACGTCTTGGGGACGGGTTTCAAATCATGCGGAGCTCGAAGGCCTGTATCGCGAAGTCTCCCGCAGCGAAGGCAGTGCCTAGATCGCCAGGGGGAACACGTCGATCACTAAAGGTCCTCGACGACGTCGGTCTTTTGCGCAACCCGCAGTACTACGAATTTCCCTATGAACTGCTCGCGAAGCGCTGCGTGCCCACGCGATTTTTCTAGAAACTTTTCGCGTTTCCCCTGGACTCTCTTGAAGGAAAATGAATCGAGTTAACATCGGCTGCGGTCCTACACCGACACCGGGTTGGATCAATTTCGACAATTCTCTCAGCGTGCGACTCGCTGGGCACCCGCTCATAGTCGCCGGTCTATGCAGACTTGGGATACTCACCGAGGGGCAGCGGAAACTCATTTCCGCTACCAAACGTAGCGACATACGATGGGCGGATGCGACAAGACTTATTCCTCTTCCTGATGCGTCGGTCGAAGCTTTGTATTCTTCGCACATGCTCGAGCACCTCGACAGAGAAAGTGCAAGGGCTTTTCTTGCGGAGGTCCGGCGGGTTCTCATGCCGAGAGCAGTAGTCCGCATCGCGGTCCCTGATCTGAGGAAGCTGGTAGAAGAGTATCGCGTAGACGCTGACGCCGATGCCTTTGTTGAACATAGTTTGCTTACCCGCCCAAAGCCAACGAAACTTTTGGACAGGCTCAAATACATGTTGGTCGGCGACAGACATCATCAATGGATGTATGACGGCGAGTCGCTAGTTCGGTTGCTGGCTGCAGCGGGCTTTGAGGATCCACGCGTGATTCCAGCCGGGTCAACTCAGATCGCTGATCCCGGGCCACTGGATCTTTGGGAGCGTGTAGAAGTAAGTGTCTACGTTGAAGCTTTCAATAGATAACCCGCACCAACGCACGTCTGAACGAGAGCTCGATTGCTTGGAGATCGCGGCTGGTGGGTTACCGGAATGACCGGAAACACCAACACCGGCTGATCTATGCGATTGCTCCTGTCGATTTCCGTAGATTTTGGAGCGGACCAAGATGCCGGTTACCTTCGTCAGACACGATCTTGGCTAGAAAAATATGGGCATGACCATGTCTGATCATTCCGGAGGGAGGTGGCTACGATATCTTCCCGAACCATTTCGCTCGCGGTTGGAGGGGAGACAGGCTCTTCAGGCAGTGATTGGCAATTCCGGCTGGCTCTTGTTCGACAAACTCATACGAGCGGTCTTGGGACTGCTTGTCGGTGCTTGGGTAGCACGGTACCTTGGTCCATCCCAATTGGGCGAGCTTGCCTACGTGCTGGCGTTCATCGCGTTCTTTCAGGCCGTAGCCAATCTCGGGGCCGATGGCATCATAGTGCGCGAGATCGCCCGGGATCGCGCCGGCGCGTCGCGTATTCTCGGCACTGCTCTTGCAATTCGATTCTGCGTTGGGGTGGTCTGCTGGATTGGGGCCATCGCCGCCGTGGCCTTGTTGAACGGAGCAAGCGGCCCAAGCGTCGCGCTCACGGCCATAGCCGGAGGGGTACTGGTGTTCCAGGCGGCCGATACCGTCGATCTGTGGTTTCAGAGTCAGAGCCAAAGCCGGCGCACGGTCGCCGCCAAACTCACTGTCCATGTGCTTTCGAACGGCGCCAAAATCGTCCTAGTCATTACAGGGGCATCTCTGGAGGCGTTTGCCGGGATGACCGCGCTGGAAGCTGCCGCGGGCGCGCTAGGCATGTACATCGCGTACCGGCGGTTCCCCGCGAGTGGCCGGTGGGAGCTGGTACTGAAACAGGGACGACAGCTGGTGCGTCAATCTTGGCCTTTCATGTTGAGCGGGATGGCCGTCATGGTCTACATCCGGGTCGACCAGATCATGATTAAGGAGATGTTAGGTGAGAAACAGCTGGGAATGTACGCAGCTGCTTTGCCGCTCTCCCAGGTATGGCAGGTCATTCCGGTGGTATTGGCGACTAGCCTCGCGCCGGTGATCGCACGAAAGAAATCCGAAAGCGAATCAGAGTATCAAAATGCGCTATTGACTGTCTTTCGTGTATTTGGGTTGCTCTCTGTGTGCATGAGTGTGGCGACCGCGCTCGCTTCTTCGACTCTCATTCCATTACTATACGGCCCGAGCTATTCAGAGGCTATTCCCATCCTCGCGATTCACGCGTTTGCAAATATCTTTGTCTTTCAGGGCGTCGCGCAAAGTCTTTGGCTAATAAACGAGCAAGCCGGAAGGCTCGCTCTACTCAAGACCTTCCTCGGCGGTATTGCGACAGTTGTCGCAAACTTCGTCCTGCTCCCCATATTGGGCACCATCGGCGCTGCGATCTCAGCGAATATCTCCATTGGAATCGCTTCGGTATTCAGCAATATCCTGTATGCACCGAGAATTTTCCTCATGCAGCTTGGAATTCGCCCTCGTGAGCAACGATAATTGGGAAACTATCCGTAGAGCGTGCGGACCTGCTTGTCGATCCTGGCCTGACCACAGATGAAGGGAAATCATGAGCATCATTCGACCCGTGACCGAAGAAGAACGTAGATCGTGGCCTACCGGGGTTCTCGTAAACCTGCCGAAGACATTCGAAGACGCGCGCGGCTCCATTCAACCCCTCGTCGATATGCAAATGGAGAGCTGCGTGCTGATTACTTCGAAGAGGGGTACCGTGAGGGCCAATCATTACCATCAAACGGATTGGCATTTCTGCTATGTCCTCTCCGGAAAGATCGAGTACTATCACCGTCCCCATGGGAGCGCGGAGCGACCGGAAAAAGTCGTCATCGAGACGGGCCAGATGTTCTTCACTCCTCCACTCGTCGACCACGCGATGGTTTTTCCGGAGGACACCGCTTTTCTCACCTGGGGCCGCAACTCGCGCCGGCAGGAAGTCTATGAGGCGGATGTACGTCGTATTGCCCCAATCAATCCGTAGTTGTACAGGGTGAATGTGACCATCAACCACTTTCGTCGCGACAACTGCAGGCTGTGTGCTTCAACCGCCTTGTCACTCGTGCTTCAACTGAAACCGACGCCGCTCGCCAATGCTCTAGTTCCGAAATCCGGGTTGGGCGACGTACAGCCAGTGTTCCCGCTGGACATATTCCTTTGCGACCATTGCAAGCACCTTCAATTGCTGGACGTCGTCGACCCGCGGGTGCTTTACGAGCACTATGTCTACGTCTCCGGGACATCACCCGTATTCGTGGAGCACTTCCGGCAATACGCCGAAAGCATGCTGGGGCGATTCGCTTCGGAACGAGACGTTCTTGCAGTGGATATCGGTTCCAACGACGGAACATTGTTGTCTTTCTTCAAGCAGTCCGGCTGCCGGGTGCTCGGGGTCGATCCCGCCATCGAAATCGCCCGGGACGCGGCCAATAGGGGGATCCCGACTCTGGTGGAATTTTTCAGCCCGGCCCTGGCGACGCAAATAGTCGAGAAACACGGAACCGCGTCGATCGTCACCGCGAACAACGTATTCGCCCACCTGGATGATGTGGCGGACTTCCTGGCCGGTATCCGTACGTTGATTGGCCGAACCGGGGTCTTTGCCTTCGAAGCATCATATCTTCGCGATGTGATCGAAAAAGGGCTGTTCGACATGTTTTACCATGAGCATCTTGACTACCATTCCGTCGCACCGCTGGTCCCGTTCTTCGAGAGTCACAGCCTCGAGCTCATCGATGCGCTGCGGATCGATACGCACGGCGGCTCACTGCGTGGGATCGTTCAGGCGACCGGGGGAAAGCATCGGGTGTCACCGGCCGTCGCGGAAATGGTGAAGGAGGAAAAGAGAATCGGCCTCGACAGGTCTGAGACCTATATGGAATTCGCTTCGGGCATCGAGGACATAGGGCGAGAACTGCGCTCCGTTCTGAAGAAGATAAAGTTGGAAGGCAAGTCCATTGCCGGTTACGGGGCGCCCGCAAAGGCGACCACTCTGATGTATCACTTCGGCATCGGCCCGGAGGTCGTGGACTATATCGTCGACGACAGCCCGTGGAAGCAGTCGCTGTATACCCCGGGCTTGCACATCCCGGTTGTGCCCAGTAGTTTCATGGCAGAGAAAAAGCCCGACTATGTCCTGATACTCGCCTGGAACTTCGCCTCTTCAATCATCCAGAAGAATTCCGCATTCCGAGCCGGCGGCGGAAGGTTCATCGTTCCATTGCCTCGCGTTCAAGTGGTGTAAGCACCTGGGCCGGACGCGGAAGCCGCACGGTCCGAGACGAATCGTCGACGGTTGCGCAACCATGAGCTTCATTCCGCATCTATGACCGCTGCTCCAGCCCGCTCGGATCGACCGATCAGGCTCGGTGTGGTGGGTGCCGGTCGATGGGGCCGGAACATCATCAAAACCATCGCCTCTCTCCACATGGTGGAGTTGGCGGGCGTCGCGAGCGGCAATCCGGATACGCAAAAGCTGGTGCCGGGCGGCTGCCGTGTGGTCGGCGACTGGCGGGACCTGATCGACCGGGTTCCGGTAGATGGTGTGGTGATCGCCACGCCCCCAGCGACGCATTTTCCGATTGCGAAGGCCGCGATACGCGCCGGCCTTCATGCGCTGATCGAGAAGCCGCTGTCGCTCGACGTGGAAGAGGCCGAGGAGATATTGTCGCTTGCACGGAGCAGCCACCGGGTGGTCATGACCGAGTTCACGCAGTTGTTCAATCCGAAGTTCCGCGCGTTGCTGGCTTCCCTGCCGGCGCTGAACGGTATCCGGTCCATTCTGACCCGCGCCGGCAATTTCGGGCCCGTTCGCACCGATACTCCCGTGCTGTGGGACTGGGGCGCACACGAGCTGTCGATGCTCATCACGCTGGCCGGAGGAGTCCCTATCAGCATAGCCGCGGAGCGTACCGCGCAGGGTCGGCGTGGACGGGGCGACGAATCCCTGTGGAGCGTGGCTTGTCGCTTTCAATCCGGCATAACATCCGAATCGGCAATCGGCAACATGATGCCGCGTTGCCGCCAGGTCGCTGTGTTCGGCGCGTCGGGGGCCTTGCTGTTCGACGACTTCGGGGACATCCCGCTTTCTTACCACGCGGGTCACCGGCAATTTGCGGTTCCAGAAAGCCCGGGTGAACCGATCGGCGTCGAAGACGTCACCCCGCCCCTGACACAGGCGATTGCGGAGTTTTCCCAGGCGATTCGTCGCGGGGACGTGTCCCTCGACAGCGTCGGCATCGGTGTCGCGGTGGTGCGGCAGCTTGCCCTGTGCACGCGAAAGGATTTGAATGCCGCATGACATTGCTCACGTGGAACCCGCGCCCAGGCCGATTGGAGTCGATCGGGCGTTTCCAGGCTGCACACCCTAGCTCGAAGCCATGCGAAGCGCGATCCTGTTCCTGGTATTCAACCGCCCCGACACCACGCGCGAAGTGTTAGACGCGATCCGTGCTGCCCGCCCGCCGCGCCTCTATGTGGCCGCGGACGGCCCGCGTGCCGATCGTCCCGGCGAGGCCCAGCGCTGCGCCGAAGTGCGCCGCATCGCCAAAAACGTCGATTGGCCTTGCGAGGTGCAAACGCTGTTCCGCGACCAGAATCTCGGCTGCAACAGGGGGTGCGCGAGCGGGATCAGCTGGTTCTTTGAGAACGAAGAGGAAGGCATAATCCTCGAGGATGACGTGGTGCCCTTGCCGAGCTTTTTCCCCTATTGCGACGAGCTCCTGGAAAGGTATCGTGACGACGAGCGCGTCGCGATGATCAGCGGATGCAATACGATCTCGCGCCGGTTTGCATCAAAGGAAAGCTACTTTTTCTCCAGGTACAGTCTGTTCTGGGGTTGGGCGAGTTGGCGTCGAGCGTGGGGGCGCCACGACGTAGCGATGAAAGGCTGGCCCGCTTGGCGCGATCAGGGAGGACTGGCGAAGCTTTCCGGGGGCAATCGGCTCTTCGAAGCGTATTGGCGCCACAATTTCGACGCCGCTCACAGCGGAACGATCGACACGTGGGATCATCAGTGGACTTTCTCATGCTGGAAGATGGGACGGCTATCCATCATTCCAGCGCGCAATCAAACGCTCAACCTGGGGTTCAGATCCGACGCAACACACACGACGACATGGACGCCGTCTTACGTCAGCGAGTCGGCGCCGGAGCCGCTGGATTTCCCTCTGGTCCATCCTGAGCTGGTGACCATAAATTCCGCGGCGGACGCGATCCTCGATGAGTATGTGTACAAAATAAATCACCTCAAGATTCTTCGGCAGAAGATTCTCAGCTATCGCATCGCGAACAGGCTGCTAAGGGCCGTGCGAAAATGGGTCATATCCTGGTCCGAAACGATCTGAACACGCGAGTCGCATTGATCGCGCTGAAAATGCTCGGAGTCGGAAGTGGCATCGGTTCCGGAAGCTGAAGCACTTTGCCGGGTGTGCGGGAAGAGAGCTCGCGTTCTCTGGGACGGCCGGTTGATGGATTTGACGGTCAAATATTTCGAGTGCGATTCCTGTGGCTACGTTCAAACGGAGTATCCGTACTGGCTGGAGCGCTCCTATTCGGAGCCGATAAACCGCTCCGACACCGGCATTCTGGTCCGGACGGGACTAAATGCCAGGTTGGTTGTGATGGTGTTGAGATTGCTCGGAATGAGCACTGGCACCGTCGTAGATTGCGCGGGTGGTTATGGAATTCTTGTGCGGATGCTGAGGGACTATGGGGTGGAGGCCCTGTGGTCTGACAAGTATTGCGACAACCTTCTGGCCCGTGGGTTTGAGTACCGAGGAGGCAAAGCTGCGCTAGTCACTTCTTTTGAGGCCTTTGAGCATTTTGTCGATCCCGTCTCGGAATTGAAAGACCAGCTCTCCATATCCTCGAACGTACTGCTTTCTACAGCCGTAATTCCAGATCCGACGCCACGGCAGGATGAATGGTGGTATTACGGGAGCGACCACGGTCAGCACATCGGCTTCTTCAGGCGACGCACGCTGAAGTATCTCGCTGAAAAGTTCGGCAAACGTCTTGTCAGCGATGGGCGCTGGTATCACCTCTTTGCTGATCAGGGTCGAAGTCCGATGCTTTGGGGGGCGAGGGTCTTTGCCCTAAGAGCTCTCTCCAAAGTCCTCAGAGTTGTGTCTGCTTGTTCTTTGAGATCCAAGACACGGGAGGACCACGAGCAATTGGCAAGGAGTGCGTATGCCGCCAAAGATCGGATCGACCCTCCTATCTGATACCGCCAACGCATTCTTACGACTGCTGCTCGTGGCGAATCATTTCTCGTACGACGTCTCGCATTCTCATGTTGGCTTCCCAATGCAGCACACGTCGGGCCTTCTCCGGGTGCCCGCGGCTGTAATGGATCTCCGTCGGACGGAATAGTTTGGGGTCTTGAATGACATGCTGACGCCAATCCAAGCCCACTTGTGAGAAGGCTGCGGCGACAAAGTCTTCGAGTGCATTCGATTCGCCAGTGGCGATAACGAAGTCCTCGGGGCTCTCGGTCTGCAGCATTCGCCACATGGCATCGACATATTCCGGGCTCCAGCCCCAATCCCGCTGAATTCCCATATCACCCAATATCAGCTTTTCCTTGCTTCCGTTGGAAATTCTCACTGCCGCTTGGACGATCTTTCGAGTGACGAAGCGCGGTGGACGCAACGGGGACTCGTGATTGAATAGAATTCCCGTGCAGGCAAATATTCCATACGCGGACCTATAGTTGGTAACCAGCCAGTGAGCCGTGGCCTTGGCCACCGCATAGGGGCTGCGCGGGTGAAGATGCGTATCTTCATCTGCAGCAGTTGCCTCAGCGATGTCCCCGAAACATTCGCCGGTACCCGCGTTGTAGAACCGTACGGGTCTGCCGAGAAAGCGAATCACCTCGAGAAGATTGAGCGTACCGGTGGCAATACTCTCGAGTGTTTCCGCGGGCTGTTCGAAAGAAAGGCCGACCGAGCTCTGCCCGGACAAGTTATATATCTCATCTGGTGCGCAGTGGCTGATCGCCTGAAGCACGCTTCTGAAATCGTTGCCTGCCATGGAGGCCGTCTTTACCCGGTCCAATATCCCCAGACGCGACAGGTTGCCGAAAGCCGAAGCCTGCGCATCGCGTGACGTGCCCCAAACCTCATATCCCTTTTGCAGCAGGAGGCGGGCGAGGTAGGTGCCGTCTTGCCCAGAAATGCCGCATATCAGCGCGCGTGGCATATTCGACTATTCTTCAGGCCAGCTTTCTGTAGACATCGAGCGTTTCCGTTGCGCAGCGATCCCAAGAGAAGCATTTCAACCGCTCGCGGCCCTTTGCAATCAACAGCTCTCGATGACCATTAGATCCGAGAACATTTTCGATGGCCAGGCGCATGGATTCAATATCACGAGGCTCGAAATATTCGCCGGCATCGCCGACAACCTCCGGAATCGAGCTGGTTTTGCTGCAAACGACCGGGCAATCATATGACATGGCTTCCAGTGGTGGGATACCGAATCCTTCATACAGCGACGGGTAGACATATGCGCTTGCGCGTTCATAGAGGCTGGCAAGCACTTGATCGTCGCCCCCGAGCTGCTTGACTCGCCCGCCATCCAACCCCAGCTTGTGAGTTGCCTCGATCTCATCCCTGCTGAATGCGCCGCCCCCGAAACAGATCAGCCCGTACCCCGCTCTGAGGCGCGGTGAAGTCGCATACGCTTCAAGCAGACCAAGAAAGTTCTTGTGGCCGCCGCGATTGCCGACAAAGAGCAGAAATGGCTCATTCGTCGGTAAAACCGGTTCTCTGGTGCTTTCCCTGCCGGAGTTCGCTATCTCGAATCCCAGATAAATCACTGAGGTTTTTTCGGGGCGAAGTCCGAGAATTTCGATCGCATCGCGCCTCGTGGATTCGGAAATGCATATGACGTGATCTGCGCGTCCCGCAGCCAACGCTTTGTATCGAGCTACCTTCTCTGCGCGCGGAAAGTTCGATGCAAACCGTTCATGAATCATGTCGTAGATGGTTAGCACGCGTCGTGCGCGGCGTGGGCCTAGGCGATATGGAAAGAAATAGGTTTCGTGCACGATATTGGGTGCTTGGGCACGGATCATCCAATCCCCGATAAGCATGCTCAACCCTCGCACAGGCATACGAAGGCAATCCGCTCTTGGCGCTCGGAATCCAGACACCAGGCCTTGTGGTACGCGTTCGAGATAGGCATTGACATGCATTGGTGCGGTAATGGAAACCTGTACACCGGGTTCTCTGGCAATGCGCGAAGCGATCTCACAAAAATAACGCGATACGCCGCCATATACCTGCGCAGAGAATATCTGCGGATCGTAGGCTACCTTCATCGGTTCGCCTCGAGTCCTGCTGGGAGGCACTCCGCGCACGTCATTTGACGATCACCCATATTCTTCTCGTGCGTAGGATTTTAGTAGAATCACTTATGCTGAAAGCGCAATGGTACGCTGGGGAGCGATGCTAGATAACGTTATATATTTTGCGAGCAACCCTTCTGCGTGGCATGCGCTCTTTGGGTGGCCAAAGTTCTCGCTGACCTCTCATCGCATGGTATCGTCCCTCGCACGGCAAGGGATCATTCCGAAGACGATAATCGATGTCGGGGCGAACGTTGGGCAGTTCACGGTCGCGTGCGCGAAGATTTTCCGGGGCGTCAGCATCCATTCGTTCGAACCTCTGCCGGGGTGCGTGCCGCAATTGCGGCGAAACGTGGACGGGCTCGACGGCGTCCACGTTTATCCCCTTGCGCTCGGCGAAGCGAGCGGCGAGGTGACGATGCGCGTTAATTCGCACAGCCATTCGAGCTCCGTGCTCGCACTGGGGAATCGTCACAAAAAGGCTTTCCCCGACGCCCGCGAGATTGATGCGGTAAAGGTGAACATGTCGACCCTCGACCTGGTGATGAGGCCGATACCGCTTGAGCGCCCGGTCCTGCTCAAGCTGGACGTCCAGGGCTATGAGCCGCAGGTGCTAGCGGGCGCGACGGAAACACTCGATAGAGTGGATTACGTGCTTCTCGAAGCGTCCTTTCGTCCCCTGTACGAGGGGGAAAAGACGTTCACCGAAATCGCCAGATCGATGGAGCAGCGAGGGTTCGCGTTTCTACGACCTGCGGGCTGGCTGGCTGACCCTCGAAACGGAGAAATTCTGCAGATGGATGCACTGTTCGCGAAACCTGGCAAGGGCGAATGAAGCGCATTCTGATCTATGGCATCAATTTTCCGCCGGAGCAGATTGGAGTTGGAAAATATACCGGCGAGATGGCGGCCTGGCTTTCCGGGCGCGGGGATGAGCTGCGTGTCGTAACCGCGCCGCCCTATTACCCGGAGTGGCGAGTCAGGGACGGGTATACCGGCAGCGGTTTCCGGGTCGAGCAGTGGCAGGGCTTGAAGGTGTGGCGCTGTCCGATATGGGTCCCGGGTTTCCCGACGGGCCTGAAGCGAATCTTGCATCTGCTGAGCTTTGCGCTGAGCAGCGCGCCCGCGATGGTTCGGCAGGTATTCTGGAGGCCGGATTTCGTCTGGGTGGTCGCGCCGTCGCTGATGTGCGCTCCTGTAGCGTGGCTGACGGCGCGTCTGTCCGGTGCCAGGGTTTGGTTGCATGTGCAGGACTTGGAGGTCGATGCCGCCTTCGAGCTCGGGATTCTCCGCCATGCCTGGGTCAGGGCGCTTGCCCTGCGCGTGGAGAGGTGGTTGCTTCGGCGATTCGACCGGATCTCCACGATCTCGGCGCGAATGGCAGAGACGCTGATCGGCAAAGGCGTCCCCGCCGCACGTGTGGGGGTGATGGAGAATTGGGTGAACCTCGACACTATTGCGCCCATGAAGGGACCGATCGCGTTGAGGAGTGAGCTTGGCCTAGCGGCGGAAACCTGTGTGGTGCTTTATTCCGGGAACATGGCGGAAAAGCAAGGGCTGGAGATCGTCGTGGAGGCGGCGCGGCTCCTGCGCGAGCGCGATCAGATAACGTTCATTCTGAGCGGGGAAGGGCCGGCCCGGGCGAACCTGGTGCAGCTTGCGGCCGGCCTGCCGAACATCCGTTTCCTGGCATTGCAACCTGCTGAACGCCTGAACGAGTTGCTGAACCTCGCCGATATTCACCTGCTCCCGCAGCGGGCCGAGGTGGCCGACCTCGTGATGCCATCCAAGCTGACCAACATGTTTGCGAGCGGACGTCCGGTTGTTGCTACGGCTGCGCCGGGAACCCAGGTGGACGAGGCGGTGCGTCGCTGCGGCATCGTCGTCCGGCCCGGGGACGTGAACGCCTTCGCCGCGGCGATAGAGTTGCTTGCCGAGAGCCCTTCCCGACGGAGTGAGTTGGGCCGGAGAGCCCGGGACTACGCAGAGTCCAATTGGGGCAGGGATGAAATTCTCGCCCGGTTCGAAAATGAATTGTTTGCCCTCTGCGATTGAACCTAATGACCAACAAACCAGAACCCCAAGAGGCATTTCCCTATAAGCCGCCCGATGAGACGATCAAACAGAAATATGGTCACATCTTCGAGCTTGACAAACCCTTGCGCGAGCGATTTCTGAAAGTTGTTTTCGACAAAACGGCGGCGTCCTTGCTGCTGACGGCCGCGTCGCCCATCCTGCTGCTGCTGAAGATCGCCTACACCGTCGAGGGCTGGCTGATTCCCGAAAACGGGGGCCCGATGTTCTTCAGCTACAACGCGGTCAGCGCGGGGAAAGTCTTCCCGAAGTACAAGATCCGGCTGATCAAGACGAAGTACATCGATCCGGAAGGGGCGAAGCGCGGCGACTGGCACGCGTACGCCGCCGAATGGACGCCCGACAGCCGCACGCACGTCGGGCGCTTCGTCAAGAGCTTCTACCTGGACGAGCTGCCGCAGTTCTACAACATCCTGCGCGGCGACATGAGCATCGTCGGGCCGCGGCCTCTGGCGGTGCACCACTACGAGCGCGACCGGCGGCAGGGGAACGTCACGCGCTTTCTCGTCAAGGGAGGCCTGCTCGGGCTGGGGCACGTCATGAAAGGAACTCCCGAGATGGGCAACCCCGTCTACGAGTACGAGTATGTCGACCGGTATCTGAGGTCCTCCGCGGTCGGATTGCTCTGGCTGGACCTGAGCATCATCGCGCGGGGCGTGCGGGTGGTGCTCCAGGGGAAGGGTTTCTGAGACGGGCTACGCGCGGTCGCCGTTCGACCGCGACAGCCAGCCGTAGATGAGAAGGTAGGCCGCGCAGAAGACGGCAGACGCCGTCACCAGCCATTGCGTCTGCCTCCAGAACGCGACGGCGGGAACCGCGCACGCGAGGGTCATCAGCCAGCCGAAGGGCGCAACCCGGCTGTTGGTCCGCGTGGGGTCCACGGAAGCGGAGGGCATGCGTCTCGTCAGGTACCCGTAGATCATCTGGTGCAGGTGGTGGCGGTCCGGCCGGCCGGGGGACAGGCCCTGCACGACCTTCCGCCGGTACATCGAGAAGACCGTTTCGAAGATCGGGTAGACGAGCAGCAGCAGGGGGAACCAGGGCGAGACCTCGGGGTGCCGCGCGACGATGAGGACGCCGGTCTCGCCCAGCCAGAAGCCGAGGAGGTACGCGCCGCCGTCTCCCAGGAATATCCTGCCGCCGGGGTAGTTCCACACGAGAAATCCTATCAGCGCGCCCGCCATCGCGAGCGCCGAGAAGAACAGGAATTCGTCGCCGACGACGGCGGAGACCCAGGCGAAGGCGGCGAGCGCGATGATCGAGTGTCCCGCGGCCAGGCCGTTGTAGCCGTCGATGATGTTGATCGAGTTCGCCACGCCGCCCACGGCGAAGACGGTGAACGCGATCGCGAACGGCGCCCACTTGAGCAGCGCGTCGAATCCGGGAACGTCCAGCCGCGGGATCACCGCTCCCAGGAACCAGACTCCCGCGGCGGCGGCGAGCATGGTGAGCGCCAGGCGCGCGGCGACGCTGACGCTCTTGGTGGCGTCTTCGGAGATTCCGCCCAGGAACGCAGGCAGGCTCGCGAAGACGAGGTAGCCGAACGGCTCGCTCGAGCTTCCCCGCTCGATGACGCGCAGCGCCGCCCCGGAGATCAGCAGGCCGGCCATCACGCCCAGCCCGCCGATGCGCGGGGTCGGGGTCGCGTGGAACTTCTGGGGGCCCGCGTCGACCGGGTCGGAGCTCCAGTGGCCATGCAGGTCCTGGTAGCGCAGGATGAGGAAGCCGGTGAACGCAGAAGCGAGCGCGGTCAATATCAGGAGAAAAAGCCCGCGCGTCGCGCTCTCCAGCGTGCTCTGCGACTGCGGTATCGGCGTGGCGAAGAGCGGGCGCCGGCTGTCGGGCGGGAAGCAGGTGGCGCGGTACCCCGGGCCGGCGCTCGCCTGGCGTTCGGCGTCCCGGCAGGACGCGAGCGCGAGCTCCGGGTCGTCCGAGAGGTAGGCGACGACGCCCTTGGGAAAGCGCGAGCTGGGCGCAGGGATCGGCTCGTCGGAGAGCAGCTTCCTGTGCCTGCTCTCGAGCTCAGCCGTGCATTGCTGCTTCACGATGCGGCACGTGGGGCAGCCCGCCCTGACGGTGTTTGCGATCGTGGCGGCGATCGCCTGGCACTCTTCGACCCGCGAGACGCCCTCGTTCAGGAACTCGAGGCTCATGTTGTCGCGGGTCCCGATGACGACGTTGGGGTAGTAGAGGCGGCCCCGCAGATAGTGCTGCATGACCGCGACGGCCGCCATGAGCGAGGCGGCCATGGCGATCAGGGCGGCGGCTCTTTTCGAGAGGAAGAGGAGGGGCGCGCTCACGTCGCGGGTCCTGCGCTGGTTGTAGTGCCGGGCATCAACGGGGCGCTCTTTGAGCGTGCATGATATATGTGTCCCGCGCGCCCCGAGCAAGGACCGAAGCGCGAAACCAAACCGGGGCGCGAGTGTCCCATGTCCAGCCCGCCGCGAGAGAGGTAGCGTGGAACGGCCCGCTCCACCGGATTCAGTGCAATTGCCCGCGCCCCCGCAGGCTCACCGCCGCGTGTGGCTGCTGCTCGGCTGGGGCATGGTGCTCTCGGTGGTGGTGCTGTCCCTCGTGCCGCTCAACGTGGATCTCGACGAGGGACGGGACAAGATCGCGCACTCGCTGGCCTACGCGGGGATGTCGTTCTGGTTCGGCATGCTGTTCGGCGGGCGGGCCCGGCAGAGCGGCATCGCGGTGGCTTTCGCGGCGATGGGCGTGGTGATCGAGTTTCTCCAGGGGATGACCGGCTACCGCACCTTCGATCCGTTCGACATGATAGCGAACGGCGTCGGCGCCGCGCTGGGCTGGGGGCTCGTGCAGACGCCGCTCGGGAACGCGCTCGGCTGGACGGAAAGCCGGCTGCAGCGCCTGAAGGGCAAATCGCGGGGCGAGGCGCGCTTGCGCTAGTCCTTGACCCGGGCGATGCGCACGACCTCGCGCACGCGCCTCAGCGAGCGCAGGACCCGGGCGAGGTGCGGCCGGTTGGCCACCTGCAGAGTGAAGTGCATGGTCGTGTAGAGGCTGCGCTCCTCGTCCATGCTGACGTTGTCGATGTTGGAGCCGCCTTCGGCGATCGCCGTGGCCACTTTCGCGAGCACGCCGCGCTGGTTGACGACCGTCACCCGGATGCCGACGTCGAACATCTTGTCCGTCTGCGGCGCCCATTCGACGTCCAGCCATTTTTCCGGGTCGCCCCGCGATTTGGCCGCCGTCGGGCAGTCGTGCGTATGCACCACCAGGCCCTGTCCCTTCTTGATGAACCCGACGATGGGGTCGCCGGGGATGGGATTGCAGCAGCGGGCGAACTGCACCGCGAGTCCCTCCGAGCCGTGGATGACGATCGACCCGGCCGGGCCCTTGGCCTCGGGCTCGCCGCCCTCGGACAGGGCGAGCAGCTTTCTCGCGACGATCGCGGCCAGGCGCTTGCCCAGGCCGATGTCGGCGACCACCTCCTGGCGGGATTTTGCGCCGAGGTCGCGCACCAGCCTTTCCCATTTCTCGGCGGTGGCCTCGGCCGATTTTGCGCCCAGCGCGCGCACCGCCTGGTTGAGCATGCGCTCGCCGAGCGCCGCCGCCTCCTCGTACTGCATGGTCTTGAGGAAGTGCCGGATCTGCGAGCGCGCCTTGCCGGTCTTCACGTACGAAAGCCACCCGGGGTTGGGATTGGCGTGGGCGGCCGTGATGATCTCGACGCGGTCGCCGTTCTTCAGCTCGGTTCTGAGCGGCGCGAGCTCGTAGTTGATTCTCGCCGCGGCGCAGCGGTTGCCGATGTCGGTGTGCACGGCGTACGCGAAGTCCACCGCCGTCGCGCCGCGCGGCATCGCCATGATCTTGCCCTTGGGCGTGAACACGTAGACCTCGTCCGGGAAGAGGTCCACCTTGATGTGCTCGAGGAATTCCGCGGGATCGCCCGACGCGTGCTGGATGTCCAGGAGCGACTGCAGCCATTTGTGCGTGCGCTGCTGCACCTCGTTGATCTCGGCGTCGGACTTGTAGAGCCAGTGCGAGGCGACGCCCGCGTCGGCGAGGCGGTTCATCGCCTCGGTGCGGATCTGCACCTCGACCGGCATGCCGTAGGGCCCGATCAGCGTCGTGTGCAGCGACTGGTAGCCGTTCACCTTCGGAATGGCGATGTAGTCCTTGAACTTCCCCGGCACCGGCTTGTAGAGGCTGTGCAGCGCCCCCAGCGCGAGATAGCACGCGGGGACGTCCTTGACGATGACCCGGAAGCCGTAGATGTCGAGCACCTGAGAGAAGGACAGGTGCTTCTCCTGCATCTTGCTGTAGATCGAGTAGATCTGCTTCTCGCGGCCGGTGACCTGGGCGTCGATCCGCGACGACTGCAGGCGCTCCTTCAGCGCCTTGAGGATCTTGTTGACCACTTCGCGGCGGTTGCCGCGCGCCGCCTTGATCGCCTTGGCGAGCACCTTGTAGCGCCCGGGATAGAGGTTCGCGAAGGCGAGCTCCTGGAGCTCGCGGTAGAGGTCGTCGAGCCCGAGCCGGTTCGCGATCGGCGCGTAGATCTCGAGCGTCTCGCGCGCCACGCGCTTGCGCGTCTCCGGCCTGACCGCGGCGAGCGTCCTCATGTTGTGCAGGCGGTCGGCGAGCTTGATCAGGATGACGCGCACGTCGCGCGCCATCGCGAGCAGCATCTTGCGGAAGCTCTCGGCCTGCGCATCCTCGCGCGAGGCGAACTCGATCTGGTCGAGCTTGGAGACGCCGTCGACCATCTCGGCGACGGGCTTGCCGAACGTGGTCTCGATCTCGGCACGCGTGACGGAGGTGTCCTCCATCACGTCGTGCAGCAGCGCGGCGGCGAGCCCCTCGGCGTCGAGGCGCCACTGCGACAGGATGCTCGCGACCGCGAGCGGATGGGTGATGTACGGCTCGCCGGACTTGCGGAACTGGCCGCGGTGCGCGGTCTCGGAGAACTCGAACGCGCGCTCGACCAGCGCGATGTCGGGCCGCGGCAGATAGTGCCCCAGATGCCGGGTGAACTCGACGATTTCCGACATGGGGTGGGCTGGCGGCCGCGACGCGCTACTTC
>DATEGT010000078.1:0-5146 GCA_035280025.1 Burkholderiales bacterium | reverse complement strand
CCCTCGTCGGCCGAGACGGTGACCTCTTTCGTCGTTATGCGCGAGGTCTCCTTGTCGGCGGCGCCCATGACGACCTTGATCGGCGCGATCTCGTCGGTGAACTTGCCCGAACCCAGCCCCGCGGCGGCCTTCTGCTGGCTGCGCGCACCGTACTCGTCCTGCCGCTCGCGCGAGATGTTGTAGCGCTTGGAAACGTTCTCCGCGGTCTGCAGCATCGGCCAGTAGATCTCCGGCTTGTTCTGCTCGAGCCAGTCCTCGTGCAGCATGTGCTTGTTCATCTCGTTCTGCGTGCACGAGATCGACTCGAGTCCCCCGGCCGCGTAGATGCCTCCTTCCCCGGCGAGGATGCGCTGCGCGGCGATGGCGATCGTCTGCAGCCCGGAAGAGCAGAACCGGTTGACGGTGAGGCCCGCCGTTCCCACCGGCAAGCCTGCGCGCAGCGCGATCTGCCGCGCGATGTTCGCTCCGGTCGCGCCCTCGGGATGCGCGCAGCCCATGATGACGTCCTCGACCTCGGCGGGATCGATTCCCGCGCGTGACACGGCTTCCTTCACCACGTGCGCGCCGAGCGTCGCGCCGTGGGTCATGTTGAAGGCACCCCGCCAGGATTTGCAGAGCGGCGTGCGCGCGGTGGAAACGATCACGGCTTCGGTCATGGCGTGCTCCTAGTTGAACCGCTTTCCTTCGCTCGCGAGGCGCGCGAGCAGCGGGGCGGGCTTCCAGAACCCCGGGTCGCCGTGCGGATTGGCCGCGAATCGACCCATGGCCGCGACCACGTTGTACAGGCCGACTTCGTCGGCGTAGAACATCGGACCGCCGCGATACAGGGGAAACCCGTACCCGGTGAGGTAGACCATGTCGATGTCGGAGGCGCGCTGGGCGATGCCTTCTTCCAGGATGGCGGCGCCCTCGTTCACCAGCGCGAAGGTCAAACGCTGGACGATTTCGTCGCTGTCGATTTTCCTGCGCCGCGCCCCGATTTCGCTGGCGTAGTCGGCGATCATCTTCTCGACGGCGGGATCCGGGATCGCCTCGCGGCGGCCGGGCTCGTAGCGATACCAGCCGAGGCCGGTCTTCTGGCCGAAACGCCCCTGCTCGCACAGCCGGTCGGCGATCCTGGAATACTTCATGTCGGGTTGCTCTCGGTAGCGGCGCTTCCGGATCGCCCAGCCGATGTCGTTGCCGGCGAGGTCCGACATGCGGAAAGGCCCCATCGCCATCCCCCATTTCTCGAGGGCGCGATCCACCTGCCGGGGCGTCGCCCCCTCCTCGAGAAGAAACAGGGACTGGCGCAAGTACTGCTCGACCATGCGGTTCCCGATGAAACCGTCGCAGACGCCCGAGACGACGGCGGTCTTCTTGATCTTCTTCGCCATGCCCATGACCGTGGCGAGAACGTCCTTCGACGTTTTCTCCCCGCGCACCACCTCCAGCAGCTTCATCACGTTTGCGGGGCTGAAGAAGTGCGTGCCGATCACGTCGCCGGGCCGCTTCGTGAACGCCGCGATCTTGTCCAGATCGAGCGTGGACGTGTTGGACGCGAGGATGGCACCGGGCTTC
Source organism: Burkholderiales bacterium (assembly GCA_035280025.1). Classification (GTDB taxonomy): domain Bacteria; phylum Pseudomonadota; class Gammaproteobacteria; order Burkholderiales; family SG8-39; genus VBDM01. Next base: position 3,586 of record DATEGT010000078.1, on the reverse strand, counting down.
GCGGTTTCGTCCAGCTTCCTGAATACCCCCTCCTTGACGCCGATGTCCTCGTACACCGCCTCGATCACGAGGTCCGCGTCCCTGAGATCGTCGTAGGACTGCGTAGCTTTCAGCAGCGCCATGCGCTCTTCGACCTGCTGCGGCTTGAGCCGACCCTTTTTGACGCTCGCTTCGTAGTTGCCTCGAATCGTCGCCTGCCCCTTTTCGAGCGCCTCCTTCTTCGCCTCCAGCAGGGTCACGGGGATGCCTGCGCTCAGGAAATTCGCGGCGATCCCGCTTCCCATGGTGCCCGCGCCGATCACCGCGACTTTCCCGATCTTGCGCAGGGGTGTGTCCTCGGGCACGTCGGGGACCTTCGCCGCGGCGCGCTCGGCGAAAAAGGCGTGCCGCAGGGCCCTGGACTCGGGGGACTGCATCAGCTGCAGGAACAGCTCGCGCTCGAGCCGCACGCCTTCGTCGAAGGGCAGCGCGACCGATGCGGCGACCGCGTCGATGCACTTGAGCGGCGCGGGAAAATTCTTCGCCGCCGCCGCGATGGTATTTCGCGCGAACTGGAAGAAGCCCTCGGCATTCGGGAGCCGCACCTTGATGTCGCGAGCGCGTTTCAGGGGGCGGCCCTCCGCGACGACTTTGCCGGCGAACGCGAGCGCGCCCTCGAGCAGGTCTCCATCGATCATCTCGTCGAAGAGCGTCCCCGCGAGCTTCTCCGAAGGCACCGCCTCGCCGGACAGGATCATGTTGAGCGCCGCCTCGGCGCCGACCAGCCTCGGCAGGCGCTGGGTTCCGCCCGCCCCGGGCATCAGCCCCAGCTTCACCTCGGGAAGCGCGATCTGGGCGGCCTTGACGGCGACCCGGTAGTTGCACGCCATGGCGAGCTCGAGCCCGCCTCCCATGCAGGCGCCGCTGATCGCGGCGACGACCGGCTTGGCCATTCCTTCGACGACGCGGACCACGGTATTGAGGCTGGGCTCGGCGGTGGACTTCGGCGTGCCGAACTCGCGGATATCCGCACCGCCCGAGAATGCGCGAGGACTGCCGATCAGAACCAGCGCTTTCACGCTCGCGTCGGCTTGCGCTCGAGCCAAGCCCTCGACGATCTCGCGGCGAAGATCGAACCCCAGCCCGTTCACCGGCGGGTTGTTCATGGTGATCACGGCCGTTGGGCCGTGCTGCTCGAAGACTGCGGCGCTCATCCCATCCCTCTGTGCCGGGCGACCCGGTGATTATCGCCCGCCCGGCCCTACTGCGGCGGAACGAGGATCGGAAGGATGCTCACGATCTGCCAGCCCTCCGGCTTCTTGACCATCACCAGATTGATGTAGAGACGGTTCCTCGACGGCTCCGCGCCCGGCTCCCCCGTGCTGAGCTGGGTCGGCGCGTAGACCTGCGCGACCCGCCGGCTGACCGAGATGACCCGCAACTCCTTCCTGTCTACTTCGATCTTCCAGGTGCCCTTGTAGCGTTCTTCCAGAGTCCTGAGCGCCGCATCGCGTCCCCAGATGGGTTTCCCGCGGCTGATCCAGAGCATGTCCGGCGAATCCGAGAGCAGGTTCCGTATTCCCTTCAGGTCGTGCGCGTTCTGTGTCGCGATGTATTTGTCGAACACCGCTCGGACTTCGTCCTCCATGGTCGAGGCGCGGGCCACGGTAGCGGCCATCCCCAATACCGCCAATATCAGAACTCTCTTCAACATTCCCTCCTCAAGATTCCCGCTGTTTGGTGGGCCCGCCTGGATTCGAACCAGGGACCAAAGGATTATGAGTCCTCTGCTCTAACCGGCTGAGCTACAGGCCCGTGATTCCGTCCCGCGCTCCGTGTCCCTTCGCTTCACGAATTGTCCAGGAAGCTCTTCAGCCGCTCCGACCGCGACGGGTGCCTGAGCTTGCGCAGCGCCTTCGCTTCGATCTGCCGAATGCGCTCGCGGGTGACATCGAACTGCTTGCCGACCTCTTCGAGCGTGTGGTCGGTGTTCATCTCGATGCCGAACCGCATGCGCAGCACCTTGGCCTCGCGCGGAGTGAGCGAATCCAGCACGTCCTTGGTCACCTCCCGCAAGGAGGCATACATGGCCGCGTCGTTCGGGGCGAGCGTGGCCTGATCCTCGATGAAATCGCCCAAGTGCGAGTCGTCGTCGTCGCCGATCGGGGTTTCCATCGAGATCGGTTCCTTGGAGATCTTGAGGATCTTGCGGATCTTGTCCTCGGGCATCTCCATCTTCTGCGCGAGTGTCGCCGGGTCCGGCTCCTGTCCGGTCTCCTGAAGGATCTGGCGCGAGATCCGGTTCATCTTGTTGATGGTCTCGATCATGTGCACCGGGATGCGGATGGTGCGCGCCTGGTCGGCGATCGAGCGCGTGATCGCCTGCCGGATCCACCAGGTGGCGTACGTCGAGAACTTGTAGCCGCGGCGGTATTCGAACTTGTCCACCGCCTTCATCAGGCCTATGTTCCCTTCCTGGATGAGGTCGAGAAACTGCAGGCCGCGGTTAGTGTACTTCTTCGCGATCGAGATCACGAGGCGCAGGTTGGCCTCGGTCATCTCGCGCTTGGCGCGTCGCGCCTTCGCCTCGCCCGTCGACATCTGCTTGTTGATCTCCTTGAGATCCTTCAAGGGGATGCCGATCCGCTTCTGGATAGCCAGCAATTTCTGCTGCTGCTCGAGGATGTTCGGTTCGAAACGGGCGAGCTGTCCGCTCCAGGGCTTGGCCGCCGCGATCTCGTTCTTCACCCAGCGCATGTTGGTTTCGCTTCCGGGGAACTCCTTGATGAAGTGAGGCCGCAGCATGCTGCCCTTGTTCACGCAAAGGTTCATGATCTCGCGCTCGTGCCCACGGACCTCCTCCACCATGCCGCGCAGGCTGTCGCACAGCCTCTCGATGATGCGCGCGGTGAAGCGGATGCTCATCAGCTCGTTGCCGATCTGGTCGCGCACCCGGATATATTCCTTGCTGCGGTGCCCGTGCTCCACCAGCGCCTTCTTCATCTTTTCGTAGAGCCGGTTGATCTTGGCGTAGCGTGCGAGCGCGTCTTCCTTGAGCTGCAGCAAGCTCGCTGAAAGGGCGGCGCTTTCGTCCTCGCCCTCCGTTTCCTCTTCCTCCTCGGGCTCCACGTCGTCGGCGAGTTCCTGAATCGGCTCGTCCTTCGCGTTGGGGTCGATCAGCCCGTCGACCAGCTCGTCGATTCGCATCTCGTCGCGCTGGACCTTTCCCGCGAGATCGAGAATCTCGGCGATGGTCGTCGGGCAGGCCGAGATCGCCTGGATCATGTGCTTGAGGCCGTCCTCGATCCGCTTCGCGATCTCGATTTCGCCTTCCCGCGTAAGCAGCTCGACCGAGCCCATCTCGCGCATGTACATGCGCACCGGATCGGTGGTGCGCCCGAACTCCGGGTCGACGGTGGAGAGCGCGGCCTCGGCCTCCTCCTCCGCATCCTCGTCGGGCACGCCCGCGGGCGCGGTCTCCGAAATGAGCAGCGCGTCCGCATCCGGGGCCTCGTCGTAGACCTGGATGCCCATGTCGTTGAACGTCGAGATGATGGACTCGATCTGCTCGGCGTCGACCATGTCGTCGGGCAAATGGTCGTTGATC
>DATEGT010000077.1:0-3476 GCA_035280025.1 Burkholderiales bacterium | reverse complement strand
AACAAGGTGGTGCAGGTGATCTCCGGGATCGAGGCGCCGCACGGGATCGATTTCGCGCCGGACGGGTCGCGGGTGTACGTGAGCAACGAGTCGGACAGCACGCTGGACGTGGTGGACCGCGCGAGCGGGAAGATCGCGAAGAAGATTCCCCTGAGCGGCCACCCCAACAATATTTCGGTGACGAAGGACGGCGGGCGGGTGGTGGTGGGGATCGCCGACGACCCGGGCGCGCTGGATGTGATCGATACGCAATCGCTCAAGGTGGTGAAGAGCATTCCGGTGCGCTAGAGCTTTTCACGGGCCTCTGGAAAGGAGGCGACGATGAGGAACACGATACTGGCGGCGGCGCTCGGCATTTCCCTCGCGGGCTGCGTCACGCCCCCGATGGATATCGATTTCGACTACGACACGGGAGCGGATTTCGCCGCGCTCAAGACTTTCTCCTGGATGCCCGCGACCGGCAACGCCGCGGCGGACGATCTGCTCGTAAAAAGAATTCGCGGCTCGGTGGACCGCGGCCTGCAGGCGAAAGGGCGCACGCCGGGGAACAGCCCCGATTTCCTGATCGCGATGCAGCTCTCGGGCCGGACCGCGTACGGCGGCAGCGTCGGGATGGGCGTGTCGGTCGGGATCCCGGTGGGCCGGGCGGGCAGGGTGTCGGTGGGTGGAGGCAAGAGCAAGCCCATCGAGAAGAAGGAAGGCACGGTCGTCCTGGATTTCCTCGACGCGAAGACGAAGTCGCTGGTGTGGCGCGCGACGGCCTCCGGCGCCGTCCTGCCCCAGCCCACGCCCGAGGAGCAGCAGAAGCGCATCGACGAGGTCGTCGCGCAGATGCTCGAGAAATTCCCGCCGAAGAAGTAGCCGCCGCCCGGCCGGCTTTGCCGAAGGGGCCATAATGTCGGCCCGAGCACGTTTTCCGGAGACCGCATGGACACGATCAAGCCCCTGTTTACCGCGACCGCGACCGCCACGGGCGGGCGCAACGGCTACACCGAGACGAGCGACGGCGTCGTCAAGGCCAATCTCTCGGTGCCCAGGGAAATGGGCGGCCCGGGCAAGGCCGGCACGGCGACGCCCGAGCACCTGTTCGCCGCCGGCTACGCGGCCTGCTTCGGCGGGGCGCTCGACTTCATCGGCAAGAAGCACAAGAAGGATGCCTCCAGGGCCCGCATCACCTGCGCCGTCTCGATCGGCCCGCGCGACGCGGGAGGCTTCGGCATCGCGGTGAAGCTCAGCGTGAACGACAAGAGCCTGCCGCAGGCCGAGCTCGCCGCGCTCGCGCGCGAGGCGCACGAGCAGATCTGCCCGTACTCGCACGCCACGCGCAACAACGTACGGGTCGAGCTCGAGGTCGCAGGAAGCTAGAGCCTCTCCAGCCTCAGGCCCGCCGGCCCGGCGGGCGATCGTCTTCCGGTCCGGGTCGTCCCAATCCTCCGATCGGCGCACGCCAAAGCGCCTAAGCCCCCTTTGCGGTCCTGACACATGCGCCGCCTACAAATACGGGCGCAGCATCCGACAAGGAAAAAACCGCAGAAGGAGGTCTCATGCGCAGCACGAAGCTACCCAGCTCCACGTTCATCGGAATTCTCGCCGCAGTCGCCGGCCTGCTCGTCTGGCCCGGAGCCGCCAGCGCCCAGCTGGGCGGGCTGGGCGGATTGCTCGGCGGAGGCGGCGGAGGCACGCCGGCGCCCGCGGTCGCGGGACAGGCCGCCGCGGTGCAGGCCACGGTTTTCGGTCTGCTCGGAAACACCAACCTCGCGCTGGCGAACACCGGCACCCTCAACGGTCCCACCGACGCGCGCGACGCATCGCAGTCCTCGGGCAACCTCCTGGGGGCGCTGACCGCCGACGTTCCGCAGGCGTCGACGATCGGCTATCCGGACCAGGTCGACTCCGCGGCGTCGCTGGCGAACCTCGCCCTCTCCATCGCCGGCAGCAGCATCGGCGCCGATTTCGTCTCGGCCCAGGCTCAGGCGGTCTCGGGCGGCGCGAGCTCCGCCTCCTCCAGCCTCACGAACCTGTCGCTGAACGGCGTGCAGATCCCGGTGAGCGGAGACCCCAACCAGTCGATCGCGATCCCCGGCGGAACCATGATCGTCAACGAGCAGACCTCCACCCTCGGCGGCATCGTGGTCAACGCGCTGCACGTGATCGTCGGCGGCGTCGCCGACGTGGCGATCGGCACCGCGACCGCCGCGGTCCAGTAACCGCAGATTCCAACGGAGAACAGACATGCGCAGAATTCGTCAGGCGTTCGCCATCGCAGCGCTCGCCCTTATCAGCGGCTCCGCCTTTGCCTGGCCGTGCGACTTCCTCACCGGCGGCGGCTTCATCTTCCACAACGGCAACAAGGCGAACTTCGGCGTCGGCGGCGGCTGCAAGGACGGCACGCCGACCTGGGGGCACCTGGAGTACATCGACCACGGCCTGGGCCTGAACGTCCACTGGACCAGCATCACCGGCTACTTCGAGGTGGACTCGAGCAACGACGACAAGGGAAGGCCGATCGGCGCGCGCCAGGTGTGCGGCACCGCGAGCACGAACCTGTTCGGCGACGTCGACTTCGTGGTGCAGGCGAGGGACTCGGGCGAGCCCGGCGTCAACGACCAGTTCGACATCCGCCTGAGGAAGGCCGGCGCCGTCGTGTACGACACCACGCAGCAGTGCTTCCCGCACTTCCTGGGATCGCAGGCGCCCTGCGCGCCCGGCGACGGCGGCGGGGGCAACATCCAGCTGCACAAGCCGAACCCCTCGACCACCGGATCCTTCGGCGGCTCCTGCCCCGCGCTGAACGGAGATCGGTAAGGGCGAGATGAACCGGGGACATCGGCGGAGTCCATCGCCCGCGCCGACATTCCCCGGTGCGCAAGCTTACTGATTCGTCAGCTTGCGGGCGAGCGGCTCACGACCGATAAGTTTTTTTCATGAAACCTCCCCCGGGGCGCGCGCGTATATTGGTCGGCGCGCCGCCCATTGGAAGGAGGACCGATGTTCACGCAGATCGTCGACCCGCTCCATAGCCTCTTCCTCACCTGCCTCACCGCTCTCGTCCCCGTCGTCCTGCTCCTGATCCTGCTCGCCGTCTTCCGCGTCTCCGCCTGGATCGCGGTGCTGGTCGGCTCGATCGTCACCTTCATCCTCGCCGCCTGGGTGTGGCACATGCCCGTGGAGGACGGGATGCGCGCCTACGTGTACGGGTCGGCGACCGGCGTGTGGAACGTGGACTGGATCACGATCTGGGGCGTGATGCTGTTCAACACGCTGGTGATCACCGGCGTGTTCGAGAGCTTCCGCCGCTGGCTGATCGCGCAGGGGACCCTCGACGTGCGCGTGCAGACGATGCTCTTCGCCTGGGCCTTCGGCGCGCTGCTCGAGGGACTCGTCGGCTTCGGCTACCCCTGGGCGGTGGTCGCTCCCATCCTGATCTCGCTCGGACTCGCCGACCTCGACGCGATCCGCGTCGCGGCGATCGCCAA
>DATEGT010000076.1:0-15657 GCA_035280025.1 Burkholderiales bacterium | reverse complement strand
CTACACGCTGCTCGGTTCGCTGCTGATGCTGCTCGCGTTCCTGTATCTGTACAACAAGTCGGGCGGCAGCTTCGCGGTGCTCGATTACCACAAGCTGCCGCTGCCGCTGGACGCGCAGATTGTGCTGTTCATGGCCTTTCTCATGGCCTTCGCGGTGAAGGTGCCGATGTGGCCGGTGCACACCTGGCTCCCCGACGCTCACGTCGAGGCGCCAACGGGAGGCTCGGCGGTGCTCGCCGCGATCCTGCTGAAGCTCGGCGCCTACGGCTTCATCCGCTTCTCGCTGCCGATCCTGCCGGACGCGAGCCACTACCTCGCGGGCTTCATGATCACGCTGTCGCTCGTCGCGATCGCCTACATCAGCCTCGTCGCCCTCGCGCAGACCGACATGAAGAAGCTGATCGCCTATTCCTCGATCTCGCACATGGGCTTCGTCACCCTGGGCTTCTTCATCTTCAACGCCTACGGCATGGAAGGCGGCCTGGTGCAGATGATCTCGCACGGCTTCGTTTCGGCGGCGCTGTTCCTGTGCGTGGGCGTGATGTACGACCGCATGCACTCGCGCGCGATCGCCGACTACGGCGGCGTGGTGAACACCATGCCGAAGTTCGCCGCGCTGATGATGCTGTTCGCGATGGCGAACTGCGGCCTGCCGGCGACCTCCGGATTCGTCGGCGAGTTCATGGTGATCGTCGGCGCGATGAAGTTCAATTTCTGGATCGCGCTGGTCGCGGCGACGACGCTCGTCTTCGGCGCCGCCTATACCCTGTGGATGTACAAGCGCGTCGTCTTCGGCGAGGCGGCGAACGAGCACGTCGCCGCACTGAAGGACGCAAGCCCGCGCGAGCTGCTGGTGCTGGGGCTGCTCGCGGCGGCCGTGCTGTGGATGGGCCTGTACCCGGCGCCTTTCACCGAGATCATGCACGCCTCAGTGAACGACCTGCTGCGGCATCTCGCGGTGAGCAAGCTCTAGGAGAGGACGGTGCCGAGCAACCTCCCCATCATGCTGCCCGCGTACCCCGAGATCTTCCTGCTCGCCGCGGGCTGCGCGATCCTGGTGATCGACCTGTTCCTCCCGGACCGCGCGCGCTGGGTGAGCTACGCGCTGTCGCTCGTTGCGCTCGCCGGCTGCGCGCTGCTGACCCTGTCGGTGACCGCGAAGACGGGGGGAGTGCAGGCGACCACCTTCAACGGCATGTTCGTGTCGGACATGATGGCGACCGTGCTGAAGATGTTCACCTACCTGGTGGTGGCGGCGTGCCTGGTGTATTCGCGCGTCTACCTCGCCGACCGCGGCCTGTACCGCGGCGAGTACTTCGTGCTCGCGCTGTTCGCGACCCTGGGAATGATGGTGATGATCTCCGCCAACCATTTCCTCACCCTGTACCTGGGCCTGGAGCTGATGTCGCTGTGCCTCTACGCGCTCGTCGCGCTGGACCGCGATTCGGCGGTTTCCACCGAGGCGGCGATGAAGTACTTCGTGCTGGGCGCGCTCGCCTCGGGCCTGCTGCTCTACGGGATGTCGATGATCTACGGGGCGACCGGCACGCTGCAGATCGACAAGGTCGCCTCGGGCGCCGCGCGGATGCTGCAGGGCGAGCCGGGCGCGACTTCGGCGGTGCTCGCCTTCGGCCTGGTGTTCGTCGTCTCCGGGCTCGCGTTCAAGGTGGGCGTGGTGCCGTTCCACATGTGGATTCCCGACGTGTATCACGGCGCGCCTTCGGCGGTGACGCTCTTCATCAGCACGGGCCCGAAGCTCGCCGCTTTCGCCATGGCGATGCGGCTGCTGGTCAACGCGCTGCCCTCGCTCTCGGGCGACACGCCGCAGTTTCCCAGCGGCTGGCAGGACATGCTGGTCATCCTCTCGGTGCTGTCGATGGGCATCGGCAATCTCGCCGCGATCGCGCAGAGCAACATCAAGCGAATGCTCGCCTACTCCACGATCTCGCACATGGGCTTCATGTTGCTCGGCCTGCTCTCCGGGATCGTCGGCGGCAACGCGCTGTCGGCGCACGAGGCCTGGAGCGCGGCGATGTTCTACGCCGTGATCTACGTGCTCATGAGCCTCGGCGCCTTCGGCATGGTGGTGCTGCTGTCGCGCAAGGGTTTCGAAGCCGAGCGCATCGAGGACTTCAAGGGCCTGAACGCGCGCAGCCCCTGGTTCGCCTTCGTCATGCTGCTCCTCATGTTCTCGCTCGCCGGCGTGCCGCCCACGGTGGGCTTCTACGCCAAGCTCGCGGTGCTCCAGGCCGTCCTCGGCGCGGGCAGGGTGTGGCTCGCCGTGGTCGCGGTGCTGTTCGCGCTCATCGGCGCGTTCTACTACATCCGCATCGTCAAGGTGATGTACTTCGACGAGCCGGGAGAGACCTCCGGGATCCGCGCGCGGCGCGATATCGGGATCCTGCTCTCGGCCAACGGGCTCGCGATGCTCGCGCTCGGGATCCTGCCGCAGAAGCTGATGGAGTGGTGCCTGCTGGCGATGAAGGGCTTCTAGCCGTGGCGGCCGGGAAAGACCTGCGCGAGCACCGGCTGTCCAGCACGCTGGTCTACGACGGCAAGCTCCTGAAGGTCCGCAGCGACACCGTTCGCCTCCCCGACGGCGCGTCCGCGGAGCGCGAATACATCGTTCACCCCGGCGCGGTCGCCGTGCTCGCGGTCACCGACGCGGGCGAGCTGGTGATGGAGCGGCAGTTCCGCTACCCGCTGGGCCGGGACATGATCGAGATCCCCGCGGGCAAGATCGACCCGGGCGAGGATCCGCTCGCGACCGCCAAGCGCGAGCTGCGCGAGGAGACGGGCTACACCGCGGCCGAGTGGACGCACGTCGCGACCATCAACATCGCGATCGCCTACTCGGACGAGCACATCGAGATCTACCTCGCCACGGGCCTGAAGCACGAGCAGGCGAAGCTCGACGACGAGGAGTTCCTCGAGGTGTTCACGCTGCCGCTCGAGGCGGCGCTCGCCTGGGTGCGCGAGGGGAGGATCACCGACTCGAAGACCGTCGCCGGACTCTTCTGGGCGGAGAAGATCCTCGGCGGCGAGTGGAGCGCCCGCCGCTAGAACCGGTAGCGCAGCTCCAGTCCGTACTCGCGGGTGAAGTTCTCGGGCTCCAGGCCGAGCTGGCCTCCTCCGATCGGCTGCACGTCGGAGTCCTGGATGTGCCAGTAGTGCAGGTAGGGGCCGACCGCCAGGCGGTCCCTCTCGAACATGAGATAGAGCCGGTACCCCGTGCCGTGGTCCTGCGTGTTGGTCACGTTGCTGAAGGCGGAATTGGCGTCGCTGAGCATGGACTTCTGCTTCCCCCGGAGGAACACGTCCAGCTCCGCGGTCGGAGCGAGCACCCAGTCGGCGCTCAGAGCGAACCGCAGCGTCAGGCCGATCGGGGCGTACAGGTAGTTCGAATAGCGCCGGTACCCCGCTGCGCCCGTCGAGGAGTAGCCGTTGAGGTCGTCGTACAGGTAGCGGTAGCCCAGGCCCGCGTAGGGAGAGAGCGTTGCGCCGCCCAGGTCCCAATCGAACCCGGCGACCGCCCGGGTCTCCAGGATCAGGTCGGGGACGCCGCTCATCGACCCGGAGCCGCGATAGTCGAGCGAGCCGTACGAGGCCCGCGCATCGATTCTCGCGAAGACGCCCGCGCCGATCGTGGAAGTCCATGCGCCGACGAAGCCCAGCCGGCTCCCCTCGAGCTCGGCGAGGCCGGGCTCCTTGTAGTCGTAGGACGCGATCTGACCGCCGATCTCCAGGCCGGGCCGGGTGGACAGGCGCGCCGATCCGCTCTGGGCGAGCGCGGCGGAGGCGGCCGCGAGCAGGGCCGCTGCGGCGAGGATCCTCATCGCTGCGGCTTCACCAGCCTGCGGTACTGGGCCATGTGCTTCAGCGCCTGTTTGGGCCGGCCGAGCGACCTGCACAGGAGCGCGAGGTTGTAGTGGCAGTCGGCGAAGCGCGGATCCCGGTGCAGCGCCCCCTCGTACGCGTCCATCGCGGCGCTCTTGCGGCCCATGTCCTCCAGCAGGACCCCCAGGTTGTACAGCAGCAGGGGCTCGCCGCCGCAGGCGAGTATCGCCCGGCGGTAGACGCGCTCGCCCTCGGCGAGGCGTCCGGTCTCGTGCAGCAGACGGCCGAGGTTGAGGTGCGCCCCGGCGTGCCCCGGATCGGCCTGCAGCGCCCGCTCGTAGGCCTCGCGCGCGGCCGCGGGGTCGCCGTGCTCCAGATTGCATCCGCGCTCGAACCAGCCTTCGGCGCTCTGCGCCGGGGCGCCGCGCGCGATCACGCTGAGCGCTCCGCCCGCCGGGTCGCCGTCGAAATCGAGAACGTACTGGCCGGTTTCGGCGCGCCAGCGGCGCGCGCCTTCCTTCACGACGACGCGGTCGCCCAGGGCCTCGATCGACAGGCCGGAGAGCGGCATCGCCTCGGGAAGGCGGCGGCGCAGCGCCTTGAGCGAGCGGGTAATGCGCCGCGGCGGGATCTTCGCCGAGGCGAGCGCCTGCGCGGTGCGCAGCACGATCAGGTCGCGGAACGAGAACCGCCACGACTTTCGCGGTCCGCGCCCGGGCGTGACGAAGCCGGCGTCGACGAGGCTCTGGATGGTGCTGCGGGGAAGGCGAAGGAGCCGCTCGACGTCGCGGACGCCGTAGTGCTGCGTTGCGGTGGTGTCGGCGGCGGGTGCTATCTCTTGGCCGCCTTCTTGGGCGCGGCTTCCGCCTGCTGCGCGCGCCTCGGCGCCTTGCGCGCTTCGGATTCCGCCGCCTTCGCGGGGGCCGGCGCCTTCTTCCCCAGGCTGGCGCGCAGCGCTTCCATCAGGTCGATGACCTCGGCGCCGCCTTCGGGGGCGTCGACCATGGTGATCTCCTGGCCCTCGACTTTCTTCTGCACCGCGGCCTCGACGCGCTCGCGCACCTCGTCGGTGTAGGTCGTCGGATCGAACTTGTCGGAGGCCTGCTGCTCGATCAGCTGCTGCGCGAGCTTGAGCTCGGCATCCTTGACCTCGGTGTCCGGGATCTCCAGCTCCTTGATCGATCGCACCTCGCCCGCGTAGAGCAGCTGCTGCATGACGAGGCCATCGTCGACAGGGCGGATCATCACGATGTACTGCTTGCCGCGCGCCGCCCAGCGTCCGAGCGCGCAGCGCTTCGATTCGCGCAAGGCGCGGGCGAGAAGCGCGTACGGCTTCGCCCCGCCCTTGTCGGGCGAGAGGTAGTAGGCCTTGTCGAAGTACACCGGATCGATCGATTCGACCGGCACGAACTCAGCGATGTCGGCGGTGTGCGTTCCCGCCTCCTCGAGCAGCTTCAGCTCCTCGGGCGTGAACATCACGTACTGGTCCTTTTCGAACTCGTAGCCCTTGACCATGTCCTCGCGCGGCACGACGACGTCTTCCTTCACGCACAGGTACTGCTGCTTCAGGCGCGAGCCGCAGCCCTTGTGCAGCAGGTTGAACGAGATCGCGCGGCTCGCCTCGGTCGCCGAGTAGAGCTTCACCGGAATGGACACCAGCCCGAACGAGACGGTCAGGGTGGCGATCGGTCGTGCGGCCATGCTTACCCCCGTTAAGTCCTTCTTGGGGCGGGGATTCTACGCCTTCGCGCGCCCGAGCGCACGTTCCAGGCTTTGCTTGCCCGCGAGGGCGTCCTTCCAGCGGTCGCCGGTCTGCGCGAGGCGCTCGGGCGCGTTCGTGATGCGGAAGTCGAGCGGATGCGCCCGGGCGAGCTCCTCCCAGGTGAGCGGCATGGACACCGGCGCGCCCGGCGCGCCGCGCGGCGAGTAGGCGGAGTTGAGCGTTTTCCCGCGCACGTTCATGTTGTAGTCCATGAAGATCTTGCCGGTGCGCTTGGGCACGCTCCATTCCACTGTGACTTCCTTCGGGCGCAGCCGCACCAGGTGCCGGCCGACCGTCTCGCTCACCTTGCGCGCCGCGTCGAAGTCGAGCGTGCGCTCGATCGGGACGAACACGTGCAGGCCGGTCTTGCCGGAGGTCTTCACCACCGCTTCCAGGCCCATCCCGGCGAGCAGCTCGCGCAGCGCGAACGCGACCTCCTTGCCCTTCTCGAAGGCGACGGTGTTCAGCTCGGGCTCGTCGCCCGGCTTCTCCTTGCCCGAGTAGATGTAGGGGTCGATGTCGAACACCACGTAGTCCGGATAGTTGAGGATCGAGCCCTCGAGGCCCGCGAGCGAGGAGGAGGTGTCGGTGCTCTGCGTCGCCGCGTCGGGGCCCGGCTTCGCGCGCGAGTGCCACACGTGGAACTCGAGCGTTCCCGACTGCGCGAGCCACAAGAGGGTCGCGAGGTTCTCGCACAGCAGGTAGTCGTGGCGCTCGTCCTTGTGCTCGGAGAAGATCGTGATCTTCTTCGCGAACGGCGGCAGCTCCGGATCCCAGTGCTTCTGGTAGAAGCGCTCGCCGCCGATGCCCTCGGGCATGCGGATCATGGTGAGCGGCCGGTCGGCGAGGTGGGTGAGCATGAAGGGCGACACCTTCGCGAAGTAGCGCAGCAGGTCGCGCTTGGTGATCGCTCCCTGCTTCAGCGCCTCGTCGGCGGGCCAGTAGACCCGGTCGAGATGGGTGAGCTTGAGCGTGTGTTTCCCGACCGCGATGGTGACCGCCGTCTTCTTGTTGTCGAGCTGGCGCAGCACGGCGTCGATCTCGCTGTTGCCCGAGCTCGGCGCGGCGTCCGCGACCGGACGCTCGTTTGAGACAGTGCTCGGGTCGCGTTTACGAACCGATTTCGCGTCGACGTCGTCGCGCAGCCGCAGGAACACCGGCGCGCGCAGCAACCCGTCGGGGGTCCACTGCTGGAACTCGACCTCGGCGACGAGTTGCGGCTTCACCCAGGTCGTGGGCCCGTTGAGCTCGGGCTGCTCGGCGAACGGGCGCGCGTCGGATGCGAGCTTCTCCACCCGCGTCTTCACCTGGGCGAGGCTGCGCTCGTCGAATCCCGAGCCGACGTGGCCGCAGTAGTGCAGCTTGCCGTCGTCCCAGTACCCGAGAAGCAAGGCGCCCAGCGCCCCGCGCGATCCCTTCCCCTTGGTGAATCCGCCGACGACGAACTCGGCGCTCTTCACCGGCTTGATCTTGAGCCAGGCCTGCGAGCGCTTGCCGGCCTCGTAGCGGCTGTCCCTGCGCTTGGCGATGACGCCCTCGAAGCCGCTCGCGAGCGCCGCCTGGTACAGCTCCTCGCCGCTCTCCTCGGCGTGCACGAGCTGCACGTGGGGCGAGGGCAGCAGGCACTGCTCGAGCCAGCGCCGGCGCTCGGAATAGGGCGACAAGCGCACGTCGAAACCGGCGAAGTGCAGCAGATCGAAGCAGAAGAGCACCGTCGGCGTCGCGCGGTCGGCCGCGGCGATCTCGCGCTCGGTCTTGAGCTGCGCGCGCTCCTGCAGCGCGGCGAACGACGGACGCCCGTCCGCGCCGAAGGCGACGATCTCGCCGTCCAGTACTATGCCTTTCACCTGCTGCTGCGCCAGCTCCTGCGCGAGCTTCGGGAAGGACGCGGTGAGATCCAGGCCGCGGCGCGAGCGCAGCTTCACCTCCTTGTCGTCCACGAAGGCGAGCACGCGGTAGCCGTCGAGCTTGGGCTCCCACATCCATCCCGCCCCCGCGAAGACGCCGTCGCGCGACTCGGCGAGCATGGGCAGCAGCTTCGCCGGCAGCGCCTCGGGTTTCCCGGAGAGGACGAGCTGCGACGCGGGCATGCGCCGCACCGGCAGGGCCTTGAGGTTCTCGACCATGAGGCCGGACAGGACCGAGTGATCCTTTCCGGTGACGTCGGTCTCGCCGGCGAAGCGGTCCTTGTGCTTGATCAGCAGCCAGTCCTTGGGGCTCCTGGCGGTGCGGACGAGCGCGAAGGAGCCTTTGAGCTTGGCGCCGCGCAGCGTGACGCTCAGCTTGCCCGCGGCGATGCCCTCCCTGACGAGGCGCTCGGCGTGCGCGCGGTCGTGGTACCAGTGCCCCTTGCGGTCCTCGTCGGGCGTATACGGGCCGCAGTCCCACACGATCACCTCGCCGGCGCCGTATTGCTTCGGGGGAATCACACCCTCGAACGAGGCGTATTCGTACGGGTGGTCCTCGGTCATGACCGCGAGGCGCTTGTCGGCGGGGTTGAGAGAAGGGCCCCGGGGCACGGCCCAGGATTTGAGCACGCCGTCGCATTCCAGCCTGAAGTCGTAGTGCAGCTGGCGCGCCGAGTGCTTCTGCACCACGAAAAGGAGGAGGCCCGTTCCGGGAGCGGGGGCGGGCGCGGGCTCGGGCGTCGCGTCGAAGGCGCGCTTCTTCGAGTACTCGTCGAGCAGCCTGGCCGCCGCCGACGGATCGGCCAGCACGGCGCGCTTGGCTTTGGGCATGTGGCCGATTCTATGGGGAGAACGGCGGCCCGTCCAAGCGGGGGATGCAGGCTCGAATAGGAATATTCCTACGCGGCGCGCTTGACCTGCGTCAAACCCGGCGGCGGCCACGGGCTCAACATTGAACCGCAACCAACGACAAAGGAGAAATGCCATGCTCGGCCTCCGCAGCGAAGACTTCACGGTCCGCGCGAAGAATTTCGATCTCACGAACGAGTGGAATATCCTGCGCATCATGGCGGGAGCACTCATGTTCCCGCACGTCGCGGGCAAGTTCGCGGAATGGATGACGCTCTCCGCTCCGACGGTGCAGTTCTTCGAGAAGGCGGGAATGGCGCCCGGCGAAGTCTGGGTCTGGATCGCGGCGTGCGCCGAGGCGCTCTCCGGGATCTGCCTGATCCTCGGCGTCTGCACCCGCTACGCGGCCCTGGGCGCGGCGGCGGTGCTCGGCATCGCCGCGTGGGCGCTGCTCACCGCGAGGGGCGTCGGCTGGGTGTGGAACAAGGGCGGGATCGAGTACCCGGTGTTCTGGGCGGTCACCTGCCTCGCGATCGCGCTGCACGAGTTCAAGACCGTGTACGCGGGATCGGCCAAGCCCGCCGTGACCGGAAGGCCGCAGGCCGCGTGAGAGCGGGAGCTTGACGGGCCGCTGCGCGCCGGTACCCCGGGCAGCGGGGAGGTTGCGGGCGACGGCTTCGAGCCGTCGCCCGCGTTTTCGCGTTCCGCCCGGATAGGGTATAAATCCGGCTGGCGTCCCTCGATCAAACCGTGCAATGCAGCTACTGGCCGGAACGAGCGGCTTCTCCTACAAGGAGTGGCTCGGAAAGTTCTATCCGGAGAAGCATCCCGTCGACCAGATGCTGCGCTACTACGCTTCGCACTTCGCGACGGTCGAGATCAACAACACCTTCTACCGCATGCCCGCGGAAGCGATGCTCGCGAGCTGGGCCGGGCAGGTTCCGGACGCCTTCTCCTTCACCCTCAAGGCGCCGAGGCGCATCACCCACGAGCTGCGCCTCAAGGAGTGCGAGACGCACGTCGCCGAGTTCCTGCGGCGCGCGCAGGCGCTCGGCGCGAAGCTCGGGCCGCTGCTCTTCCAGCTGCCGCCTTTCCTGAAGAAGGACCTGCCGCGGCTTCGCGACTTCCTCGCGCTGCTGCCGGCCGGGCGCGCCGCCGCGTTCGAGTTCCGCAACGACTCCTGGCGGGACGAGGAGGTGTACGAGGTCTTGCGCGGCAAGGGCGCGATGCTCTGCTACACCGACACCGACGAGGGCGACTCGCCTCCGGTGATCGCGACGGCGGGCAGCGCCTACCTGCGGCTGCGGCGCACGCACTACGAGGACGCCGAGCTCGGCGAATGGGCGCGGCGCATCGCCGCGCTCGCGCTGGAGCGCGCGTACGTGTACTTCATGCACGAGGACGACGCGCTGGGCGCGGTGTTCGCGCGCAAGCTGCTGGATCGATGGAAAGCGGGAACCGGAACATGAGCGACGCCGTTCCCGCGCTGGGCGCGATCGAGCGCCTGCGCCTGTACTACTCGAAGAACGAGCAGAGGATCGCGGTCCTCTCATTCATCTGCGGGTTCCTGTTCGACATCCTCATGGTCGACCGCGCCGATTCCTGGCACGCGATCGCCCAGCAGCTCGTCTATCTGGCGGTGATCCTCGCGGCGCTGACGCAGATGTTCTTCGAGGAAGCCGCGCCGGCGCCCGATCCGGGGACGCGGATGCGGCTGGTGCGCTGGTACTACCAGTACCGCACCGCGCTGGTCCACTTCTTCCTCGGGACCCTGCTCAACGTCTATACCATCTTCTTCTTCAAGAGCTCGTCGCTGCTGGTCTCGTTCGGTTTCCTCGCGTTCCTGGTGTTCCTCCTGTGGGCGAACGAATCGGAGCGAATGAAGTCGATGGGGCTGCCGTTCAAGTTCACCCTGCTGGCGCTGTGCTCGCTGTGCTTTGCCGCCAACGTCGTGCCGATCTTCGTCGGCTCGATCGGCCTGGCGGTGTTCCTCGTCTCGATGCTCGCCGGCTGCGTCCCTGTGGCCGGCGTCGCGTGGTGGATCCGGCGGAGGGCGCCGGACCTGTTCCCGCGCGCGCGCAGGCAGATGCTGGTTCCGCTGGGCGGCGTGCTCGTCGGTTTTCTGGTGTTCTACTGGCTGAGGCTCATTCCGCCGGTGCCGCTGTCGATCCCCTTCATCGGCGTGTACCACGCCGTCGAGAAGAGCGGCGACGACTACCGCCTGAGCCACGAGAGGCCGATCTGGCGCATCTGGCAGCACGGGGACCAGGAGTTCCTCGCCCAGCCGGGCGACCGGATCTACGTGTTCTTCCGCATCTTCTCGCCCACGCGCTTCTCCGACCAGGTGCAGATGCGCTGGTACTGGGAGGACGGCGAGCGCGGCTGGGTGCTGCAGGACACGATCCCGATCAAGATCGTCGGCGGGCGCGCCGAGGGTTTCCGCGGCTACGGCTTCAAGTCGAACTACCAGCCGGGCGAATGGAAGGTGCAGGTCGGCACCACGGACAACCGGGAGATCGGCCGGGTGTACTTCACGCTCGAGACGCGGCCGCAGTGGCCGCGCACCTTCGAGATAGAAATCCAGTGATCAGCCGGCGGCGTCGAGCGCGGCGAACCGGCGCTTGAGCGCGTCGACCTGCAGGAGATAGCCGCGCAGATCCTGGGCCCCGCAGCGCTCTCCCGCGGCCGGGCGGAACCCGCGGCGCGCGAAAGCCTCGCCCCGCGCGAGCCCGCACAGATGGATCACCGCCGCCAGGTCCTGCTTCTGCGCGGGCGTGGCTCCCGTGATCCTCTGGCGGGCGAGCGCGCCGGCGACGCTGCGGTGAAGGAGGGCCGACGTCATCTCGATGGCGTCGCCCGGGAGCACGCGCGTGTACAGCCCGTTGAACCAGCAGGAGCGCGGGTCGTACCACGGTCCGTCCTCGGCCACCGCGTGGTCGTGGATGCAATAGCGCCGGGCGTCGCGGAACGCCGCGTCGGTGATCTGGAACATGCCGACCGCGCTGGAGGAGGGCCGGTACCACTCGAAGGGATTGCGGCTCAGCCGCCAGGTCCATTGCGGCAGCGCCACCGGGTTGCCCGCCCCTTCCACCTGCGCGAGCGCGGCGAGCAGCTCGGCTGACACCACCGGGGTCGAGTGCTCGCGGAACAGCGGGCCGTACTCGCGCCAGGTCGCGGCCGGCGACTTCACCAGCGCCCGGCCCGCCGGGAACAGCATCTCGGCCGGCTTGCGCCACACCTGAACCGTCCAGTTGGCCGCGGCCCAGAGCAGGACCGCGAGCGCAAGCACCGAGGCCGCGCGGGCCCAGAGCGGCGCGGCCCGGAAGAGCCGGAGCACGCGCCGGAGCCGCGCCCAAACGCGGCCCGGCGCTCCCTGCAGAATCCGGGAGCGCGCGGTCTTCGTGCGCGCGGGCGCAGGCAGGGTCCGATTCATGCTCTTGGGATATCCTATCCGGGTAGAATCGCCCGACAGGGGTCGCCATGCAAGAGAACGAAGTCACCGCCGACAAGCTCGCCGCCGACCTGAGGCTGGTCATTTCCGACGCCGAGGCGCTGCTGCGCGCGACGGTCGGAGAAACGGCCGAGGCGGGGCGCGCCAGGCTGCACGAGGGACTGGAAGCGGCGAAGCTCAAGCTCGGGCCGCTCGCCGAGGAGGCGGCGGAGCAGGCGCGCGACAGCGTGCGCGCCGCGGACGGCTACGTGCGCGAGCACCCGTGGAACGCCGTCGGCATCGCCGTGCTCGCAGGCGTCGCGCTGGGCCTGCTCATCGGCCGCAAGTAGCCGTGGCGGACAACATCGCGCCGGAAGAACCCGGCCATACCGAGAGCCTGCTCGAATCGCTGCGCGGCCTGGCGAAGACCTTCGTCGCGCTGGTCCAGACACGCATCGAGATCTTCGCGAGCGAGATCGACGAGGAGCGGGCGCGGCTCGCGCGCATCCTGGTGCTCGGCGTGGTCGCCGCGTTCTGCGTGGGCCTCGCGCTGGTGCTGCTGGTGCTGCTGGTCGTGGTGGTCTTCTGGGACGGCAACCGCCTGCTCGCGATCGGCGCGATCGCCGGGCTGTTCGCGATCGGGGCTCTCGCCGCCCTGGTCTCGCTGCGAAAGGCCGTGCGCCAGCGCCCGAAATTCCTCTCGGCGACCCTCGCCGAGCTGCGCAAGGACGAGAAGGAGCTCGCGGGGCGATGAGCTCGCTCGACGAGCTGCTGGAGCGGCGCGCTCGCCTGGTCTCGGAGGCCGGCGCCCAGCGCAAGGCGCTCGCCGGTGAGCTGCAGGCGTGCCGCAACGTGCTCAAGGTCGCCGACCGCGGCATCGCCTGGGCGGGCTGGCTGCGCGCGAGGCCTTATCTGGTGGTCGCGCTCGTGACCGCCATCGCGGTGCTGCGCCCCAAGCTCGCGTTCGCGTGGAGCGCGCGCCTCCTGACCGTGTGGCGCGCCGGGCGCTTCCTCTACGATTCGGTCAAGCCGGCCCTCGAAAACCGGAGAGCTTCGGGCAGCTGAAGGCATCCCCCGGCGCAGCCCGGCGCGGCGGCTGCGCTTGACCTCGCCGCCGCGTCCCTGTATAAGAGGCGCGCAGGTTCTCAAGCACTGAACTCGCCGTCCTCTGCAGGCTTCCCGCCGTACTGCTCAAGGCCTCGTCGCTCTCTTCTTGGTTCCCGCAATATTTTCAATTTTTCAGGTAAAGATCATGAGTACAGGCAAGGTAAAGTGGTTCAACGACGCCAAGGGCTACGGCTTCATCACGCCCGACGACGGCGGCAAGGACTTGTTCGTTCACTTCTCCGCGATCCAGCAGGCCGGATTCAAGAGCCTGAAGGAAAACGACAAGGTGACCTACGACGCTTCGGAGGGCCAGAAGGGCCCGCAGGCGATCAACATCCGGATGGCCGAGTAAGACGGCCCGTCCCGAAGAGAGCCCGCTCCGGCGGGCTTTTTTTTCGTCCGGGGCCGGGTAACATGACCGCCGGAGATTCGATCCCATGACCGCACACAGACGCGCCCAGACCAAGGCCTACGAGAACGCGGACTTCCTGAACAGCAGGGACGGCCGGGAGCTGCGCATCCTGTCCGAGTACCTCGAGCCGAAGAGCCGCTTCGACCGCCACAAGGTCGACGACACCATCGTGTTCATGGGCTCGGCGCGCATCAAGTCGCGCGAGGACGCCGAGGGGATGGTGCGCCGCGCGAAGGACGTCAAGGAGGTCGACCGGGCGCAGACCGCGCTCAGGATGTCCGCCTACTACGAGGCCGCGCGCGAGCTCGCCTCGCGTCTCACCACCTGGTCGAAGACCCTCGACCGCGAGGAGCGGCGTTTCGTCGTGTGCACCGGCGGCGGACCGGGGATCATGGAAGCGGCGAACCGCGGTGCGGCGGAAGCAAAAGGCATGAACGTCGGTCTCACCATCTCCATCCCGGTGGAGGAGTTCGACAACAAGTACGTCACGCGCGAGCTCTCCTTCCACTTCCACTACTTCTTCATGCGCAAGTTCTGGTTCGCGTACCTCGCGAAGGCAGTGATCGTCTTTCCGGGCGGCTACGGGACCCTGGACGAGCTGTTCGAGCTGCTGACCCTCGTCCAGACGCGAAAGATGAGCAAGCCCATGCCGATCGTGCTCTTCGGCACGGAATACTGGGGCGAGGTCATCGACTTCGAGGCCCTCGCGCGGCACGGCACCATCAACCGCGAGGACATCGACCTCGTCTACCGCACCGACTCGGTGGACGCCGCGTACGAGTGGATCGTCGCGCAGCTGTCGGAGAAGGCGCTGGAGCAGCCGGGCGCGACGCTGTAGCGGCCTCCGCTACTTGAATATGCCCTTGGGTATCTGCCCGTAGACCATCTGTACCTGGTCGACCGCCTCGCCGACGATGTAGTTGACGGCGATGCTCGCGAGGGCGTAGGCGTCCGCGGCCGTCATGCCCTTCTCGCGCACGAAGAAAGCGACCGTCTCCTGGGCGGCCTGCTTCAGCGCCCCATTGAGGTCGGCGTCCATCCCCATTACGTACCAATTGTCCCTGTCCTCGGCGCGCGGCCATTTCATGGTCTTGCCTTCGCCCTTGTGGAGGACGAACTGCAGGGTCGCGGTGAGCGAGGTCTCGATCGCCGTGCCGTTGATCTCGCCGTCGGCCTGCACGGCGTGCGCGTCGCCGGTGTAGAAGAGCGCGCCGCTCCGCAGCACGGGCAGGTAGAGGATCGTGCCCCTGCCCAGAATGGTGAAATCCATGTTGCCGCCGTATGCGCCGGGCGGCCGCGTGCTGGCCAGCCCTCCGGGGGGCGTGACCGTCATGATGCCCATGAACGGGAAGAGGGGGACTTCGACGTGGGGCGCGAACAGGGCGACATTCTTCAGGAAGTCGAACTTGATCACCTTCGGATAAGGCTTGGCGTGCAGGTCGGGCAGGACGCCCGCACCCTTGCCGCTGTTGTTGACCCCGTACGGGACGCGCGGTGCGATGTCGACGATGCGCACCTCCAGCATGTCGCCCGGCTCGGCGCCTTCGATGTAGATCGGTCCGGTCAGAACGTGGACGCTGGCGTCCTTGGGGCGCGGCACCTTGTTGTAGATCTCGATCGCATCCTCCAGCACGTCCTTGGCCGCGATTCCCCCCTGGGCGAAGAATTGCACGGGATCAGTGCCGTTGATCAGGCCCTGGTGGGAAACCGTGTCGATCGCCGCGACCTGCCCCGACCGGAGCCGGGCGACCGGAGGCCGCTCCGCGGGCAGGTGGCCCCAGACCACGGTGCCCGGGTTCGACGGGACGCGCGCGTCGATGCCCGACACGGTGTCCATCACGCCCGCGCAGCCCGGGAGGGCGAGCGAAACGAATGCAATCGAGCAAAGACGCTTCATGGCTTCCCTTTCGATATTCGCGCCTGGATCGCGGCGTGCCGCTCGAGCAGCCGCTCGGCGCGCACCACCACGGGCACGTCGACCATCTTGCCGTCGATCGCGAACGACGCCCGGCCTTCCGCTTTGGCCTTCGCGTTTCCCTCGAGGATGCGCCGGGCGAGGGCGAGCTCCTCGGCCGAGGGCGAGTAGAGCTCGTTGACGATCGTGACCTGCGCGGGATGGATGCAGCTCGCGCCCATGAAGCCGAACTGGCGCGAGCGCTGCACCATCCGGCGAAAGGCCTCGAGATCGCCGAAGCTCGCGACGCTCGCGATGTAGCCGAGCGGCATGATGCCCGCCGAGCGCGCGGCGTAGATCATCTGCTGCTTGGGCATGAGCAGCGTCTCCTCGGTCGGCTCCATGCCGTTCTCCAGGGCGAAATCCTCGCCGCCGATGTCCATCGCCGCGTTGCGCTCG
>DATEGT010000075.1:0-15410 GCA_035280025.1 Burkholderiales bacterium | reverse complement strand
CAGCCCACGACCACCGGCGGCCCGATGGCGGCGACGCGGTCGAGGCGGCGCAGCAGCTCGAAATTGTGCGCGACGCTCTTGCCGAAGCCGAACCCCGGGTCGATCGCGATCCGCTCCCGTGCGATGGCGCCCGCCATGGCCGCGGCGACGCGTTCCTCGAGGAACATGGCGACCTCGGCGGCCACGTCGCCGTAGCGCGGCTCCTTCTGCATGGTGCGCGGCTCGCCCTGCATATGCATCAGGCAGACCGCTGCATCGGAGCCCGCGATGGCGTCGATCGCGCCCGGGGCGCGCAGCGCGCCGATGTCGTTGATCATCGAAGCACCGGCGGCGATCGCTGCGCGCATCACCTCGGGCTTGGTCGTGTCGACGGACACGGGAACGGCGCAGCCGCGCAGGCCCTCAAGCACGGGCATGAGGCGCGACAGCTCCTCGCCGGCCGGCACCTCTTGCGCGCCCGGGCGGCTCGATTCGGCGCCGACGTCGAGGATGTGCGCGCCCTCCTCGATCAGCGCCATCGCGTGCGCGACCGCGGCCTCGGGCTCGAGGAAGCGCCCGCCGTCGGAAAAAGAGTCGGGCGTGACGTTCACCACGCCCATGAGCAGAGGGCGCGACAGGTCGAGCCCGAAGCGGCCGCAGCGGAGCGTTGGCGGAGACCTGAGGATGGCTACGCGGCGGGTGCCGGTGCCGGCGCGCCGGGCGCGCCCGTCTGGGGCGGCTGCTGCGGCGCTTGCGTAGGCTTGGGCGGGCGCGGCGGATTGCCGCTCATGATGTCGTTGATCTGATCGGCATCTATGGTTTCCCACTCGAGCAGCGCCTTGGTCATCGCCTCGACCTTGTCGCGGTTGTCGAGGATGAGCTTCTTGGCCAGTGAAAATTGCTGGTCGATGATCTTGCGGATCTCCTGGTCGACCTTCTGCAGCGTCGCCTCGGACACGTTCTTGTGGGTGGTGATCGAGCGGCCGAGGAACACCTCGCCCTCGTTTTCGCCGTACACCATCGTGCCCAGCTCGTCGGACATGCCCCACTGCGTCACCATGCTGCGCGCGATGGCGGTGGCGCGCTCGAAGTCGTTCGACGCGCCCGTGGTCATCTGGCCCATGAACACTTCTTCGGCGATGCGCCCGCCGAACAGCACCGCGATGGTCGACAGCAGCCGATCGCGGTCCATGCTGTAGCGGTCCTGATCGGGCAGCTGCATGGTGACACCGAGCGCGCGCCCGCGCGGGATGATCGTGACCTTGTGCACCGGATCCGTCTTGGGCATGAGCTTGGCGACGAGAGCGTGGCCCGACTCGTGATACGCGGTGTTCCGGCGCTCTTCCTCGGGCATGACCATCGAGCGCCGCTCGGCGCCCATGATGATCTTGTCCTTGGCGCGCTCGAAATCGTCCATGTCCACCAGGCGTTTGTTCTTCCTCGCGGCGAAGAGCGCCGCCTCGTTGACGAGGTTGGCGAGATCGGCGCCGGACATGCCCGGCGTGCCGCGAGCGATGATCTCGGCCCTGACGTCGGGCGCCACTGGGACTTTTCTCATGTGCACCAGCAGGATCTGCTCACGGCCGCGGATGTCGGGGAGCGGCACAACCACCTGGCGGTCGAAGCGCCCGGGGCGCAGAAGCGCCGGGTCGAGCACGTCGGGCCGGTTGGTCGCGGCGATCACGATCACGCCGGTCGTGCCCTCGAAGCCGTCCATTTCGACCAGGAGCTGGTTGAGCGTCTGCTCGCGCTCGTCGTTGCCGCCGCCCAGGCCCGCGCCGCGCTGGCGGCCGACCGCGTCGATCTCGTCGATGAACACGATACAGGGCGCGTGCTTCTTCGCCTGGTCGAACATGTCGCGCACGCGCGCCGCGCCCACGCCGACGAACATCTCGACGAAGTCCGAGCCCGAAATGGAGAAGAACGGCACCTTGGCCTCGCCCGCGATGGCGCGCGCGAGCAGCGTCTTGCCCGTGCCGGGGTTGCCGACCATGAGCACGCCCTTGGGGATGCGCCCGCCCAGCTTCTGGAACTTGGTGGGGTCGCGCAAGAAGTCAACCAGCTCCGAGACTTCCTCCTTCGCTTCCTCGCAGCCGGCAACGTCGGCGAAGGTGATGTTGTTGTTCGACTCGTCGATCATGCGCGCGCGCGACTTTCCGAAGGAGAACGCGCCGCCGCGCCCGCCTCCCTGCATCTGGCGCATGAAAAATATCCAGACGCCGATGAGGAGCAGCATCGGGAACCAGGAGACGAAGATGTTCATGAGGAGCGAAGGCTCTTCCTCGCGCTTCGCCTTGATCTTCACGCCGTACTTGAGCAGGTCGGAGACGAGCCAGATGTCGCCCGGCGAGTAGCTGTTGACGGTCTTGCCGTCGGTGGTCTTCGCCTTGAGATCGCGCCCCTCGATCACGACCTCGGCGATGCGCCCGGCCTTGACCTCCTCCATGAACTGCGAGTAGTCCACGACCGACTGGGTCTGCTGGCGCGTGTTGAACTGATTGAACACGGTCATCAGGACCAGCCCGATGACGAGCCAAATCACGAGATTCTTGAATAGGTTATTCAACTTCCGTCCTTTCCCTCTCTGCGCCCCTTCGCGCCCATTCTAAGCCCAAGCCGACCTAGGTACCAGCGCCCGGCCCGAGTCCCTTGCCCAGCAAATACATCTCCTTCGATTCGTCGCGCGACGCGCCCGGTTTCCGCGAGGCGACCGTGACGAAAGCCCGCCTCATCGCCGCCAGAAACTCGGGGTAGCCCGAGCCTTGAAAGGCTTTGACCAGCAGGGCACCGCGCGGATTCAAATGGGATTTGGCGAAATCCAGCGCCAATTCGCACAGATGGATGCTCCGGGCCTGGTCGGTCGAGCGCACCCCGCTGATGTTGGGGGCCATGTCGGAGACTACAAGGTCGATCTTCCGGCCATCGAGCGCCTCCTCCAGCCGACGCAACGCCGATTCCTCCCGGAAATCGCCCCGGATGAGCGTCACCCCGGGGATCGGAGCGACCTCGAGCAGGTCGAGCGCGATCACCTTCCCCGATCCGCCCACGCGCTGCGCGAGCACCTGCGACCAGCCGCCCGGCGCCGCGCCCAGATCCACGACCGTCTGGCCCAGAATCGCCAGCCCCTCGCGCTGGACCATCTCGAGCAGCTTGAACGCCGAGCGCGCGCGGTAGCCCTGCACGCCCGCCCTGCGCACGTACGGGTCGGCCACGTGGCGCGCGAGCCACGCCCTGCTGGATTTGCTGCGTGCCATTGCCTAGACTTCTCCCGATGCGATTATCGCGTGAACTGAAGCTTGCCATCCTGCTGCTCCTCGCGCCTTGCGCGCAGGCGCAGACCCCCGGGCGGGAGCTCGTCGGGACGAGCTGGCAGCTCGCCAGCCTCCGGACCGCCGACGGCAGGACCCTCGCGCCCGACGACAAGGCGAAGTACACCTTTACGTTCCTCACCGGCGGCATCCTCAGCGCGCGCGTCGACTGCAACCGCGGCAGCGGAACCTGGAAGTCGTCGGGGCCCGGGCTGATGCAGATCTCCCCATTCGCGATCACGCATGCGATGTGCCCGCCGGGGTCGCTGTTCGACGAAGTCGTGAAGCAGGTGGGCGGCGTACGTACCTACGCCGTCAAGGACGGCCGCCTCCGCCTGACGGGCGACGGCGCCAGCTTCGAGCTCGAGGCGATCGCCCCGCCGCAAAGATAGCCCGATGGCCGACCTGTCCCCGGCCCGGCGCCAGGAGCTCAAGGGCCGCGCTCACAAGCTCGATCCCGTGGTCCTGATCGGCGGAGACGGACTGTCGCCCACCGTGATCTCCGAGATCGACCGCAGCCTCAAGAGCCACGAGCTCATCAAGGTGCGGGTCAACGCCGGCCGCGTGGAGCGCGCGGCGATGCTGGAAGAGATCTGCGCGAAGACCGGCGCGCAGCCGGTGCAGCACATCGGGAAGGTCCTCGTGCTGTTTCGCGAGAATCCCGGGACCGCCTAGAGCCTGTCGATTCCGGCCCTTCCCGTTCGTCGTACAGGCGAGACCGGGCTTCGACCCGCTCTCCGTACGGCCTGGACGGTCCAGGCACGCAAACCAAAGAGGAGCAAGAGACCATGCGATTCCTGTCGATGATCCGCATCAACGAGCGATCCGGCCAGAAGCCGAGCGAGAAGCTCATGGCCGACATGGGAAAGCTGATCGAGGAGTTCACCCGGTCCGGCAATCTGATCAGCACGGCGGGACTGCGCCCGACCGCGGAGGGTTTCCGGGTGAGACTGTCAGGCGGAAAGATGCGCGTGACCGACGGTCCCTTCACCGAGGCGAAGGAGGTGATCGGCGGTTTCGCGATGCTGGAGGCGAAGTCGAAGGCAGAAGCGCTCGAGCTGACGAGGCGCTTCCTTCAAGTTCACGGCGACGAGTGGGAGCTCGAGTGCGAGGTGCGCCCGCTGGACGGGAACGCGCTCGAGCCCTGCGCGGAGCTGCGGGAAGCTACTCGTATCTGACGTCGAGCACCTCGTACTTGCGGACCCCGCCGGGAGTCTGCACCTCGACCCGGTCGCCCGCGTACTTGCCGATGATCGCGCGGGCGATCGGCGAGCTGACCGAGATCTTGCCCTTCTTGATGTCGGCCTCGTCGTCGCCGACGATCTGATACGTCACCGACTCGCCGTCCTTCATCTCCTCGAGATCGACGGTCGCGCCGAACACGCAGCGCCCTTCGGCGTCGAGCAGCTTCGGGTCGATCACCTGCGCGTTGGCGAGCTTGGCCTCGATCTCCTTGATCCGGCCCTCGATGAAGCTCTGCCGCTCCTTCGCCGCGTCGTACTCGGCGTTCTCCGAGAGGTCGCCGTGGGTCCGGGCTTCCGAGATCGCGGTGATGGCGCTGGGACGGTCGACAGTCTTGAGCCGATGCAGCTCCTGCTTCAGCAGCTCCGCTCCCGTCGTCGTCAGCGGTATCGTGCTCATGGCCGTATCGAAAAAAAGCTTCCCGGCGCGTTGGGCGCCAGGCCGCGGCATTGGTGATTCAGAACGGAAAGGCTTGTGGACAGCGGTTCAATGTGACCACTTTTCGAGCCACTTTGCAATAGGCCCCCGCGAGCGCAGGCCCGCGTGCAGTCCCTGGAGCGGGTACGGCACCAGGGCTTTCATGTGGCGCATCCCT
The DNA here is from genome assembly GCA_035280025.1 of Burkholderiales bacterium. GTDB lineage: Bacteria > Pseudomonadota > Gammaproteobacteria > Burkholderiales > SG8-39 > VBDM01. The sequence goes on along the minus strand of DATEGT010000075.1, from coordinate 10,286 downwards.
TCGGTGGCCGCCTTGGCGCCCGCCACCGTGGTGTAGTAGGTGACGCGCCGCTGCACGGCGCTGGTCCGGATCGAGCGCGAATCGGACACCGAGGTGCGCCGGTCCCCCGCCGTGTTGACGACGAGATTCACCTCGCCGTTCTTGATCATGTCGACGATGTGCGGGCGCCCTTCCGCGACCTTGTTCACCACGCTCACCTTGATGCCGTGCGTGGACAGGACTTCGGCCGTGCCGCGCGTCGCGATGAGGCGGAACCCCAGCTCGACGAGGTCGCGCGCCACCGGAACGAGCGCGAGCTTGTCGGAGCTGCGCACGCTGACGAAGGCCGTGCCGGCTTCCGGGAGCTTCGCCCCGGCGGCGAGCTGCGACTTGACGAAGGCCTCGGCGAAATCCTTGCCGACGCCCATCACCTCTCCGGTCGACTTCATCTCCGGCCCGAGGATGGTGTCGACGCCGGGGAACTTCACGAACGGGAACACCGCCTCCTTCACCGAGAAATATCCCGGGACGACCTCCGCGCCCACGCCCTGCTGCGCCAGCGTCTTCCCCACCATGCAGCGCGCCGCGATCTTGGCGAGCGGCACGCCGGTCGCCTTGCCGACGAAGGGCACGGTGCGCGACGCGCGCGGATTGACCTCGAGCACGTAGATCACGCCTCTCTGGATCGCGAACTGCACGTTCATCAGGCCGACGACGCCGAGGGCGTGCGCGAGCTCCACCGTCTGCTCGCGCAGCTCGCGCTCGACCGCGGCCGAGAGCGAGTGCGGGGGCAGCGAGCACGCCGCGTCTCCGGAGTGCACCCCGGCCTGCTCGATGTGCTCCATGATGCCGCCGATCAGCACCTTGTCCCCGTCGCTGACTGCGTCGACGTCCACCTCGGTCGCGTCGGAGAGGAAGCGGTCGAGCAGCACCGGCGAGTCGTTCGACACCTTCACCGCCTCGCGCATGTAGCGTTCCAGGTCCCTCTGCTCGTGGACGATCTCCATCGCGCGGCCGCCGAGCACGTAGCTCGGCCGCACCATCAGCGGATAGCCGATCTCCTCGGCGAGCCTGAGCGCGTCGGCCTCGTTGCGCGCCGAGCGGTTGGGCGCCTGCTTCAGCCCCAGGCGGTCGATGAGCCGCCCGAAGCGCTCGCGGTCCTCGGCCATGTCGATCATGTCGGGCGTGGTGCCGATGATGGGTACGCCGTTCGCCTCGAGATCCCTAGCGAGCTTCAACGGCGTTTGCCCGCCGAATTGCACGATGACACCGAAAGGCTTTTCCACGTCGACGATCTCGAGCACGTCCTCGAGCGTGAGCGGCTCGAAATAGAGGCGGTCGGAGGTGTCGTAGTCGGTCGAGACCGTCTCCGGATTGCAGTTGACCATGATGGTCTCGAACCCGTCCTCGCGCAGCGCGAGCGAAGCGTGCACGCAGCAATAGTCGAACTCGATGCCCTGGCCGATGCGGTTCGGCCCGCCCCCGAGCACGATCACCTTCTTGCGGTCGGTGGGCTGCGCCTCGCACTCCTCCTCGTAGGTCGAGTACATGTACGCGGTGCGCGTCGCGAACTCCGCTGCGCAGGTGTCGACGCGCTTGTACGCGGGCCGGATCCCCAGTCGGCGGCGCGCGGCGCGGACCTCGGTTTCGGTCGCCTTGAGCAGGTGCGCCAGCCGCCGGTCGGAAAACCCCCGGCGCTTCAGGCCTCGCAGCGTGTCTGCGTCGATGTCGGCGAGGCGCCTGTCGTCGAGATCCATCTCGATGTCGACGATCTCCTTGATCTGCGCGAGGAACCACGGATCGATGTGGGTGAGCTGGTGCACCTCCTCGAGCGTGAACCCGCACTCGAAGGCGTCGCCCACGTACCAGATGCGCTCCGGGCCGGGGTCGCCCAGCTCCTTCTCCAGCGCCTCGCGGTCGGTGGTCTTCTGGTTCAGCCCGTCGACGCCCACCTCCAGCCCCCGCAGCGCCTTCTGGAAGGACTCCTGGAACGTGCGGCCGATCGCCATCACCTCGCCGACGGACTTCATCTGCGTGGTGAGCCGGTCGTTCGCCTGGGGAAACTTCTCGAACGCGAAGCGCGGCACCTTGGTGACGATGTAGTCGATGCTCGGCTCGAACGAGGCCGGCGTCGCGCCGCCGGTGATCTCGTTCTTCAGTTCGTCGAGCGTGTAGCCCACGGCGAGCTTCGCCGCCACCTTGGCGATCGGGAACCCGGTCGCCTTGGACGCGAGCGCCGAGGAACGCGACACGCGCGGATTCATCTCGATGATCAGCATGCGGCCGGTCGCTGGGTCGACCGCGAACTGCACGTTCGAGCCGCCGGTGTCTACACCGATCTCGCGCAGCACGGCGATCGAGGCATCGCGCATCACCTGGTATTCCTTATCGGTGAGCGTCTGCGCGGGCGCGACCGTGATCGAGTCGCCGGTATGCACGCCCATCGGATCGAGGTTCTCGATCGAGCACACGATGATGCAGTTGTCCCTGCGGTCGCGCACCACCTCCATCTCGAATTCCTTCCAGCCGATCACCGACTCCTCGATGAGCAGCTGGCGGGTCGGAGACGCGTCCAGGCCCCGCTCGCAGATCGCTACGAACTCCTCGCGATTGTAGGCGATTCCGCCGCCCGAGCCCCCGAGCGTGAACGAGGGCCGGATCACGGCGGGGAAACCGATGTCCTGCTGGATCCTGAGCGCCTCCTCCATGGAATGCGCGAGCGTCGATCTGGGGCAGGCGAGCCCTATCCTCGCCATCGCCTGCTTGAACTTCTCGCGGTCCTCGGCCTTGTCGATCGCCTCGCTCGACGCGCCGATCATCTCGACGTCGTACTTCTCCAGCACGCCGTTCCTCGCGAGGTCGAGCGCGCAGTTGAGTCCCGTCTGCCCGCCCATGGTCGGGAGCAAGGCGTCGGGCCGCTCGCGCGCGATGATCGCCTCGAGCATCTGCCAGCTCACCGGCTCGATGTAGGTGACGTCGGCCATCTCCGGATCGGTCATAATGGTCGCCGGATTGGAGTTCACCAGGATCACCTTGTAGCCTTCCTCGCGCAGCGCCTTGCACGCCTGTGCCCCGGAATAGTCGAACTCGCAGGCTTGGCCGATGACGATCGGCCCCGCGCCGATGATGAGGACGCTCTTGATATCGGAGCGCTTAGGCACTAGTGCCGCTCCGAATAGGACGCACGAGCGTCGCTCGTATCAGGACGCACGCTTGCGCTCCTCCATCATCTTCGCGAAGCGGTCGAAGAGGTAGCCGATATCGTGCGGTCCGGGGCTCGCCTCCGGGTGGCCCTGGAAGCAGAACGCCGCCCGGTCGGTGCGCGCCAGGCCCTGAAGGCTGCCGTCGAAGAGCGACACGTGCGTGGCCTTCAGATTGGGCGGAAGCGTGGCCGGGTCGACCGCGAAACCGTGGTTCTGGCTGGTGATCACCACCGTTCCGGTCTCGAGGTCCTTCACCGGATGGTTGGCGCCGTGGTGACCGAACTTCATCTTCAGGGTCTTCGCCCCCGAGGCGAGCCCCATGAGCTGGTGGCCCAGGCAAATCCCGAAGGTCGGCACGCCCGAGCCGATGATTTCGCGGATCGCGCGGATCGCGTAGTCGCAGGGCTCGGGGTCGCCGGGGCCGTTCGACAGGAATACGCCGTCGGGCCCGAGCGCCAGCGCCTCGGCCGCGGGAGTCTGCGCCGGAAGCACGGTCACGCGGCAGCCGCGCTCGACCAGCAGGCGCAGGATGTTGCGCTTCACGCCGTAGTCGTACGCGGCGACGTGGAATCTGGGCGTCGCTCCCTTCGCGAAGCCGCCGCCCGTCCGCCACTTTCCCTCGGACCACTCGTAGGGCTTGGCTGTGCTCACGACCTTGGCGAGGTCCATGCCGCCGAGCCCCGGAAACGCCCGCGCGGCCTCGAGCGCGCGCTCGACGTCGTCCGAGCCCGCGAGCAGCGCGCCGTTCTGGGCGCCTTTCTCGCGCAGGATCCGCGTCAGGCGCCGCGTGTCGATTCCGGCGAGGGCCGGCACTCCGTTCGCCGCGAGAAAACCCGGAAGATCGCGCTCGGCGCGCCAGCTGGAGACTCTCGCGGGGACGTCCCGGACCACCAGTCCGGCGGCGAACACCTTCGCCGACTCCATGTCCTCCCCGTTGGTGCCGATGTTTCCCACGTGCGGGTGCGTCAGCGTGACGATCTGGCGGCAGTAGGACGGGTCGGTGAGGATCTCCTGGTACCCGGTGATCGCGGTGTTGAAGACCACTTCTCCGGAGGAAAGGCCGGGCGCGCCGACCGAGGTTCCGCGGAAGACCGTTCCGTCGGCTAATACCAGCAGGGCAGGCAGGTTGACGGGCACGGCGGAAGGCTCATTGGGGGGCCAGATGTGCAGAGCGGGACCGGCTCTCGCCGGTCCCGCTCTGAAGCTCCGGGAGTATATCGTTATTTGCCGCAAACTTCACGCGCCGGGCGAAGCGGCCCGCGCGTTCGCGGCGGCCCCCGCCAAACCATGCCAGAATTGACGGTCCCCGCCCGCCTCAGACAAACACAACGCGTGGCCAAGCCGACCGCCTCCATCGCCGCCCTGTCCTCCGCGGAATTCCTGCCGCAGCGCGTGTCGCTGCTGTACCGGCTGGCGGGAAGCGACGTGCCCGCGATCTTCATCGTGTCGGCGATCGCCGCCTTCGCCCTGTGGGGCTACATCAGCGACGCGCTCCTCGCCGCGTGGCTGATCTGGCTGATCGTCGCGAGCCTGGTGCGCCTCGTCCTCAACCGCGCCTACCGCATGCGCCGTCCCGGCCCGGAGGCCGCCTCGCGCTGGGAGGGCCTGTTCTGCCTCGCCAGCGCCGGGGTGGGCGCGGCATGGGGGCTGACCGTGATGCTGCTGTATTCGGCGAGCGGCCAGTTCCACGAGGTGCTGCTGCCCTTCCTCATCGGCAGCGTCGCGATGGGCCTGCCCCCGGCCCTCGCCCCCAGCCCCAAGGCCTTCGCCTGCCTGATCGTTCCGATCTTCGCGCCGCTGATCGGCCTGCTCTTCTCCCAGGGCGGGGCCTTCAACACCTCGACCGGAATCCTCATCCTGGTGTTCGCCGCGGTGCTCCTCGCGCTGTACCTCTCGTCGAACCGCGCGCTCCTGGAAACCCTGCGCTTCGGGCGGGAGAACGAGCGCCTGCTCGAGGAGATCAAGGAGGCGAAGGAGCGCCTCGACCTGTCGCTGCACGCGGCCAACATCCTCATCTGGGACTGGGACGTGCGCCGCAGCGACGTGTTTCTCGGGGGCAGCTGGGCGAACATTCTCGGGCTCGGTCGGGAGGGCGGCACGCGCACGCTGGACGAGCTCGCCGCGCTGGTGCATCCCGACGACCTGCCCCGGGTGAAGCAGGCGCTGGCCGCCTGCCGGACCGGCGGCCAGTCCGAGTACGTCGCCGAGCACCGCGTCAAGACCCTGTCGGGCGGCTGGGTGTGGAGCCTGGGGCGCGGCAAGGTCGTCGAGCGCGATGCGGCGGGCGCCGCGATGCGCATGACCGGGGTCAACGTGGACATCGACGACCGCAAGCGGGCCGAGGCCGAGCTGCTCGCCGCGATGCAGCGCGAGAAGGAGCTTTCGGAGATGAAATCGAAATTCGTCTCCACCGCTTCGCACGAGTTCCGCACTCCTCTCGCCACGATGTTGTCTTCGGCGGAGCTGCTCGAGCATTACTCCGACAGCCTGGGTCAGGAGGAGAAGCGCAACCTCCTCCAGACCATCCAGGGAAGCGCGAAACGCATGAGCGAGATGATCGACGACGTCCTCACGCTGGGACGCGCCGAGTCCGGCGTGCTCAAGCTCAACCTCGGCCCGACCAATTTGCGCGAGCTCTGCGGCCGCGTCGTCTCGGAATTCCGCATCGCGCAGGGCAAGGGCCACGTGATCACCCTCGACGACCGCTTCGACCGCCTCGAGGCGATGATGGACGAGCGGCTGCTGCGGCACATACTCAACAACCTGCTTTCGAACGCGGTGAAATATTCGCCGCCGGGCAGCGAGGTCACCTTCTCGCTCGAGCGCCGCGACGAGAAGGCCGCGATCGAGATCCAGGACCGCGGAATCGGCATTCCGCCCGAGGACCAGCCGCGGATGTTCGAGAGCTTCCAGCGCGCCTCGAACGTCGAGAACCGTCCCGGCACCGGCCTGGGCCTCGCGATCGTGAAGAAGGCGGTGGAGCTCCACGGCGGCGAGATCAGCCTGAAGAGCGCGGTCGGGTCCGGAACGCGCTTCACGGTCGTGCTCCCGCTGCGGCCGCCGGGCGAGCCGGCGAGGGCCGGCTGATGGACACGCCGGCCCCGAAGAAAGTCCTCGTGATCGAGGACGAACCCAGCATCCGCAACAACATCATGCTGATGCTGAAGGTCGAGCGCTACGCCGTGGTCGGCGCGGAGAACGGCCGCATCGGGCTCGACCTCGCCCGCCGCGACCCGCCCGACCTGATCCTGTGCGACGTGATGATGCCGGACACGGACGGGTTCGCGGTGCTCGAGGCGCTGCGCGCCGAGCCGCGCCTTTCCGAGATCCCCTTCATCTTCCTCACCGCCCTCGACGACCGCTCGAGCATGCGCCGCGGGATGAATCTCGGCGCCGACGATTACCTGCCGAAGCCCTTCACGCGCAACGAGCTGCTGGAGGCCGTGAACAGCCGTCTCAAGAAATTCGAGACCCTCACGCAGGCGCTCGCGGCCAGGCTCGTCCCGGAGCAGGACCGCCTGACGAAGAAGTTCCGGGAAAAGATCCTGGGCGGCGACGGCACGGTGGCGCTCGAGTACCCCGACTCGGCGAGCCTGACCGGAAAGATCACCGAGGCCACGGTCCTGTTCTCTGACATCCGCAACTTCACGACCTACTCAGAGCGCCTCACCAGCGACGAGATCGCGGAGCTTCTCAACGCCTACCTCGAGACCGCGTGCGCGCCGGTCATCCGCTACCGCGGAGTGGTGATGAAGTTCATCGGCGACGGCATCATGGCACTGTTCGAAGCGCGCCCCAACGAGCCGAGGGGAGCTCATGCGCACCGCTCCGTGCGCGCGGGCCTCGCGATGCAGCTCGCGGCGCTCGAGTTCCGCAAGTGGGTCGCCAAGCGCCATCCTTCGCAGAGCCTGCCCGAGTTCTCCATCGGCGTCGGCATCCACGCCGGCGAGGTCCTTCTGTGCCACGTCGGCGCGCCCGGCCGGGGCGAGCTCACGGTCGTCGGGGACACGGTGAACATCGCGTCGCGGCTCGAAGGCCAGACCAAGGCGCTGGGCTGGGCGGTGGTCGCGAGCGAGGCCATCGTCAACCTGACGCGCCCGGCGATCGCGGTCGGCGCGGAACGGGAGGTGCAGCTGCGCGGGCGCAGCGCTCCGGTGCGGGCCCACGAAGTCATCGGCATGGCCGCCGGCGAGGCCGACGATGCGTCGGTTCACATACCCGAGGAGATGCGCCAGGCGCTCGCGGAGAACGCGCGGATCGCGGCCCAGTCGGCCAAGGCGGCGCTCGGAATCACCCTGAGCATCATGACCGGCGATCTCGCCGAGAAGCTGGTCTCGGTCCAGGGCTACCGCATCGTCTCGAAGATCGGTCGCGGCGGCTCCGCGATCGTGTACCTCGCCGAGCGCGAGAGCGACCGGCAGCAGGTCGTGCTCAAGATCCTGGACGCCAAGGCGGGACTGGACGAGATCCTGCTGCAGCGCTTCGTGCAGGAGTTCGACATCATCTCCTCGATCGACCACCCGAACGTGGTCAAGATCTACGACCGCGGCTTCAGCGACCGCCACGCGTACATCGCGATGGAATACTTTCCGAACGGCAGCCTCGTCGAGGTCATACGCCAGGGCCTGAGCGGGCGGCAGGCGCTGTCGCTCCTTGCGCAGGCGGCGGGCGCGCTGCGCGAAGTCCACAACCGCGGCGTGATCCACCGCGACATCAAGCCGGGCAACCTCATGGCGCGCGGCGACGGCAGCATCGTGCTCGCCGATTTCGGCATCGCGAAGCGCATCGACAACAATCTGGGTCATACGCGCCACGGCGAGCTCTACGGCACGCCCTACTACGTGTCGCCGGAGCAGATCGACGGCAAGCCGGCGACCGCGCAGTCGGACATCTATTCGCTGGGAATCATCTTCCACGAGATGCTGACCGGGCAGCGCCCGTTCGAGGCCGAGTCGGTATCGGGCCTGATCGCGCTGCACGTCAGCGCGCCGCGCCCGAAGCTCACCGGCGGGCTCGCGGCGTTCCAGCCTCTCCTGGACCGCATGATCGCCGTCGATCCCCGCAACCGCTACCGGACCGCCGACGAGCTGATCGAAGGCATCGACCAGATCTGGACCAGCCAGGCTCTGCGCGCGCTGCAGCAGTCCTGAGTTTGCCGGAGGCTAGCGAAGCCCCAGCACGTCCTGCATGTCGTACAGGCCGCTCCGCTTGCCTGCCACGAAGCGCGCCGCCCTGAGCGCTCCCGCGGCGTAGGTGGCGCGGCTGGCCGAGCGCACGGTGATCTCCAGGCGCTCGCCCTCGCCCGCGAACAGAACCGTGTGCTCGCCGACGATGTCCCCTCCGCGGACCGCGTGAAACCCGATCGTCCTCGAGTCGCGCTCGCCGACCTGTCCCCTCCTCCCGTGAACGGCGTCGCGCGAGAGATCCCGGCCGAGCGCGCGCGCGACGCCTTCGCCGAACCTGAGCGCGGTGCCCGAAGGCGCGTCGACCTTGTGCTTGTGGTGCGCTTCGATGATCTCGACGTCGTAGCCTTCGCCCAGGATGCGGGCCGCCGTTTCGGCCAGGGTGAACGCGACGTTCACGCCCGCCGACATGTTGGGCGCCTGGACGATCGCGATGCGCTTCGCGCCCTCGGCGATGCGCTCGCTCTGCTTCTCGGAGAAGCCCGTGGTGCCGATGACCATGCGCGTTCCCCTGGCGAGGCACCTCTCCAGATTCGCGAGCGCTCCCTCGGGGCGGGTGAAGTCGATCAGGCAGTCGCCTTCCGAGAACTCGGCGGCGACCTTCACCTCGCTCGGCAGGCCGACGAGCTCGCCCGCCGACTTCCCGATCAGGGGATTCCCGGGGACCTCGATCGCGGCGGCGAGCTCGAAATCCCCGGACAGCAGCACCATCTCGATCAGGGCGCGCCCCATGCGTCCGCCCGCGCCGGCGATGACGAGCCTCATCCGCCGGCCTTTTCCGGGGCCGCGACGATGTCTCCGTCGACGCGCTTGAGCTTGCCGTCCTCGAAGAACACCGCGACCCTGCGATGCTCGACCTCCAGCCTGTTGGCGCGCTGGCGCACGAAAACGTAGTCCCAGCGCTCCTCGTGGAAGATGTCGCTCACCAAAGGCGTTCCCATGACGAACCGCACCTGGTCGCGGGTGAGGCCGGGCTTGAGCTGGGCGACCATCTCCTGGGTCACGTAGTTACCCTGCTGGATCTCCATCCGGTAGGGCGTGAAGAAACTGCACGCCGCGGTGAGGAGCGACAGGCTGGCGATCAGGACTCTCGGCACGTTCTTTCCGCGGCGGCAAAACGCTATATCATAGCGGAAACGCCCGCCCTCTCCGAAGATTGACGGTGACGAACGTTCACGACCTGAAGACGAGCGGCCTGAAGGCGACCGGGCCGCGGCTGCGCATCCTCAAGCTGTTCGAAGCCAGCAAGGTACGGCACCTGTCCGCCGAGGACGTATACCGCATGCTGATCGGCGAAGGGCTCGACATCGGCCTCGCCACCGTCTATCGCGTGCTGACGCAATTCGAGCAGGCCGGCATCCTCAAGCGCCATCACTTCGAGTCCGGCAAGGCGGTGTTCGAGCTGAACGAGGGGAGCCACCACGATCATCTGGTGTGCGTCGGCTGCGGACGCGTCGAGGAGTTCTACGACGCCGAGATCGAGAGGCGCCAGATCAAGGTGGCGAAAGAGCGCGGCTTCGCGATCCGAGACCATTCGCTCCAGCTCTACGCCGACTGCACCAAGCCCGACTGCCCGTACCGGGGCGGTCCGAAGACCTGACCCCGGCGGTGGCCGGGGCCGCCTCGGGATTTTTTCACGCCCGCGCGCAAGGGTGGGCGGTCGCCCCATCCGGTCCGCGGCCTCGGACGCAGGCTTTCTTTGCGGTTCAGAGCGCGGCGCTATCTGTCTATAATGGACCGTCCCTCGTGCAGGATCGGAGGGGAACTGGGAGGAAATCATGGGCTTGAGACTTAAGTTCAATCTGGTGCTTTTCTTCGTGTTCCTTTTGGGGCTGGGCGTCTCGGGCTTCGTGTCCTACGACCTGCTCCACAAGACCGCGCGCGAGGACGTGCTGCGCAACGCCGGCGTGATGATGGAGGC
>DATEGT010000074.1:0-2038 GCA_035280025.1 Burkholderiales bacterium | reverse complement strand
CTCGCGACCTGCGTCGCCGGCTCGGTCGCCGGGATCTTCTACTAGCCGCCGCCGTCAGGCGAGCAGCGTCTTGATCCTCTCCCAGTCGTTGGGGTACAGGGCGAGCATCCCCGCCTTGTCGGGATCGAGCACCGAGTACTCCAGCGCGAGAAACTCCGGCACGATCTGTTCCATCCGCTCGGCAAGCACGGTCGAGCCCGGGTCGAGGCCGCGGACCACGCCCAGGCCGGTCGGCCCCGCAGCGACCACGTTCACGCTCAGTTCCGGCCGGTATTTCTTCAGGATGAGGATCAGCCGCCATATGTCCCCGCTCCAGAACAGAGTCTGCCTTTCTCTCTTGGCGGTCAGACGGGTCAGCGGATAGCAATCGTGGATGAGGATCGTCGATTCCGGAGAACAGTGCTTCTCGATGTTGACGAAGTCCCTCAGCGCGTATTCGAACTGGTGCATTCCGTCGATGAATGCGAGGTCGATGGGCAGGCCCTCGAGGTCCGCGGATACCTCCAGACCGGCGAAATAATCGTCGCTCGTGCTGGCGCGGATCGATGTGTTAGGCCCGAGCGCACGCGTGATCTTGGGCTCGGGATCGACGCCTATGGCGCGAGTCTCCGGCAGCGCGAGCGCGATCGAACGCCCGTCGGCGACGCCGATCTCCACGTAGGTCCGCGGCCTCAGGTGGGCATGGATCGCCGAAAGCAGGTCCGTATACCACGCGCCCGGGAACGTTGCGGCCGCGAGCAGGTTGTGCGCGGGAGCCAGGTCCGGGGCGAGCGACAAGCTCGTCTCGCAAGATCTCCGCGCCTCCTCGATCTCGCCCAGCTGCCAATGCGCGGCCGCCAGGTCCAGATGATATTGCGGACTTTCCGGAGCGAGCCTGCAGGCGCACTCGAATTCCCCGACCGCTTCGCGATAGCGGCCGGCGTGAAACGCGACGCCGCCCGAAAACTGATGGGCCGCGACGTGCCCGGGGTCGGCCCGCAAGGCGCGGGCGAAATGCTTCGCCGCAGCGGCGTGGTCGCCGGCCTGGAATGCGGCCACGCCCGCCGTGAAAGCGGCCTGCGCGAGTTGCGAATCCTTCGTCATCGGGAGATCCATCGGCGCGGCGCGCGCGATTTCAGAGCTTAGCCCAGCGCGGACCGGCGCACGAGGCTCTTTTGCCTCTGATCCCGCTCGTTGCGCTGACGGGGGAATCGGGCGAAAATCAGACGGTTCAAGGAGTTGTCGCCGTCTCATGAAATCGAACGAAATCCGTGCAAGGTTCCTGAAATTTTTTCAGGAGCGCGACCACACCGTCGTGGCGTCGAGCCCGCTCGTTCCGGCGAACGACCCGACGCTCCTGTTCACCAACTCGGGGATGGTCCAGTTCAAGGACGTCTTTCTCGGCCGCGAGACGCGGTCCTACAGGCGCGCCGCCACCTCGCAGCGCAGCCTGCGCGCGGGCGGCAAGCACAACGATCTGGAGAACGTCGGGTATACCGCGCGTCACCACACGTTCTTCGAGATGCTCGGCAACTTCTCCTTCGGCGACTACTTCAAGCGCGACGCGGTGCGCTTCGCGTGGGATCTGCTCACGCGGGTCTACAAGCTGCCGCCCGAGAAATTGTGGACCACGGTCTATCACGAGGACAACGAGGCCTACGACCTCTGGACGAAGGAAATCGGCGTGCCGCGGGAGCGCTGCGTCCGCATTGGGGACAAGGCCGGAGGCCCGAAGTACCAGAGCGACAATTTCTGGCAGATGGCGGACACCGGTCCCTGCGGCCCGTGCAGCGAGATCTTCTACGATCACGGGCCGGCGATCCCGGGCGGTCCTCCCGGCTCGGGCGAGGCCGAAGGCGACCGCTACATCGAGATCTGGAACCTCGTCTTCATGCAGTTCAACCGGGACGAGAAGGGGGTGATGACGCCTCTGCCCAAGCCCTGCGTCGACACGGGCATGGGCCTGGAGCGCATCGCCGCGGTGCTGCAGGGCGTGCACTCGAACTACGAGATCGACCTGTTCCGGGACCTGATCCGCGCCGCCGCGCGCGAGACCGGC
>DATEGT010000073.1:0-3432 GCA_035280025.1 Burkholderiales bacterium | reverse complement strand
GATTTCGGCGCATCGGACGCGCCGCTCAAGGCCGACGAGCTGGCCAAGGACGGGCTCATCCAGTTTCCGATGGTCATGGGCGGCGTGGTGCCGGTCGTCAATGTCGGCGGCGTGCCGCCGGGCAAGATGAGGCTGACGGGCAGCGTCCTCGCCGACATCTATCTCGGGAAGATCAGCAAGTGGAACGATCCCCGCATCGCCGGGCTCAACGCGGGCGTCAAGCTGCCCGACCAGGCGATCACCGTAGTGCATCGCGCCGACGGCTCCGGAACGACCTTCATCTTCACCAACTATCTCTCCAAGGTCAGCGAAGAATGGAGAGACAAGGTCGGCAACAACGCGTCGGTCTCCTGGCCGGCGCCGACGAGCTCGGGCGGCAAGGGGAACGAGGGCGTGGCGTCGTTCGTGCAGCGCATCAACGGCGCGGTCGGCTACGTCGAGTACGCCTACGCCAAGCAGAACAAGATGGCCTACACGCTCCTGCAGAACAAGGACGGAGTCTTCGTGGCCCCCAACGACAAGACTTTCCAGTCCGCCGCGGCGGGAGCCGACTGGAAGAACGCGCCAGGCTTCTACGAAATTCTGACCGACGAACCGGGAAGGAGCAGCTGGCCGATCACCGGCGCGACCTTCATCCTCATGCACAAGGCGCAGGCCGACGGCGACAAGGCGAAGGAAGTTCTCAAGTTCTTCAGCTGGGCGTATCAGAACGGCGACCAGATGGCGCTCGAGCTCGACTACATTCCGATGCCGGACGAAGTGGTGAAGCTGGTCGAATCCGCTTGGAAGAGCTCGATCAAGGACTCGGCGGGCAAGACGGTCTGGTAGGCCGGAACGCATGCTGCGGGCGAAGCATCTAGAATGAGCACCGTTGCCAACACGATAGGGGGGCTCTCCCGCGGCTTCCCCGACCTATCCGCGGTGTCTAAGGCGATTCCGGACGCGAGCCTCAGGAGGCAGTACCGGCTTGACCAGTTGTTCCGCCACGCGACTCGCGGGTTCGCGTTCATGGTGCTGGCGCTGCTCGTCGGCATCATCGTGTCCCTGGTGGCGGGGAGCTTGCCGGCCCTCGATGCGTTCGGCCTCAAGTTCCTGGTCACTCCGAGCTGGAATCCCGTAACCGAGGAATTCGGGGCACTCGTTCCGATCGTCGGAACGCTGGTGACCTCGCTGATCGCCCTCTTGATCGGTATTCCGGTGAGCTTCGGCATCGCCCTGTTCCTCACCGAGCTCTCGCCGGTCTGGCTGCGCCGGCCGTTGGGCACCGCGATCGAGCTGCTGGCGGCGATCCCGAGCATCATCTACGGCATGTGGGGCCTGTTCGTGTTCGCCCCGGTGTTTGCGACCTACGTGCAGCCCGCGCTCACGGCCACCTTGGGCAGGGTTCCCGTCGCGGGCGCGCTGTTCCAGGGCCCGGCGATAGGCATCGGCGTTCTCACCGCCGGCCTCATCCTGGCCATCATGGTGATCCCGTTCATCGCATCGGTGATGCGCGACGTCTTCGAGATCGTCCCCGCGGTGCTGAAGGAATCGGCGTACGCGCTCGGCTCGACCACCTGGGAGGTCGTGTGGAACGTGGTGCTCCCGTACACGAAGGTCGGCGTGGTGGGCGGAGTGATGCTAGGCCTCGGTCGGGCGCTCGGCGAAACCATGGCCGTGACTTTCGTCATCGGCAACGCGCACCGGCTGACGAGCTCCCTGATGCTGCCGGGCAACAGCATCGCGTCGACGCTCGCCAACGAGTTCACGGAAGCCGTGAGCGATCTCTATTACTCGTCGCTGATCGAGCTGGGCTTGATCCTGTTCCTCATCACCTTCGTCGTTCTCGCCTTCTCGAAGCTGCTGCTCATGCGTCTCGCGAAGCGGGAAGGCCGGAAGACATGAGCCTGTACGCGCGCCGCTTGCTGGTAAACCGCTTCAATCTGCTCGTTTCGCTCTTCGCGATGCTGTTCGGGCTGTTCTGGCTCGGCTGGATCCTGTATACGTTGTTCGAGGCGGGCTTCCGGAGCCTGACGCCGGACCTGTTCGCGCGCATGACGCCGCCGCCGGGCAGCGCCGGAGGACTGCTCAACGCCGTGTCGGGCAGCCTGCTGATGGCCGGGGCGGGCACGCTTCTCGGCACGCCGGTCGGGATCATGGCCGGGATCTATCTCGCCGAGTTCGGGCGCCGGGGATGGCTCGCGCCGGTCACGCGGTTCATCAACGACATCCTGCTCTCCGCGCCGTCGATCGTGATCGGCCTGTTCATCTACGAGGCCTACGTGGTGCGCGTGAAGCACTTCTCCGCGTGGGCCGGCATCATGGCGCTGGCGCTGCTCGTCATTCCCGTGGTGATACGCACGACGGAAAACATGCTGCGCCTCGTGCCGGACAGCCTGCGGGAAGCGGCGGCGGCCCTGGGCGCGCCCCAATGGAAGGTGATCACGTTCGTGACCGTTCGCGCCGCCAAGGCCGGAATCATCACCGGGATTCTGCTCGCGGTGGCGCGCATCAGCGGCGAGACGGCGCCGCTCCTGTTTACCGCCTTGAACAACCAGTTCTGGTCGCTCAACATGAACGCGCCGATGGCGAACCTTCCGATGGTCATCTTCCAGTTCGCCATGAGCCCGTACGACAACTGGCAGCACCTCGCCTGGGCGGGCGCCCTCCTGATCACGCTCAGCGTGCTCGCGCTGAACATCTTCGCCCGCGTGTTCTTCCGCAACAAGACCCCGGTGTATTGACCATGAACGCAGCCGTCCTGCAATCGGCGCCGGAGACCGCCGTCCAGAAGATCGAGGTCAGGAACCTGAATTTCTTCTACGGCGCGTACCACGCGCTGAAGAACATCAACCTGGGAATTCCCGAGCGCAAGGTCACCGCCTTCATCGGCCCATCGGGCTGCGGCAAGTCGACCCTGCTGCGCACCTTCAACCGGATGTACGCGCTGTATCCGAATCAGGAGGCGAAGGGCGAGATACTCCTGGACGGCGAGAACATCCTCTCGACCGGGCAGGATCTGAACCGGCTGCGGGCGAAGATAGGCATGGTGTTCCAGAAACCGACGCCCTTTCCGATGTCGATCTACGACAACATCGCCTTCGGCGTGCGCCTGTACGAGAGACTTTCGCCGCGGGAAATGGAAGAGCGGGTGGAGTGGGCGCTGCGCAAGGCGGCGCTCTGGGACGAAGTCAAGGACAAGCTCAGGCAGAGCGGGACCAGCCTGTCGGGCGGCCAGCAGCAGCGCCTGTGCATCGCCCGCGGAATCGCGGTAAAGCCGGACGTGCTGCTGCTCGACGAGCCGGCCTCGGCGCTCGATCCGATTTCCACGGGAAGGATCGAGGAGCTGATGCACGAGTTGAAGGCCGACTACACCATCGTGATCGTGACGCACAACATGCAGCAGGCTGCGCGCGTTTCGGATTACACTGCCTACATGTATCTCGGGGAGAT
>DATEGT010000072.1:0-6394 GCA_035280025.1 Burkholderiales bacterium | reverse complement strand
CGGCCGCGCACCATCCTGCCCCGGCCCGCGCGGCAACGCCCGCACGTGCCCAGGCGCACACGCCCGCGTTCGGCGGCGGGCTCGCGCTCGCCGCGCCGCAGGCCAAAGAGTTCGTGAAGTTCTAGGGGGCGGCGATGAACGCATTGGTACGTAACCAACGCAGAGCGGCGCAGGACCCGCAGGAGCGCCAGGCGGCCAAGGGCCAGCAGTACCTGACCTTCTCGGTGACCGGCGAGCTCTTCGGAATCGCGATCGTCTCGATCAAGGAGATCATCGAGTACCGCACGACGACCGAGGTCCCGATGATGCCGGAGTTCATGCGCGGCATCATCAACCTCCGCGGCCGGGTGGTGCCGGTGATCGACCTGGCGGTGCGCTTCGGCCGGCCCCGCAGCCAGGTCACGGCGCGCAGCTGCATCGTGATCGTCGAGGCGCAGCAGAACGGCGAGCAGCACGACCTGGGCGTGGTCGTCGACGCGGTGAGCGCGGTGGCGGATATCGCCGACGCGGACATCGAGCCGGCCCCGTCCTTCGGTGCGAGGCTCCGGAGCGACTTCATCACGGGCATGGGCAAGATCGGCGAGAAGTTCGTGATCCTGCTCGACGTGAGCCGGGTGCTGTCGATCGACGAGCTCTCGGTTCTCGGGGACATCGCGCAGGAGCGCGCCGTCGCCGATTCGCCGGCGCAGGGAGCCGCGCGCGCCTAGCGGCCGCGCGCGCCCGACGCGGTCATGGGAGCGGCGCTGGCCAAGCGCGGTCCGGCGGCGCCGGCTCCGCGCCACGCGCAGATCGGCGAGCGCGACTTCCAGGCGATCCGGGCGTGGATCCGCGGAGCGGCGGGGATCAGCCTCTCCGATCAGAAAAAGGCCCTGGTCGCCGGGCGCCTCGCCTCGCGCCTGCGGCACCACGGCCTGGACGGCTACGGCCGGTACTTCGAGCTGCTGCAGGGCGGCTCGCACCCGGAGGAGCTGCAGATCGCCGTCGACCTCCTCACCACCAACGAGACGCACTTCTTCCGGGAGCCGAAGCACTTCGACTTCCTGCGCGACACGGTCCTGCGCGGGCACCCGGCGGGCCGCATGTTCCGCGTGTGGAGCGCGGCGAGCTCGAGCGGCGAGGAACCCTACAGCATCGCCATGACGCTGGCGGATTGTCTCGGCGAGGCGCCGTGGGAGGTCGTCGCCTCCGATCTGAGCAGCCGGGTGCTCGCGCGCGCGCAGACGGGCCACTACGCGATGGCGCGGGCGAAGACGATCCCGCGCCCCCTGCTCTCGAAGTACTGCCTCAGGGGCGTCGGCGCCCAGGAGGGCACCTTCCTCGTCGAGCCGCGCCTCCGCAGCCGCGTGCGATTCCTGCAGGTCAACCTGGTCGCGGCGCTGCCGC
The DNA here is from genome assembly GCA_035280025.1 of Burkholderiales bacterium. Taxonomy (GTDB): domain Bacteria; phylum Pseudomonadota; class Gammaproteobacteria; order Burkholderiales; family SG8-39; genus VBDM01. The sequence goes on along the minus strand of DATEGT010000072.1, from coordinate 5,011 downwards.
GGCTCCGCGAGTTCGACGTGGTCTTCCTGCGGAACGTGATGATCTACTTCGACGCGGCCACGAAGCGCGAAGTGATCCTCCGCATGCTGCCGCACATCGCCCGCGGCGGGTACATCGTGGTCGGGCATTCCGAGAGCCTCAACGGCCTGAGCGACGAGCTCAAGGGCGTTCAACCCTCGATCTACCGCAGACCGTGACCCGCGCCCCGGCAGACGCACTGGAAGTCTTCCTCCAGCCCGGAGAGTTCTACTTCGGGGAGGAGAAGACGCGCATCCGCACCCTGCTCGGCTCCTGCGTGGCGATCACGCTGTGGCACCCGGTCCGGCGCATCGGCGGGATGGCGCACTACATGCTCCCGCAGCGTCCGAACCGCGCGACCGACCAGCCGCTCGACGGGCGCTACGCGGAGGAAGTCCTGCTGATGTTCCAGCGCGAGCTGCAGCAGGCCCGCACCCGGCCGGCGGAGTACCAGGTGAAGCTCTTCGGCGGCGGGCGCATGTTCGCGCACGCGCACAAGGCGAAGCGCCACGCCGACGTCTCGGACCGCAACGTCGAGGTGGGCCGGCAGCTGATGGCGCAGCACGGGTTCCGGATCCTCGCCGAGGACCTCGGCGGGGACGGGCACCGCAACGTGATGTTCGATCTGTGGAGCGGCGACGTGTGGCTCAAGAAGGCCACCCGGGCGCCAGGCGCGGGCTAGCCGCATGCAAAGGATCAAGGCGATGGTGGTGGACGATTCCGCGGTGGTCCGCCAGGTCATTTGCGCCACGCTGGCGAGAGAGCGCTCGATCGAGGTGCTCGCCGCAGTGGCCGACCCGATCTTCGCGATGCAGCGCATGCGCTCGAGCTGGCCCGACGTGATCGTCCTCGACGTCGAGATGCCGCGCATGGACGGCATCACTTTCCTGCGCAAGATCATGTCGGAGCGCCCCACGCCGGTCGTCATCTGCTCGTCGCTGACCGTGGCCGGGGCGGAGACCACCATGGAGGCCCTGGCCGCCGGCGCGGTCACCGTCGTCTCCAAGCCCAAGGCCGGCGTGCGGAACTTCCTCCTCGACGCCTCGGCGGATCTCGTCGAGGCGGTGAAGGCCGCGGCGCGCGCCAACGTGCGCAACCTCGGGCCGAGACCGCCCGCCGCGGCCGCTCTACCCGCCCAGGCCGCGGCGGTCGCGCTCAGGGAGACCACCGAGCGCGTCGTCGCCCTCGGCACCTCCACCGGCGGCACCCAGGCGCTCGAGTCGGTGCTTTCCGCCCTGCCCCGAAGCTCCCCGGGCATCGTGGTGGTGCAGCACATGCCGGAGAAGTTCACCGCCGCGTTCTCGCAGCGCCTGGACGAGATCTGCGAGATCGAGGTGAGGGAGGCCCAGGACAACGACCGCGTGCTGCCGGGCCGGGCGCTGATCGCCCCCGGCGGCAGGCAGATGACGCTGAAGCGCAGCGGCGCCCTGTATTGCGTCGAGGTGCGCAGCGCTCCGCCGGTCAACCGCCACTGTCCCTCGGTGGACGTGCTGTTCCGCTCGGTGGCCAGGAACGCCGGCAGGAACGCGCTCGGCGTGATCATGACCGGGATGGGCCACGACGGCGCGCGCGGCCTTCTCGAGATGCGCGAAGCGGGCGCCCAGACCGCGGCCCAGGACGAGGCGAGCTGCGTCGTGTTCGGCATGCCCAAGGAGGCGATCAAGCTGGGCGCGGCCGAGAAGGTCCTGCCCCTGCACGCCATTCCCGGCGAGATTTCGCTCTACGGCTCGCGCAGCCGCTAGCGCTTTCCGATATTTCCAACTGACAGAGGACATCATGCCCGTACAGAAAATCCTGATCGTCGACGACTCGCCCTCGGACCGCCAGTACCTGCTGGAGAAGCTCTCGCCGCACGGCTACGAGTGCGTCACCGCCGAGAACGGCGCCGAGGGCATCGCCAAGGCGAGGACCGAGCTGCCCGACCTCATCCTCATGGACGTGATCATGCCCGGCACCAACGGCTACGAGGCGACGCGCGCGATCACGCGCGACGAGAGGACCAGGAGCATCCCGGTGATCATCTGCACCGGCAAGGACGGGTCGACCGACCGCCTCTGGGGGCTGCGGCAGGGCGCGCGCGACTACGTGACCAAGCCGATCGATCACCACGTGCTGATCGAGAAGATCGCGGCGATTTCCTAGCGGGGCCCGCGGGCGCTGGTTAGAATCCGGCGCATGAGGGTCGTCATCACCGGCGGCGGCGGGTTCATCGGCGCGAGGCTCGCGCGCGAGCTGCTCGAGCGCGGCGCGCTCGGGGGACGGCAGATCACGCGCCTGGTGCTCGCCGACCAGGCGTTTCCGGGGTTTTCCGGGGACGCGCGCCTGGAGACGCTCGCCGGCGACATCTCCGACCCGGCGTTCGCCGCGCGCGCGATCGCGCCCGGCACCGACTCGATCTTCCATCTCGCGGCGGTGGTCTCGGGCGCGGCCGAGGCCGACTTCGACCTCGGCATGCGGGTGAACCTGGGCGGCGTGCGCGCCGTGCTCGACGCGGCGCGACGCTGCGATGCGCCGCCCCGCCTCGTCTTTGCGAGCTCGGTCGCCGCCTTCGGCGGCGATCTTCCCGAGGTGCTCGACGACTCGACCACCCCCGTGCCGCAGACCTCCTACGGCTCGCAGAAGGTGGTCTCCGAGTATCTGATCTCCGACTTCTCGCGCAAGGGCTACATCGACGGCAGGTCGCTGCGGCTGCCGACCATCGTCGTGCGGCCCGGCAAGGCGAACGCCGCGGCCTCCTCGTTCGCGAGCGCCGTGGTGCGCGAGCCGCTGAACGGCGTCGCCTACGAGTGCCCGCTGCCGCCCGATACACCGGTGTGGCTGCTCTCGCCCCGCCGGGTGGTCGAGGCCTTCGTCCACGCGCACGAGCTCCCGGCCTCCGCCTGGGGCACGAACCGCGCGCTCAACCTCCCGGGGATCACGGTCAGCGTCGCCGAGATGATCGCGGCGATGGGGAAGATCGCCGGGGCCCGGACGGCGAAGCGGGTGTCGTTCAGGACCGACCCGCGCATCGAGAGGATCGTGCAGGGCTGGCCGGTGCGCTTCTCGACCCCGCGCGCGCTCTCTATGGGATTCCAGGCCGACCCCGGCATCGAGGCCGTGATACGCGACTACATCACTGACGAGGGTATCAGGACGACCTAACCGAAAAAAGCCAGGGTCCGCGCCTCGATGCTCTGGCGCGGAGGCGTGCCCGGCGGCGTGGTCGGATCCTCGAAGGAGCTGTGCGCGGTGAAGCGCGCCCGGCCGTCCTTCGCCGAGTCGAACACCTTGAACACCAGCGCCTCGTCGCGACGCATCCGCGGAAAGTAGTACCAGCGGTGGTCCGGGTTGTAGCCGACCCGGTAGGTCTCGCCGACCCGGTTCGGGTAGCGGCGCTCGGCGCGGATCAGGTCGCGCGGCGCGAGGCTCCTCGCGTCGGCGATCGCGAGGGGATTCGACTGGATCGGCAGGTTGATCGCCCGCCACACCTGGATGATGGCGAAGCGGCGCTCGAGCAGCTTCTCGGCCTCGTCCGGCAGCAGGTCGCGCACGCGCTGCGGCCCCGACCACTCGGTGTAGTCGTTGTGCACGTTGAGCACGGGCTCGCGCACCAGCCTCGCCTCGCGCTCGGCCTCGTCGCCGGAGCGCAGCGTGTGGTCGAAGACCACCACGCGCGACGCGCCCGACACCTTCGCGACCAGCGCCTCGACCTCGGGGTAGTAGACGCGCTTCAGCTCCTCGGCATCGAAGAAGTCCCGGACCCGGGTCGGGTGCCCGACGAACTCGAATCCCGTGACCTCGAGATCGAACTCGTCCGCGAGCGGCCGGCCGTCGCGGATCGTCATCTGCCGCACCTCGTGCTCGCCCGAGACGCGGCGGCGGATGTTGTTCGGGCCGAAGGTCTCGTTCACCGGCGTCACGCCGGTGTCGACGGTGTAGTGCAGGCCGGCGGTGATCTCCACGGCGAGTCCTATTCGTGCGATTCCGCCGAGTCGGTGGCGCGGACGCTCATGTCGACCACGTCGCCCTTGTCGAAGAAATCGCCGATCGCGCGCGGCTCGTGCTGGATCTCCCACCAGTTGTTGTCGAGGTCCTGGAAGTAGAAGCCGTAGGCGCCGTGGCGGGCCAGGACCTTGTTGATCTTCTGGATGCCGTAGACGTCCTTGAGCCGCACCGCATCGGCGTGCGCGCGGTCGACCTCCTCGCGCGAGGCGACGTTCAGGCCCCAGTGCGTGAGCACGTGCTGGTTCGGCACGTTCTCGCCGATGCACACCGCGACGACGTACATCCCGGTCTTGAGGCGCAGCATCATCGCGGGCCGCGCGTGGCGCACGACCTCGAGGCCCAGGAATTCCTCGTAGAAGCGCCGCGACCGGGCGAGATCCTTGCACATCAGGGTCCCGTGAGAGAGGAGCATCGGCCGGACGACCGGGGCGTTCGTTTTTTCCGGAGCAAGCTGGGCCTGGTTCATCGCACCTCCTCATCCGCTGGCCGGCTGGCGAAAGCGCCCGCCATACCCGACGTCGTTGACGCTGGCGGGGTTGTACGGGGCGTCCAGCGCCGCGCAGCCCGCGGAGATCAACACGGTCGACAGCAGCAACATCCGAATGCAGAATGTCGGTCTCGAGCCCATACGCGCGGTCCCCGTCGATGGAATCACAGCTTAGCGCAGTTCAGGCAACCTGATGCGTGCCGCCCCGATTCTCGCCTGCCTTCTGGCCCTTGCGGCGAACGCGTGGGCCCAGGAGTACCCCTCGCGGCCGGTGCGGCTCGTCGTCCCCTTCCCGCCGGGCGGGCCGCTCGACATCTCCGGGCGCCTGATCGGGAAGGAGCTCCAGGAGCGCTGGGGCCAGCCGGTCGTGGTCGAGAACAAGCCCGGCAGCACCATCGGGCCCGAGTACGTCGTGAAGAGCCCGCCCGACGGCTACACGCTCATGATCATCAGCTCGACGCCGCTGGTGACGCTGCCGCACCTGCAGAAGGTCCCGTACGACGTGCTCAAGGACCTCGTCGG
>DATEGT010000071.1:0-2502 GCA_035280025.1 Burkholderiales bacterium | reverse complement strand
CCGACGAGGTGTTCATCAAGCCGAAGAAGAAGGAAACCGAAGACTACATCACCGGTCGCTTCGGGTGATCGGAGGACGCGATATGAGCAGCGAGCACCTTTCCAAGCAGTTCGATGCCGATCTGGAGACGCTGCGGTCCGGTCTGCTGCAGATGGGCGGCCTGGTGGAGTCGCAGATCCGCGGCGCCATCGAGGCCTTCGCGGGCGGCAGCGCGGATCTCATCGAGCAGGTCCTGGCCAGCGAGGCGCGCGTCAACGAATACGAGGTCGAGATCGACGATGATTGCAGCCACATCATCGTCAAGCGCCAGCCAGCGGCGGGCGACCTGCGCCTCATCATGGCGATCAGCAAGACGGTGACCGATCTGGAGCGCATCGGCGACGAAGCCGCGAAGATCGCGCGCATGTCCAAGCAGATCCACGAACGGGGGCATACCGATCTCCACCGCTTTGCCAACATCCGCCACGCCGCCGACATCGCCTTGTCGATGCTGCGCCAGGCGCTCGACGCTTTCGCGCGGCTCGACACGGCCCAGGCGGCGAGCATCATCCGTCAGGACGTGGCCATAGACACGGAATTCCGCTCCATCCTGCGCCAGCTGATCACCTTCATGATGGAAGATCCGCGCACGATTTCGACCGCCCTGGAGATCGTCTGGATCGCAAAGGCGATCGAACGCATCGGCGATCACGCGAAGAACATCGCCGAAGACGTCATCTACATCGTGAAGGGCACCGACGTGCGTCACACCGCGGTCGAAGTGGTCGAGCGCGAGGCGCTCGGCTGATGCGCGCTGCATCGGCCGCCGGCGCGAGCGGAACGGCCATGCGCGGCGCGATCCTCGTGGTCGAAGACGAGCCGGCGATCCAGGAGCTGATCGCGGTCAACCTCGAGCACGCAGGGCACCAGGTATTGCGCGCCGCCAACGTTCCCGAAGCTGAGGCCCTGGTCCGCGAGGTCCTGCCGGACCTCGTGCTGCTCGACTGGATGCTGCCCGGCCCGCCCGGGGTCAACTTCGCGCGCCAGCTGCGCACCGATCAGCGCACCAAGGACATCCCCATCATCATGCTCACGGCGAGGGCGCAGGAGCAGGACACCGTGGCGGGACTGGAGAGCGGCGCCGACGACTACGTCACCAAGCCTTTCTCGCCGCGCGAGCTCCTCGCGCGGATCAAGGCCGTCATGCGGCGCCGCGCGCCCCAGCTCACCGACGACGCGGTCGAGATCGAGGGCCTCAGGCTCGACCCGATCGCGCATCGCGTGAGCGCCTCCGGCACGCATCTCGCGCTGGGCCCGACCGAGTTCAGGATGCTGCATTTCTTCCTGACCCACCCCGAGCGCGTCTACAGCCGCGCCCAGCTGCTCGACGAAATCTGGGGCGACCACGTCTTCGTGGAGGAACGCACCGTCGACGTCCACATCCGCCGGCTGAGGCAGGCGCTCGAGCCCTCGGGACACGACGCGCTGGTGGAAACGGTGCGCGGCACCGGATATCGCTTCCGGCGCAGCCTGTCCTGAGCTAGCCGGCGAGGGCGGCGCGCTCTTCCTTCGCTTCGGAATTTCTGTTGTTACAATCACGGACAGTTCTACGGGGAGGCTCAATGCAGGAAAGTCCCTTCAAGGGCAAGACCGGGCTGAGGCGTCTGTGGAACGCACTCCGCTATTCGCTCCAGGGCATGGCGTCCGCGTTCAGGCACGAGAACGCGTTCCGGCAGGAGTGCCTCCTGGTCGCGTTGCTCATTCCGGCGGCCCTGTTGCTTCACGTCGGCGCGACCGAGAGGGCGCTGATGATCGCGAGCCTGCTGCTCGTCCTCATCGTCGAGTTGCTCAATTCCGCGGTCGAAGCCGCAGTCGACAGGATCTCGCTGGAGAACCACCTGCTCGCCAAGCGAGCCAAGGACTTCGGCAGCGCGGCGGTGTTCCTGAGTCTCGTCAACGTCGCCGTAGTCTGGGGCCTGATCCTCGTGAAATAATGCGCGGGAGAGCCGTCAAGAAAGCTCGACTCCGGTTGTGCTCGCGAGGGGATATCGAATGAGCGACATCCTGGTCCGAACCGCAATCGTCGCCGCCCTTCTGGCGATCGTCGCGTACGGAACCGGCATCGCCGTCGGCCACGAATGGGGCTGGTCGGTCCTCGCTCTCGCCTATCTCGCTCTTCTGCTGCATCACGTCCGCAATCTCGGGCTCCTGAGCCGGTGGGCGTCGCGCTCGCTCGCCGAGGCCGTCCCCGAGGGTACCGGAGCCTGGCGGGAGATATTCACGCTGCTCTACCGCAGGCAGCGCGCCGAGATCGCGGAGCGCCGCAAGCTGGCGCACTCGCTCGCCCGCTCGCGCCAGGCGGGCCGGGCCCTTCCTTACGGCGTCGCCATCCTCGACTCCGAATACCGCATCGTGTGGTGCAACGATTCCTTCGGAGCGCATTTCGGCATCGACCCCGAAGCCGACGTCGGGCAGCCCGTCATCTATCTGATGCGCGAGCCCGAGTTCGTCGAATACGTCGCC
>DATEGT010000070.1:0-32488 GCA_035280025.1 Burkholderiales bacterium | reverse complement strand
GGATCACCTACGAACCAGGGGGTCGTGGGTTCAAATCCTGCCGGGCGCGCCATTTTCCGTGAGTCTCTGCATTCGCAGGGGCTCTTGGACCAAGAAGGCGGCTCATCAGGTCGCGTGCGCGATGACAAACGGGGGCCTCATGTTCCGTACCGCCAATCTCCTTCTCCTCTCGCTGTTTGCCGCCGGTCTGGCCTCCGCTCAGACGCTCGACGGTCGCCTGAGGAAGATCGCCCAGACGAAGACCATCGCGGTCGGCTACCGCGCCGACGCCATGCCGTTCTCGTTCGCCGAGAACAATCAGGTCGCCGGTTTCACGATCGATCTCTGCAAGCGCGTGGTCACGTCGATCGAGCGCCAGCTCAAGATCCAGGGGCTGCAGATCAAGTGGGTGCCGGTGACGCTGGACTCGCGCTTCGACGCCGTCGCGAAAGGCCAGGCCGACATGGAATGCGGCGCGAGCACGATGACGTTGACGCGGATGAGACAGGTCGACTTCTCGAGCGTCATCTTCGTGGAAACCACGGGCCTGCTCGTCAAGGCCGCCTCCGGCCTGCGCTCGCTCTCCGATACCTCGGGCAAGAGGATCGCGGTGATGGCAGGGACCACCAACGAGCGCGCGATCAACGCGCAGCTCAAGCGGCGCCTGATCAACGCGACGGTGGTCCCGTTCAAGTCGCGCGAGGAAGCCTTCGCCGCCCTCGAGGCAGACAAGGTGGACGTCTTCGCCAGCGACCGGCTGCTGCTCGCCGGCGCAGCGACGAAGTCGAAGGACCAGAAAGCGCTCGCGCTCCTTCCCGAGGAGCTCTCGGTCGAGCCCTACGGCATCGTGTTGCCGCGGGGCGACGCGTCGTTCCGGCTCGCGGTCAACACCGGTCTCTCGCAACTGTATTCGAGCGGCGAAATCGTCGAGATTTTCCGCCGCTGGTTCGAGAACCTGGGTCCACCTCCGGGCATCATCCTCGCTGCGTACGCTCTCGGCGCCATCCCGGAGTAGCCCGAAGCCGCCATGATCGGCGTCTATCGCGAGTTCGAAGGCTGCATGCGACTCGCGGGCTACGTGCTGCGCAGGCTTCCGGTCCTCGCGCGGCCGCCGGTCTCGGAGGCGCTGACCCGCCAGATCTACTTCACCGGCGCGAGCGCGACCGCGGGAATCGTGCTTCGCGCGGCGTTCATCGGGACGCTCATCATCGCCTACGTGATCGAGGTGCTCGACGCCGATTCGGCGCTCGCCGTGAAGATCCTGATCTGGGTGGTGCTGCGGGAAGTGGGGCCCCTGATCGCGGCGGTGCTCGTGATCCAGCGCAGCGGCACCGCGGTGGCCACCGAGCTCGCCCTCATGCAGATCTCCGGCGAGGTGGCGAACCTGCGGCACATGCGCATCGACCCGCGCGACTATCTGGTCGTGCCCCGCGTCGCCGGGATCGCCCTGTCCACGGCGGCTCTGACTTTCTATGTGCAGCTGATCGCGGTGGGCGGAGGGATGCTGCTCAGCTCGCTCACCATCGACGCCTCGCTCGGCGAGCTGGCGGGCGAGTTCTTCGCGCTGGCGAGCCCGGTGGACGTCGTCTACGCCGTGATCAAGAGCCTGGTCTTCGGCGCCGCGATCGCGCTGGTGTGCTGCTACCACGGCCTGCATCCTCCGGGCGTCTCGATCAACGCGGTTCCCAAGGCGGCGATCAGCGGAGTGACCCAGAGCACCCTGCTGGTTCTGCTCCTCAACGTGGTCTTCGCGTACCTGATGTTCGGCCAGGCGTTCTTCGGTCTGGTGACCGCCAAGCTGTGAGCGCGGCGGACCAGGGCGTCGCCCTAGGCTACGAGCCCCCGGCCGGGGGCGGCGAGCGCCGCGTGTGGATCCCAGCGGGCGGCAGCCACCGAACCGGCGCGCTGGGCACATCGCAGAAAAAGCGCCTGGTGAGCGCGGTTCTCGACGTGAGGCCGGACCCGGAGACGAGGCTCGTGATGCTCGGGGTGGACGTCGACGGCCTCAGGCCCGCTGGACGCGCCGCCCTCAGGGACCGGGTCGCATACCTTGCCGCCGACGGAGGGCTGCTCAGCAGCCTCAACGCCTGGGAGAACATCGTGCTGCCGATCGGCTTTCATCACCCGGGGCGCCTGCGCGAGATCGCGGCCCCGGTGTACCGGATGCTCGAGCGCCTGGGCGCCGAACCCGCCGCGCTGCTCGCCAAGCTCCCCGAGCGCATGAGCCTGTACGAGAAGAAACTCGCGGGCTATGTCAGGATAACGCTCGAGAAACCGGATCTCGTGCTCGCCGAGGATCCTCAGGGCGGCCTGGACTCCGGAGACCGCGAGGCGGCGGAGAGGTTTCCGGAAGCCTATCTGGAGAGCTGTCCCGGGGGCACATTCGTGCAGCTGGAGGCCGCGTCCGCGCCCTAGGAAGCCGCGGTCCCCGCCAATATCAAGGAGGAATGCCATGCAGGAAGAACATGCGAGGCCAAGACGTTTCGTCGGGATCGGCAGGAAAGTGAGCGTGTTCCTCCTCGCGGCCGTCTTCGGGGTCGTCGGGGTGATCCTCCTGGTGGGCTACAAGCAGGGGGTCTTCGTGCGGCACACCAGGATCTATTTCCACGCCGCCGACGTGTTCGGGATCAGCAAGGGCACCTCGGTCCGGCTGTTCGGGCTTCCCGTGGGCAGCGTGAGCGATCTCGACATCTCCGATCGCGGAGTGAAGGTAGAGCTGTCCCTGATCAGCGACTATACGCCGCGCATTCCCAAGACCACGCGAGCGCGGCTGGTTCGCGAAGGCTACGTCGGCGCCGCGAACATCCAGCTCGTCCCGGGCGGCGAGCCCGGGCGCGCGCTGCAACCCGTCGTCGACGGAGACGAGATCGAGTACATGCCGGCGCGCGGCGTGGCCGAGCTGGTCGACGAGTTCAAGACCCAGCTCACCCCCGTGATCGACGACCTGCGCCGGATGCTCGTCGACCTGAACCGCCCGGACAGCGAATTCAGAAAGTCGATCGCCGGCGCGAGCGCGCTGCTCCAGCAGTTGCCCGACACGAACCGGGAAGCGCGCAAGATGCTGAAGGACACGGGCAGCATGGCCCGGCAGGCCGAGTCGACCTTCGCGTCGCTCGGGCGGGTGAGCGGCGACCTCGAGCGCGAGGTTCCGCTGCTCAGCGGAAAGCTCGCAGGCACGCTGGACAGCATCGCGGAGACCTCGACGCAGATCCGGGACGCGACCCGCAAGAACGGCGACGCATTGCACGAGGTCCTAGTGCAGATGCCGGGCCTGGTCCGCGACAGCGGCGAGCTGGTGCGCGACGGCCAGGACGTCGTGGGCGCCGCGCGCAATTCCTGGCTGCTTCGCGACAACATCGAGGTGAAGTCGATGCGCAGTCTCCCGGTGGACAGCTTCGAATCGACGGGAGCCGGCGCGAAGCGCTGAAGAGCCGATGCGCCCGGCGAAGCTCGCTCCCCTGGCCGCGCTCTCGCTGACGCTCCTCGTCGGCTGCGTCGCCCCGCCTGCGCCGTCCCCGCCGCAAGCGGGAGAGGCCGCGATGATCGAGGCCAATCGCAGGGCCGAGGCCAATCTGCGCAACGGCGATCTCGAGGGCGCCGCGCGGCAGTACCGGGAGGCGATCCGCGTCGCGCGATCGGTCGAGGACATCGACGGCATCGCGACCAACGCGATCAACCTGTCGATCGTATACCAGCGATTAGGGAGGCCAGACGACGCGCGCGCGAGCCTCGCCGTGCTGCTCGATCGGAGCCCGCTCGCCTTTCCTCCGGAGCGCATGGCGCAGGCGGCGCTGCGCCGGGCGGTCCTCGACATGGACGAGCATCACGCGGCGGGCGCCGGCGAATGGCTAGACCGCGCCGCCGCGTACTGCCGGCGCGAGTGCACGGTGGCGGCCGCCATCCAGAACGTAAGAGGGCAGCTCGCGCTGGACGCCGGGCGCACGGACCAGGCCGCGGCGAGCGGGAAGGCGGCCTTGAGCGCGAGCCGCGCGTCGGGCGACCGGGCGGAGACCGCCAACGCCTTGCGGCTCCTCGGTACCGTCGCGATACGCACCGGCGACGCGTCGGCGGCCGCCGCTCACCTCGGGGAAGCTCTCGCAATCGACAGGGAGCTGGGGGCGCCGCGCAAGATCTACCTGGACCTGATCGGCCTGGGGCGTGCCAGCGCGCTCAAGGGCGACCGGGCCGCCGCACGCTCGTACTACGAGCGCGCGCGGGCCGTGAGCGAGGCGGCTCGCGACGGCGGAGCCGCGGCGCAAGCGCGCGCCCTCATCGACGCGCTCGGCGAGACCGCCCAGGCCGGGCAGCCCTCGCCGGGCGTTCGCTGATTCCATGTCCGACCCGAAGAAGCGGCACAGCCTTGCCGATCATCTCCTCGGCCAGGGCCACGACCACGTTCACGGCGACGAAGCAGCGGCCGATCACGATCACGATCATTTCTTCACGGAAGAGCCGAACCCCGAGGGCGACGCCTTGTGGGTCCAGGACCACGTCACCCTGAGGAGCGTGGGCATCGACATCGGCTCGTCGGGAACCCAGGTCGTCTTCTCACGGATCCACCTGCGGCGCATGGGCGAGGAGCTCTCGAGCCGCTACTTCGTCACCTCGCGCGAGACGCTGTTCCAGTCTCCGGTCGCGCTCACTCCGTACCGGAACGAGGAACTGATCGACGAGGCCGAGCTCGCCGCCATCATCGACCGGGCATTCGCCGACGCGGGCCTGCATCCGGACGATATCGACACGGGCGTCGTGATCCTGACCGGCGAGGCGCTGAGGCGCGAGAACGCAGGGGCGATCGCGGGCCTGCTCGCAGAGCAGCGCGGCGAGTTCGTGTGCGCGAGCGCCGGGCACCACATGGAGTCGATGCTCGCCGCGTACGGCTCCGGCGCCGCACGCGTGTCCCACGACACCGGCAAGCGCATCCTCAACGTCGATATCGGCGGCGGCACCACCAAGCTCGCGCTGGTCGAACGCGGCAAGGTGATCGCTACCGCCGCGCTGCACGTCGGCGGGCGGCTCGCGGTCGTCGACGGCGAGCGTCGACTCGCGCGGCTCGATCCTGCCGGGAAGCGTCTGGCCGCGCTCGCGGGCCTGCGCTGGGCCCGCGGCGACCTCGTCGAACCCGCGGCGCTCCATGCCGTCGCGGAGCGCATGGCCGAAGCCGTCCTCGCATCGGTCGCGGCGCGACCGATGCCCGAGGAGGTGCGCCGCCTCTTTCTGACCGAGTCGCTGCCGGAGCCGGCGGAAATCGACGGCGTGATGTTCTCCGGCGGCGTCGCCGAATACGTCTACCGGCGCGAGACGCGCGACTTCGGCGACCTGGGGCGGCTGCTCGGGATCGCGCTGCGCGAGAAGCTCGACGCGGGGGCCCTCCCGTGGCCGCTGCTCCCGCCGGGCGAGTGCATCCGCGCCACGGCGCTCGGCGCCTCCGAGTACAGCGTCCAGCTCAGCGGCAACACCGTCTACATCTCGGATCCGGGAGCTCTGCTTCCCCGTCGCAATCTGCAGGTGCTGCAGCCCGCCCACGCCTGCGGCGAGCGCATCGACCCGGACGCGCTCGCACGCGCGATCCGTGCGCACTTCAACGCCTTCGACCTGGTCGAGGGCGAGCACGAAGCCGCGCTCGCCCTGCGATGGGACGGGGCGCCTTCCCACGAGCGCATCGCGGCGTTCGCGCTCGGCATCCGGCGCGGATTGGCCGCCGCCATCTCGAAAGGCATGCCGATATACGTGATGGTCGACGGCGATATCGCGCAGACGCTGGGCGCCATCCTGCGCGACGAGATGGAGGTCAAGAGCGAGATCCTGGTGATCGACGGGGTCGTCCTCTGGGACTTCGACTACATCGACCTGGGGCGCATCCGCATGCCCTCGCAGACGGTGCCGGTCACCGTGAAGTCGCTGGTCTTCAGCGAGGACCCGCGCGCTGCACGAAGCTCGCGTTCCGCGGAGAGGACCGGGCGGGCGGCGCGAGGCGGGAGCGTATAATCGGCTCCATGGGCGTCGAATCGCACTACCACAGCAAGAAGGACCGCGTGTTCGTCCGCGGGATCACCGGGCACTACAAGCTCAAGGACGAGCTCGCGCGCCTTCGCGCCCTGCCGCGCGTGCGCAAGGGCAGCGAAATCAAGTTCGTCGACGGACCCCAGACCTACAGCCGCCACTACGTCGAGCCGGTGGACGGCATGACGCAGACGCTGCACATCCATCTCGAGGAGTACGGTCCGGGCGGCAGGTCGCAGAAGCACGGCCATGTGAACGAGGCGGCCTTCTACATCCTCGACGGCCGCGGCTACGAGATCCACGACGGCGTGCGCTACGACTGGAGCGCGGGCGACGTGGCGGTGGTGCACAACAACTGCGTGCACCAGCACTTCAATGCCGACCCGGACAAGCCGGCCAGGGCGCTGGTGCTCAAGGCCAAGCCGATGTACATGTTCATGAACATGCTGTTCCAGCAGCTGGTCGAGCCTCGCCCGACCGAGCCCGCTCCGGGCGGAAAGAACTTCCGGGCGCGCGAGGCCGACGAAGACTACAACCACGCGAAGTAGGTGACGACATGGCCTGGGGCGAAGCCAAGACCTGGAAGCGCGGCGCGGCGAACGCGAAGATCTACCAGGGCATGCTCGACGATGTCGCGGCGCAGCCCGCGCGCAACGCCAAGCGCAGGAAGATCGTGCACCCCGAGGACATGCCCTGGGAGATGTCGCGCCAGGGGCTGCTCAAGCACCTGCTGAACGAGCAGATGAACACGCGCATGGAGACGGTGGACGCCTACATGCAGATCATCCCGCCCGGCAGCCGCTCGGGCAGGCACCGGCACCTCGCCGAGGAATGCCTGTACGTCGTCGAGGGACGGGGCTACGACCTGCACCAGGACTGTGACGTCGAGATCACCGACACCTATCACTGGAAGCCGCAGGCGGAAATGAAGCGCTACGAGTGGGAGGCGGGAGACGTCATCTACATTCCGCCGAACACCATCCACCAGCACTTCAACGCGAGCAAGGACAGGCCGGTGCGGCTGATCTCCGCGATCAACCGCATCTACAAGTACTGCGGGCTGAACGATCTGGAGCAGGTCGAGGATGCGCCCGAGTACGATCCCAAGGTGGTGCTGACCGGAGAGATCGTCGAGCGCTATCTCAAGGCCAAGGTCGGGGAGCCCGCCTAGCCCCCGGAGCGCCGCATGGCCCGCAACGCGATCGTTTCCGAAGAATTCGCGAAGAAGTTTGCCACCGAAAAGGAAACACCCTATACGCGGTGGGTTCGCGGCGAGGGCCTGGACATCCTTCCCGCGCATTTCGTTCCCAGCCTCCACACCCTCGAACTGAGGCCCTGGGCGAGGCGCGGGGGGGCCGGCGTGTTCCTGAACCACGACGCGTCGCGGACCTCGAACGACTGCTACGTGTGCGAGATTCCGCCGGGCGGGAAGCTCGCGCCCCAGCGCCAGCTGTTCGAGGAGATGATCTACGTGCTGTCCGGGCGCGGATCGACGACGGTGTGGAACGACGCCGGAAAGCGCATCACTTTCGAATGGAAAGCCGGGTCGCTGTTCGCGATCCCGCTCAACACCTGGCACCAGCATTTCAACGGAGCGGGAAGGGAGCGCGCGCGCTATGTGGCGGTGACCAACGCGCCCGCGGTGATCAACCTCTACGAAGACGTCGATTTCGTTTTCAACACGAAATACGACTTCAAGAACCGCTTCTCGGGCGAGCCCGACTACTTCAGCAACAAGGGCGAGCAGAAAGGCCTGCTGCTGGAGACGAACTTCGTCGCCGACGCGGTCAACCTGCCCCTCATGTCGGCCAGGGAGCGCGGCGCGGGCGGCGGCCACATCCGCTTCAACATGGCGCGCGGCTCGATGAACAGCCATATCTCGCAGTTTCCCGTGGGGACCTACAAGAAGGGGCATGCCCACGGTCCCGGAGCGCACGTCGTCATGCTCACGGGCCAGGGCTACAGCCTGATGTGGCCCGAGGGCGACGAGCCGCGGCGCTACGAATGGCAGGTCGGATCGATGATCGTGCCGCCGAACATGTGGTTCCATCAGCATTTCAACACCGGCGCGACGCCGGCGCGCTACCTCGCGTTCAAGCACGAGGCCACGTCGATCCGCAACCTGCAAGGCGTCCCCAAGGCTTGGATCAGCCGGCGGGTCGGCGGGGACCAGATCGACTACGCCGACGAGAAGCCTTCGATCCGCGGGGCCTTCAACGAGGCGCTCGCGAGAAACGGGCTCGAAGCGAGAATGGACGAAGCGTACAACGCCGAGCTGGTCGAGCTTCCGCCCCGGGTGCCGGCGTGAACGCGGCCCGGTGGCGAAGCGGCGGATTTTGCGGCACAATCGGGCGCAGTCGATTGTTTGGGCAGGAGTTTTGAAATGGCGGGCGAGATTCCGCTGATTCTGACACTCGATAATCACGGCGTCCCGCACCGCTGGGTCACGTGGCAGCAGGCGTGCTTCTACTACGCCAAGAATCTGGTCGCGTGGACGCTGGGCGAGCGCGAGTTCACCTTCCACGGCGGCATCTCGCAAGCCACCGGCAAGCGCTCCAGCATCACGGCGCGCTCCATCATCGCGATCAAGGGCAAGGCGATGGCGATGCGCGCGTTCAATCAGGTGCCGCCGCTCAACAACCGCGAGCTGTTCCGCCGCGACCGGCACATCTGCGCCTACTGCGGCGGGGGATTCAGCTATCTGCGCTTGACGCGCGACCACATTCGCCCCGTGTCACGCGGCGGCACCGACACCTGGATGAACGTGGTCACGGCGTGCCGCTCGTGCAACGGCGTGAAGCGCAACCGCCTGCCCGAGGAGTCGGGGCTCGAGCTGATCTACACACCGTACGTGCCGAACAAGGCCGAGTACCTGATCCTCACCAACCGCAAGATCCTCGCGGACCAGATGGAGTTCCTGGTCCAGCACGTGTCCTCGCACAGCCGCGTACTCGCGCCGGCGATCGCGGCGGCCTAGCCGCATCGCATCCTGCGCCGTGCAGGACTTCTGGCGCAATTCCGGATTTCACCTGCTCGAGCGCGACGCGGAGGGGCGGCTCTCCGTCACCGACGATTTCCTGCGCGCATACCTGCTGCGGCCGGAGATCCGGCCGGTCGAGGAATCGGGACCCGGGGAGATCGCCCTGCACGAATCGCTGCTCGAGGACCCGCGCCGGAACGTGGGCGCGACGGCGCTCGAGGCGGTCGAAGACGCCGATGCCCGGGACAACTACCGGGTTCTCCTCGCATTCCTGGGGAGGCTGAAGCGCGCCCCGTCGCTCGAGTCCTGCTATCTTGAGATCTTCTCCGGCGGCGACGTCGCGGTGCCGCCGCTGTTCATCGACCAGCTCGCGCAGATCGTCGTGCGGAACGTGCTCGAGGGGTGCGAGGACGCGCTCGAGCCGCGCGCCGCGGAGCTGTTCTTCCGCGAGCAGAAGGCGAGCACCGAGGACGGCACGGTGATGCTCGCCGATCTGGAGACCGTCGAGATGCACGCCTCGGGCAGCAGCCTCGGGAGCCTGGGCCGGCTGATCGTCGAGTCGCAGGCGCCGCTCGCGGCCGTCAACCTCGACGTGCTCGACGCCGAGAACGCGCACCTCTATTGGATGCGCGACCAGCGCCACGACCTCGTGATCAGCCTGAACTTCGGCCGCGCGGCGAACAAGGCGTTTTGCCGCGTGATTGAGAAGTGGATCGCGCATTTCTTCGACGTGAGCGTGAAGGTTCAGGCGCTGCGCGCCGTCGAGGACCGGAGCTGGGCCTGGCACATCGGACTGGACGCCGAGTCCACCGCGATCCTGAACGCCCTGTGGCGCGGCGAGGAGATCGAGCCGGGGACGCTCAAGCGCATGCTCGCGCTCTTCCGTCTCGATTTCGACGACCCCGCAGCGATGCGCGCGGACATCGCCGGCAGACCCGTGTACATGGCGCTCTCGATGAACGAGGGCGCCGTGGTGCGCATGAAGCCGCAGAATCTGCTGCTCAACCTTCCGATCGCCGCGCGCGCCTGAGCGTGGCCGCTCCTTACTGGATCCGCGCCAAGCGGGCGCTCGCCCGAGCGGACCCCGTGCTCGGGCGCATCATCCGCGAACACCCGCGCATCGCCCTGGAGCCGCGCGGAGAGCCGTTCCACACGCTCGCTCGCGCGATCGTGAGCCAGCAGATCTCGGTGAAGGCTGCGGCGAGCATCTGGGGGCGGGTATGCGAGCTGGCACCGCGGATGCGCCCGGAGGAGATTGCGGCATCCAGGCGCCCGAAGCTGCGCGCCTGCGGCCTGTCCGAGCGCAAGGTCGAGTACCTCGCGGACCTTGCAGGCCATTTCCTCGACGGGGAGGTGAACCCGGGCGCCTGGGCCGACATGGACGACGAGGCGGTCATCGCCGAGCTGGTGCAGGTTCGCGGCATCGGCCGCTGGACCGCGGAGATGTTCCTGATGTTCAACCTTCTGCGTCCCGACGTGCTCCCGCTCGCCGACCTCGGCCTGCAGCGCGCGATCGGCTTGCACTACTTCAAGGGGCGCAAGGTGTCGCTGCGCACGATGCGCCGCGTCGCCGAGGCCTGGGCGCCGTGGCGCTCGGTCGCCACTTGGTATCTGTGGCGCAGCCTCGATCCGATTCCCGTCGAATATTGAGATCGGGAAGCGTACAATGCCCCCGGATTCCCCCATGAAAACAACGTTTCTCGAGTTTGAGCAGCCGGTCGCCGAGATCGAGGCGAAGATCGAGGAGCTGCGCTTCGCGCAGGAGGATTCGGCCACCGATATCTCCGACGAGATCCAGCGCCTGCAGAAGAAGAGCGCAGCGCTCACCAAGGAGATCTACGGCAAGCTCACGCCCTGGCAGGTTTCGCAGGTCGCGCGCCACCCGCAGCGTCCCTATACGCTCGACTACGTCGCGGCGCTGTTCACCGATTTCGAGGAGCTCCACGGCGACCGCTCGTTTGCCGACGATCCTTCGATCGTGGGCGGGCTCGCGCGCTTCAACGGCCAGTCTGTCATGGTCATCGGCCACCAGAAAGGGCGCGACACCAAGGAGAAGATCTTCCGCAACTTCGGCATGCCGCGGCCCGAGGGGTACCGCAAGGCGATGCGGCTGATGCGGCTCGCGGAGAAGTTCAACGTTCCGGTCGTCACTTTCGTGGATACTCCCGGCGCCTACCCCGGCATCGGCGCCGAAGAGCGGGGCCAGGGGGAGGCGATCGGCCACAGCCTGTACGTGATGGCGGAGCTCAGGGTGCCGATCGTGAGCACCGTGATCGGGGAGGGCGGCTCGGGGGGCGCGCTCGCGATCGCCGTGGGCGACGTCGTGATGATGCTCCAGTACGCGACCTACTCGGTGATTTCCCCGGAAGGCTGCGCCTCGATCCTCTGGAAGAGCGCGGACAAGGCGCCGGAGGCCGCCGAAACCCTGGGCATCACTTCGAGCCGCCTGAAAACCTTCGGCCTCATCGACAAGATCGTCAACGAGCCGCTCGGCGGCGCGCATCGCGACCCCGCGGCGATGGCGCAGAACCTCAAGCGCGCCCTGACCGACGTCCTGCGCGGTCTCGGCGACAAGCGTCCCCAGGAACTCGTCGAGGAGCGCTTCGAGCGCCTGATGGGTTATGGGAAATTCAAGGAAGCCGAGCTCAAGTGAATTGCCCGAGAGGGTAGCGGCGGCGCTCGCGCCGGCGATCTCGCCGGCCGCCCATCTGGTGCTCGGTCTCTCCGGCGGCATGGACTCCATGGCGCTCCTGTCCGTTCTCGCCGGGCTCGCGGCCCGGCTGGAGTTCTCGCTCCGGGCCGTACACGTCGATCACGGCATCAGCCCGAACGCCGCGCGCTGGGCCGTCTTCTGCGCCGGGCAGTGCGCGCGCCTGGGGATTCCGCTCCAGACGGAGGCGATCGACGTCGCTCCCTACCGGAGCCTCGGGCTGGAGGGCGCCGCGCGCAAGGCGCGCTACGAGGTGTTCGCGCGCGTCGACGCCGATTTCGTGGTGCTCGCGCAGCACCGCGACGATCAGGCCGAGACGCTGCTCCTGAGGTTGCTGCGCGGCGCGGGCCTGCGCGGCCTCGCCGCCATGGCTCCTCTTCGCGCCCTCGAAGGGACGCGGGCGAAGCTGCTGCGGCCCCTGCTCGACGTCCCGCGAGCCGACATCGAAGCGTACGCGCGCTCGCGCGGCCTGGAGTGGATCGAGGACGAGAGCAACGCCGATACCGTCCGCCAGAGGAACTTTCTCAGGCACGACGTATTGCCGGCGCTCGAGAAGCAGTTTCCCGCCGCGCGCGCCGCGATGGCCCGGGCGGCGTCGAACCTCGGCGAAGCGCGCGATCTCCTCGACGCGATGGCGAAGAGCGATCTCGACACCTGCCGGGCCGGCGACGCCGTGGAAGTGCCGGCTTTGCTCGCTCTGGGCGAGGCCCGCGCCAAGAACCTGCTCC
Source organism: Burkholderiales bacterium (assembly GCA_035280025.1). Classification (GTDB taxonomy): domain Bacteria; phylum Pseudomonadota; class Gammaproteobacteria; order Burkholderiales; family SG8-39; genus VBDM01. The sequence continues at coordinate 20,088 of DATEGT010000070.1, read as the reverse complement.
GCCACTGGTGCGAGACGCGGGGGATCCAGCCGCTTTCGGCCGCGCGTCTCGGCGAGCTGATGCGCCAGCTGAGGGAATCCCGGGTCGACGCCCAGACCGCCGTCGCCGCGGGCGATTGGAGACTGCTGCGCTATCGGGACCGGCTTCATCTCCAGCCCCCGGCGGCCGTTCAGGGCGACCTGAACGAGCGTTGGAACGGCGAGAACGCCCTGCCGCTGCTCGCGCTCGGCGGCGTGCTGAAGTTCAAGCCCGAGGAAGGGCGGGGCTTGAGTGTCGACAGGCTGCGCGCCGAGCCGGTGACCGTGCGCCTGCGGCGTGGGGGCGAACGCCTCCGCCTCGATCACCGCCGTCCGCGCCGGACGCTGAAGAATCTGTTTCAGGAGCGCGGCGTTCCGCCCTGGCGCCGCGACCGCCTGCCTCTGGTCTACTGCGGCGAGCGCCTCGTCTCGGTCCCCGGCGTCGGCGATGCCTGCGAATTCCGCGCCGAGCCGGGCGAAGCGGGGCTCATCGTGACGTGGGAACCGCTCGGGTAGAAACGGGCGGCGCCGGCTGCGCGGCTTGCGCGGCGAGCTTGGGGAAAATGACCCGGACCAGGGTGCCGCCGCCCGCGGGCCGCCCCAGGTCGATCCTGGCGTTGTGCCGTCCGGCGATCTCCGAGACGATCGAAAGCCCGAGCCCGCAGCCTTCCCCGCCGGTCGCGGGGATGCGGTAAAAGCGCTCGAAGACCTTCTCGCGCTCCGTTTCGGGAATGCCGGGGCCGTTGTCCTCGACCTCGAGCACCGACTCGCCGCCCCTCACCGCCGTCCGCACCGTCACAGCGCCTCCGGCCGGCGTGTACGCGAGGGCGTTGTCGACCAGATTCGCGGCGAGCTCGCGAAGGAGCAAAGGCTCGCCCAGGGTCCAGGCGTCCTCGAGCTCGAAGCCGAGGTCGATGTTTTTCGCGACGGCGCGCTGCACCCAGTCGCGCACGTCGCGGCCGACGATCTCGTGGAGGTTGACGGGCTGGCCGCCGGTCGCTTCGCCCGGCTCGGCGCGCGCCAGAGTGAGCAGCTGATTCACGAGGTGGCTGGTGCGCTGCGTCTCCCCGGCGATCATGTCCAGCAGCGACCTCATTTCCGGCGCGGATTGCTCGCGGCGCGCGAGCTCGGCGTGAGTTTTCAGGCCCGCAAGCGGCGTGCGCAACTGGTGCGCCGCGTTGGCGATGAAGCGCTGCTGCGAGGCGATCGCTGCGTTGAGCCGCGACAGCAGCTGGTTGAGCGCGCCGATGAGCGAGCTCACTTCGCGGGGCTTGTCGCGCTCGGATACCGGTCGCAGGTCCTTCGGCGAGCGGGCGGCGATTTCGTCGCGCAGGCGATCGAGGGGGCGCAGGCCCTGCCCGATGCCGAGCCAGAGCAGCGCCACCGCGGCGAAGGCGATCAGCAGCTGCGGCACCGTGGAGGCAACCAGCAGCTCGAGCACGAGCTTGTCCCGCTTGATCAGGGTTTCGGCGACTTGCACGATCGCTACGCCGGTTTCGACCTTCACCGCGGCCGCCGCGACCCGCACCCATTCGCCGTCGAGCTTTGCGTCGTAGAAAATGTGCTCGGTCGGCGGCAGGCGCTCGGGAGGCAGGGGCAGGCGCGGATTGCCTGCGATCAGCTCTCCCGTCGGGCCGAGAACCTGGAAGAAGACGCGGTCTTCGGTGTCGATGCGCAAGGCTTCGATCGCGATCGACGGGAGATCAAGCTCGATGCGGCTTCCCGTCCGGCGCAGATGGCTCGCGATCGCGAGCACCGGATCGAGAAGCGAGCTGTCGTAGGCCTTGTTCGCGGCGTTGAGCGCGATCCGGTAGGAAACGAGGCTCCCCGCGGTCACGAGCAGCAGCAGCGGGCCCAACAGCCAATAGCTCAGACGCTGCCGAAGGCTAGACTGCATCGGGATCCTCGACCATGTAGCCGAAGCCGCGCACGGTCCGGATCCGGATCCCGGCGTCGTGCAGTTTCGAGCGGAGCCGGGATATGTAGACCTCGATGGCATTGTGCGTCAGCGAGTCGTCCCAGCTGCACATCGCCTGGAGCATGTGCTCCTTGCTGACGACCTGCCCGATCCGCATCAGCAGGTACTCGAGCACCGCCCACTCGCGTGGGGTCAGGTCGAGCACCTCGGGTCCTATGCTCGCGCGCCGCGCGACCGTGTCGACGCTGAGGCGTCCGAAGCGGAGCTTGGGACTCTTGACCACCTGGCTGCGCCGGATCAGCGCCCGCACGCGCGCTTCGAGCTCGGGGAGGGAGAACGGCTTCGTGACATAGTCGTCGGCGCCGAGGTCCAGTCCGCGCACGCGGTCGGTCTCCGCGTCGTGCGCGGTGAGGATCAGGATGCTTCCCGAGTTGCTGTCCCGGCGAAGCTGCCGCAGGACCTCGAACCCGTCCGCGCCCGGAAGGCTGATGTCGAGCACCACCAAGTCGTAGTGCTCCTCGGCGCAGGCGCGCAGGGCGAGCTCCCCGGTCTCGGCGTGGTCGACGGCGTATCCGGACTGGCGGAGGGTGCGCGTGAGGCCGTCGGCCAGCGCCTTGTCGTCCTCGACGATCAGAACTCGCATGACAAGTGATTGAACCGGTTCGAACTTCAGAATAGCACGCGTGCGCGCTCCGGCATCTGAATCTGGGCGCGTGGGCATGCAGAAAAAAAGTGCGTGGGAACGCAGCGCGCTCCCACGCCACAGAGGAGGAAAGAGACTACGCTGCGCACTCTACGCGGCCTGGCTTGCAGCAACCTGATGTATCCTTACAGAAGCCTGACGATGTTCGCGACGGCTCTCACGCTACACCGCCGCGAAAGGCCCTCCGCGGGAGTTCGCGGCCCAGCGCATGGCGACACCCCGGCAAAAGCTTGATAAAATAGAACGTTAGGTGAGTTTCTCCCGGCTTTTCCGAATTCCACTGGAGATCCTGCATGGCAGTTGAGCGAACCCTGTCCATCGTGAAGCCCGATGCCGTGGCAAAAAACGCCATCGGGGACATCTATTCCAGGTTCGAGAAGGCGGGATTGAGCATCGTGGCGGCCCGGATGCTCTATCTTTCGGAGGTTCAGGCCGAAGGCTTCTACGCCGTGCATCGCGAGCGGCCTTTCTTCCGGGATCTGGTGAGATTCATGATATCCGGGCCGATAATGGTGCAGGTACTGGAGGGCGAGGATGCGATCGCCAAGAACCGCGAGCTGATGGGGGCGACCGACCCCAAGAAAGCGAAGAAGGGAACGATACGCGCCGACTTCGCCGACAGCATCGACGCGAACGCGGTTCACGGCTCCGACGGGCCCGATACCGCGCGCAGCGAGATCGCGTACTTTTTTCCGGCCTCAGAGATCTTCTCCAGGTAGATGACCCTCAACCTTCTCGACCTGGACGGTGAAGCGCTCACCGCGTTCGTCGCGGGCCTGGAGGAGAAGCCGTTTCGCGCGCGGCAGCTCAAACGCTGGATGCATCGTCAGGGCGAGGCCGATTTCGACCGCATGAGCGACATTGCGCGCTCGCTGCGCGACAAGCTCGCGCGCCTCGCCGCGATTTCGCCGCCCAAGATCGTGAGCGACAGCACCGCGGGGGACGGCACGCGGAAGTGGCTGCTCGACGTCGGCAAGGGCAACGCCGTGGAAGCCGTGTTCATTCCCGAGGCCGGACGCGGGACCCTGTGCGTTTCCACCCAGGCCGGATGCACGCTCGCCTGCGAGTTCTGCTCGACCGGCAGGCAGGGCTTCAATCGCAACCTGTCGACGGGGGAGATCATCGGGCAGCTGTGGCTCGCCAACCGCGAGCTCGGGGCGATCCCCGGCGGGGAGCGCGTCATCAGCAACGTGGTGCTCATGGGCATGGGCGAGCCGCTGCTGAATTTCGAGGCCACGGTCGCGGCGCTCAAGCTCATGATCGACGAAGACGCCTACGGTCTTTCGCGGCGCCGCGTCACCCTGTCGACCGCCGGCATCGTTCCGATGATCGACCGCCTGCGCGAGGAATGCCCAGTGGCGCTTGCGGTCTCCCTGCACGCGCCGAACGACGCGTTGCGCGACCGGCTGATGCCGATCAACAAGAGCTATCCGCTCGCCGAGTTGCTCGCCGCCTGCAGGCGCTATCTCGAGCGCGCGCCGCGCGATTTCATCACCTTCGAGTACGTCATGCTCGACGGAGTCAACGACGCCGAAGCGCACGCGCGCGAGCTGATCGCCCTGGTCGAAAGCGTTCCCTGCAAGGTTAACCTCATACCATTCAATCCGTTCCCGAACTCGGGTTTCGTGCGCTCTTCGCGGCGCGCCATCGAGCGCTTCAGCGAGCTGCTCAACGCATCGGGGATCGTCACCACCACCCGCAAGACGCGCGGCGAGGACATCGACGCGGCCTGCGGCCAGCTCGCCGGCCAGATCAAGGACCGTACGCGAAGGCCTACGCGCCTCGAAGGAGTGGGTTCCTGATGGGCGCGCGCGGGCTCGCGACGTTGCTCGCCGCGGCCGCGCTCTGCGGCTGCGCCTCGAACAAGCTCGGGAGCGAGGTGCCGGGGGAAGACACCGGGGCCGTGATCGGGGAGCAGGCCAGCGCTCGCGAGCGCGCCCGCATCCACACCGAGCTGGCGGGCTCGTACTACCAGCGCGGCAACCTCGGGGTCGCGCTTTCCGAGGCGAGGATCGCCGTCGCCGCCGACTCGGGCTATGCTCCCGCCTACAACCTCCTCGCCCTGGTGTACGGCGACCTGCGCGAAACCGGGCTCGCCGAAGAGGCGTTCAAGCGCTCCCTCAGCATCAATCCGAACGACCCCGATGCCAACCACAACTACGGCTGGTTCCTGTGCGAGAACAAGCGCGAGGAGGAGTCGCTGCACTATTTCATGATGGCAGTGCGCTATCCGCTGTACGCGACGCCGCAGAAGTCCTACACGATGGCAGCGACCTGCGCGCTGCGCAAGGGCAACGAGAAGGACGCCAGCGACTACCTGGAGCGGGCGCTTAAGCTCGATCCGAACTATTATCCCGCCCTGATCAGTTTCGCCCAGCTCAAGTACCGCAGAGGTGAACTCGACGCCGCGCGCACGCTCGTCGGCCGCTACAACAAGATCGCCGAGCCCAGCGCCGAGTCGCTCTGGCTCGCGCTCCGGATCGAACGCAAGCTGGGAGATTCCTCCGCCACGACGAGCTACGCCAACCAGCTGCGAAGGCGTTTTCCCGGATCGAAGGAATACCAGGACCTGCAGAAAGGAAGATTCGATTGAGCGACGCGGCCGAAGTGGAACGCGCTTCCCCGGGAAACGGGCCAGGGCGCACGCTCGCGCAGATGCGCGAGGAGCGCAAGCTCTCGGTCGCCGATGTCGCGCAGCGCCTCAAATACGGGGCGCGCCAGATCGAGGCGCTCGAAGCGGAGGAGTTCGACCGGCTTCCGGGCGCGACCTTCGTCCGCGGCATGGTGCGCGGCTACGCCAAGCTGCTCGAGAGCGACCCCGAGCCGATCCTGGCGGCGCTGGACCAGCGCTACGTCCCGAGCGAGATCTCGCTCGACCTGCGCGCCAAGAAAGTTCCATTCCCGCAGGGCGGAAAGCGGCACGAGACGAGCATCTATCTCGTTCTTTCCCTGATCGTGCTCGCGGTCGTGGCGGGCCTGCTGTACGAGTGGAATGCAGGCGCGTTTCCGTGGGCGAGGCTTGCACAGAACGCTCCCGCCGCGCCGAAGCCGGCGAAAGCCCACCCGGCTCCTCCCGCCCCCCCGCGCGCCGAGCCCGCGCCGCGGCCGGCCCCTCCGCCCGTGGCGCTCGAGAAAGCCGCCACTCCCGAAGCTCCCGCCGCGGCCGCGCAACCGCAGCCCAAGCCGCAGGCCGCAGGCGGCGAGGTCCGCGTGAGCCTTGAATTCAGCGGCGAGTCCTGGGTGGAGATCAAGGACGGCGAAGGCAAGATGCTGATGTCGCAGCTCAATCCGGTGGGGAGCCGCAGGGTCGTTGCGGGCAGGTCGCCCCTGTCGCTGGTGATCGGCAATGCGGCGAACGTGCGCCTCACCTACAACGACAAGCCCGTCGATCTGAAGCCCTATATCCAGATCGAGGTCGCGCGTCTGACGCTGGAGTGACGACGTGACCGCGATCCCGAGGCACGCGACGCGTCAGGTCCGCGTCGGCGATGCGCTGATCGGCGGCGGCGCTCCCGTGCTGGTGCAGTCGATGACCAACACCGACACCGCCGACGCGGCGGCCACCGCGCAGCAGGTGTTCGAGCTCGCGCGCTCCGGCTCCGAAATCGTACGCATCACGGTGAACAGCTCCGAGGCCGCAGCACAGGTCCCGCGTATCCGCGAGCGCCTCGACGCGCTGGGGTGCGGCGTGCCGCTGGTCGGCGATTTCCACTTCAACGGGCACAAGCTGCTCGCCGAGCATCCCGAGTGCGCGCGGGTGCTTGCCAAATACAGGATCAACCCGGGCAACGTCGGGCGCGGCGCCAAGCGCGACGAGCAGTTCGCCACGATGATCGAGATCGCCTGCCGCTACGGGAAGCCCGTGAGAATCGGCGTCAACTGGGGCAGCCTCGACCCGGAGCTGCTCGCGCGTCTCATGGACGAGAACGCGCGCGCCGCGGAGCCGCGCGGCTCGGACGCGGTCACGCGCGAGGCCCTGGTCGCTTCCGCGCTCGACTCGGCGGCGCGAGCGGAGGAGCTGGGACTGCCAGGCGACCGCATCGTGCTCTCGTGCAAGGTGAGCGGCGTGCAGGATCTGATCTCGGTATACCGCGAGCTTGCGCGGCGTTCCGACTACCCCTTGCATCTCGGTCTGACCGAAGCGGGAATGGGAACCAAAGGGATCGTCGCTTCGACGGCGGCTCTGGGCGTTCTGCTCCAGGAGGGCATCGGGGACACCATCCGCATCTCGCTCACGCCCGACCCGGGCGGGGACAGGACCCGCGAGGTAGTCGTCGCCCAGGAGCTGCTGCAGACCATGGGCCTGCGCTCGTTCTCGCCGCTGGTGATCGCCTGCCCGGGATGCGGCCGCACCACCAGCACGTACTTCCAGGAGCTGGCCGCCAAGATCCAGCGCTTCCTGCGCGAGCAGATGCCCCGGTGGCGGGAGCGATTCCCCGGCGTGGAGGACATGCACGTCGCGGTCATGGGTTGCGTCGTGAACGGGCCCGGCGAGAGCAAGCACGCGAATATCGGCATCAGCCTCCCCGGATCCGGGGAGCGGCCCGTGGCTCCGGTCTACGTGGACGGCGAAAAGACCGTGACGCTGAAGGGCGAGCGCATCGCCGAGGAATTCCAGCAGCTGGTCGAGGAATACGTGCGCTCGGCCTACGGGGAAGGCGGGCGCCTGCGGCGCGATGCCGCCGGCCACAAGAGAAACATCCCGATCAAAGCCGCCGTGTAGCCCGGGCGGCATCCGATATGAGCGAGCCGATCCGCGCGCTGCGCGGAATGAACGACATCCTGCCGGACGAGGCCGAGCGCTGGGAAGCTCTGGAAGAGTTGCTGCGCGACTGGCTGCGCAGCTACGGCTACCGCAACCTGCGCACCCCGGTCCTGGAGCCCACTGCGCTCTTTCGCCGCGCGATCGGCGAGGCCACCGATATCGTCGAGAAGGAGATGTATACCTTCACCGACGAGCTCAACCAGGAGTCCTTGACGCTCCGCCCCGAGGCGACCGCCTCGGTCGCGCGAGCCGCCGCCGAGCACAGCCTGCTCTACGGCGGAGCGCAGCGCCTGTACTACATCGGGCCCATGTACCGCCACGAGCGGCCGCAGAAAGGGCGCTACCGCCAGTTCCACCAGGTCGGAGCCGAAGCCCTCGGATTTCCCGGACCCGACATCGACGCCGAGTTGCTCCTGATGTGCGCCCGGCTCTGGGACGACCTCGACCTCAAAGGCATCCGTCTGCAGCTCAACTGCCTCGGCTCGGCGGCGGAACGCGCCGCGTACCGGAAGTCGCTCGTCGCCTACCTCGAAGCCCGGGAGAAGGATCTCGACGAGGATTCGAAGCGCCGGCTGCGCACGAACCCGCTGAGGGTGCTGGACAGCAAGAATCCGCAGATGCAGTCGCTGATCGCCGGGGCGCCGCGGCTGCTCGATGCGCTGGGCCGGGAGTCGCTCGCGCATTTCGAAGGCGTTCAGGCGGTCCTCAAGGACGCCGGGCGACGCTACGAGATCAATCCGCGCCTGGTACGCGGCCTCGACTACTACAATCTCACCGTGTTCGAATGGGTGAGCAGCGACCTGGGCGCGCAAGGTACCGTGTGCGCCGGGGGACGGTACGACGGACTGCTCGAACAGATCGGCGGCAAGCCGGCCCCGGCCTGCGGCTTCGCGATGGGCATCGAGCGTCTGCTCGCGCTCCTCCCCGATTCCGGCGAGCGCGCCGCTCCGGAGGTCTACCTGGTCAACCAGGGCGAGCGCGCCGAGCGCTTCGCGTTTCGGGTCGCCGAGGCGCTGCGCGAGGCCGGTTTCGGCGTGGTGCAGCACTGCGGCTCGGGGAGCTTCAAGTCGCAGATGAAGAAGGCCGACGGCAGCGGCGCGCAGATCGCCGTGATCGTGGGCGACGAGGAAGCGGACGCGGGAGAGGCGGGCATCAAGGCTCTGCGCGAGGAACGGGCGCAATTCCGGGTTCGGCTCGAAGAGCTCCCGAACGCGATCGCAGACCTGCTCTTCGGCGACAGCGACGACAAGGGGAAGCAATGAGCACCTACGATCTCGAGGAACAGGAACAGCTTGCCGCGCTGAGGGCGTGGTGGAAGGAGCACGGCGGCGGGGTGACCGTCGCGGTAGTCCTGGCGGCCGGAGCCATCGCGGCCTGGAACGGCTGGGGCTGGTACCAGCGCTCCCAGGCGGCGCAGGCGGCGGTGCTCTACGACACTCTGCAGAAGGCGGCGCGGGCCAACGACCTCAAGGCCACGAAGGACGCGGCAGGGTCGATCCTGGAGAATTATCCGCGTACCGCCTACGCCCCTCTCGCGGCGCTGGTCTCGGCCAAGGCGCTGTTCCAGGCCGGCGATCTGAAGACCGCGCGCGCGCAGCTTCAATGGGTGGTCGAGCATGCGAAGAGCGACGAGATACGCTCGATCGCGGCGCTGCGCCTGGCGAGCGTCCTGCTCGACGACAAGGATCCCGACGCGGCGCTCAAGGTTCTCGAGGAAAAGCCGCATGCGGGTTTCGAGGCCCTGTTCGCCGCCCAGCGCGGCGACATCCTGTCCGCGCAGAAGAAGCGCGACCAGGCGCGCGCCGCGTACAAGGCCGCGCTGGAGAAGGCGGGGCCCGGGCCGTTGCGGGAGGGCGTGCGCCTGAAGCTCGAGGCGCTCGGAGAGGGCTAGAACCTTGATGCGGCGGCTCCTCCTCGCCGGCGCGATGCTGCTCGCCGGCTGCTCGGGCACACCGGGGCCGAAAATGGCCGAGCTTGAGGACCTTCCGTCGAGCATACCCGTGCGCACGCTCTGGCACGCGGGCATCGGGGAAGCGGGCGACGCGATCTTCTTTCCGGCGGTCGTCGACGGGAGCGTCTACGCCGCGGCGCAGGAAGGCGACGTCGCGCGCTTCGACGCGGCCACGGGGCGGGAGTCGTGGCGCGTCAACGTGGGGCAGACCCTCTCAGGCGGGGTCGGCTCCGACGGCTCCCTGGTCGCCGTGGGCACCTACCAAGGCGAAGTGATCGTGCTCGACGCGGCCAAGGGCGCAGCCAAGTGGCACGCGCGCGTCTCGAGCGAGATCCTGTCCCCGCCGGTCGTGACGGGCGACTTGGTGATCGTGCGCGCGGGCGACGGACGCCTGTTCGCTCTCGACGCGAAGGACGGCAAGCGGCGCTGGCTGTATCAGCGGTCGAGCCCGCCTCTTTCGGTACGCTCGCCCGTCGGGATGGTGGCCGACCGCGGCAGCCTGCTCACCGGCTTCGCCGGAGGCAAGCTCGTGTCGATCGCGCTGTCGAACGGTGCCGTGCGCTGGGAGGCGACCGTGTCGCTTCCGCGCGGCGCGACCGAGCTCGAGCGCGTCACCGACGTGGTCGGGGTCCCGGTGGTCGCGGAACGCGAGGTCTGCGCGGTCGCCTATCAGGGCAAGATCGGCTGCTTCGACGGCGGGAACGGAAGCGCATCGTGGTCGCGCGAGATGTCGAGCACCGCGGGGCTGTCGCTCGACGCCCGCTACGTGTTCGTGAGCGACGACAAGGGAGCCGTTCAGGCGCTCGACCGCGCGGGCGGGGCCACCGTCTGGAAGCAGGACAAGCTGTTTCTGAGGCGGCTCACCGCGCCCCTTCCGCTGGGCGACGTCGTCGCGGTGGGTGACGTGGAAGGCTACGTGCATTTCCTGTCGCGCGAGACCGGGACCTTCGTCGGGCGGATCGCCACCGACGGCAGCGCGATCCGTTCGTCGCCCCTGCGGCTCCAGCAGGGCTTGCTGGTGCAGACGCAGGAGGGCGGTCTCTACGCCTTGAGCCTGAAGTAGCTGTCCCATGAAGCCCACCCTGGTGATCGTCGGCAGGCCGAACGTCGGCAAGTCCACGCTGTTCAACCGTCTGACACGCACGCGCGACGCGCTCGTGGCGGATGTGCCCGGCCTGACGCGCGACCGGCACTACGGCGCCGGGCGCCTGGGCGGACGCGGGTACCTGGTGGTGGACACCGGAGGACTGGAGCCCGAGGCGCAGGGCGTCTTCGTGGAGATGGCCAGGCAGGTGAGGACCGCGATCGCCGAAGCGGACGTCGTGGTGCTCGTCACCGATGCGCGTGAAGGTCTCACGTCGCGGGACCGCGCCATCGGGGAGGAGCTGCGGCGAACGGGCAGGCGGGTGATCGTCGCGGTGAACAAGGCCGAGGGAATGAACCGGGAAGTGGCCGAGGCCGAGTTCCACGAGCTTGGCCTGGGCGAGCCGCGCGCGATTTCCGCCGAGCACGGCGAGGGTGTGAGCGATCTGGTGGAGACGGCCCTCGCCGGCTTTCCGGACGAGAAGGAGCGCGAGGAGACCGACGGCGCGGTTCGCGTCGCGGTCGTCGGGCGTCCCAACGCGGGAAAGTCGACGCTGGTGAACACGCTCGTCGGCGAAGAACGGGTCGTGACCTTCGACCAGCCCGGCACCACACGCGACGCGATCGACGTCGAGCTGAACATCAAGGGACGGCGCTATGTGCTGGTGGACACCGCCGGCCTGAGGCGCCGCGGAAGGGTTTTCGAGAGCGTCGAGAAATTCTCGGTCGTGAAGACGCTGCACGCGATCGACCGCGCCAACGTCGCCATCCTGGTGCTCGATGCCCGCAGCGATATCTCCGACCAGGACGCGCACATTGCGGGCTTCATTCTCGAGCATGGGCGCGCGGTCGTGGTGGCGGTGAACAAGTGGGACGGCCTGGACCCGTACGCGCGCGACATGGCGAAGCGCGCCATCGCGCGCAAGTTCAAGTTCCTGTCGTTCGCCCAGTTCCACTACATCTCCGCGCGCGAGGGCCGCGGCGTCGCGCGTATGCTCTCGTCGGTGGACGCGGCGTACCGCGCGGCCATGGCGAAGCTGCCGACTCCCAAGCTCACGCGTGCGCTTCTCGCGGCCGTGAAGAAGCAGGCGCCTCCTCGCGCCGGGCTGTCGCGGCCCAAGCTGCGCTACGCGCACCAGGGTGGAAGCAATCCGCCGATCGTGGTCGTGCACGGCACGGGGCTGAGCCGGGTGCCCGAGAGCTACCGCCGCTACCTCGAATCCGATTTTCGAAAGGTGTTTCGCCTCGAAGGCACGCCGCTGCGGATCGAATTCAAGAGCGGCAGGAACCCTTTTGCAGACTGATCCATCTAAGCATTGACGCCGGGGACAGGCGCGAGCAAGTTGCGGATTGAACGGCTTTTCGAGGCGGCGTATTACATTGGCATTTCCCGAAAAACCCTATACAGTAGAATTCCAAAAAGACCAAACCGGGGTAACCCATGAGCAACAAAGGACAATTGCTACAAGATCCGTTCCTGAATACCCTCCGCAAAGAACACGTTCCGGTGTCGATCTATCTGGTGAACGGCATCAAGCTCCAGGGTCAAATCGAGTCCTTCGACCAGTACGTGGTGCTGCTCAAGAACACCGTGACCCAGATGGTCTACAAGCACGCCATCTCCACCGTCGTTCCGTCGCGCGCGGTCAATCTGGCGGTCGATCATTCCTCTTCCGAAGCCTGATTCCGCTCCGCATCCGTCCATGATCCTGGTCGATGGTTGAGCGCCCGTCGGGCGGCGACGACGCGGTTCTCGTCGGGCTGGATTTCGGCGACCGCGGATACGCCGAGGGTCTCGAGGAGCTCCGCCTGCTCGCGGCGAGCGCGGGCATCCGCACCCGCGCCGTGGTTCGCGGCCGGCGCGAGCGGCCCGACCCCGCGCATTTCGCAGGCTCCGGAAAGGTCGAAGAGATCGGGCGCGTCCTGAAGGAGCAGGGCGCGTCGCTCGCGGTATTCAATCACGCGCTTTCGCCGGTGCAGGAGCGCAACCTGGAGAAGGCGCTCGGCGTCCCGGTGGTCGATCGGACCCGGCTGATCCTCGACATATTCGCGCAACGGGCGCAGAGCCACGAGGGCAAGCTCCAGGTCGAGCTGGCGCAGCTCGAGCACGCTTCGACGCGGCTGATACGCGGCTGGACGCACCTCGAGCGGCAGCGAGGCGGCAAGGGGTTTCTCTCGGGGATGGGCGAGACTCAGCTCGAGGTCGACCGGCGCCTCATCGCCACCCGCGTGAAGGTCCTGAAGGACAAGCTCGCAAAGCTTCGCAAGCGGCGCGAGGTGCAGCGGCGCGCGCGCGAGCGCGGCCGCGCGTTTACCGTCTCGCTGGTGGGCTACACCAACGCGGGGAAATCGACCCTGTTCAACGCCCTCACGCACGCGCGAGCGCTCGCCGAGGACCGCCTGTTCGCGACGCTGGACACCACTACCCGCAAGCTCTACCTGCCCGACGCCGGCAACGTGGCCATCTCCGATACGGTAGGGTTCATCCGCGACCTGCCGCACTCGCTGGTCGCGGCCTTCCGGGCGACGCTCGAGGAGGCGATACACGCGGATCTCCTCCTGCACGTGGTCGACGCGGCGAGCGAGGCGCGCGAAACGCAGATCGAGGAGGTCGACAAGGTGCTCGGCGAGATCGGGGCGGCGTCGATTCCCCGGGTTCTCGTATGGAACAAGATCGACCGGAACGGGCTTCAGCCGGGAGTCGACCGGGACGAATATGATAGAATTCTCCGCGTTCGTCTAAGCGCAAAGACGGGCGACGGCGTGGATGGTCTGCGCCGGGCCCTGATCGAGGCTGCAGCCTCGAGGACGTCTCCGGCGAGCCCGGCAAATTCGATGGATGTGCAGCGCCAAGTGGCCGAAGCTTAGGGGCTGTCGGGGCGGGGATGTCGTTTGCCGCGGAGCCTGGGATTTCTTATGTCATTGAATGATCCGCAGTGGGGCAAGCGAGGCGGCGGCAACGAGGGGCCGCCCGACCTCGACGAGATGTGGCGCAATTTCAACCGCAAGCTGAACAGCCTGTTCGGCAAGCGCGGCGGCGGCAATTCGGACTCGGGCGAGCCGCCGAATATGCGGCAGCTCGGCGGGGGAGCGGGCCTGATCGTCCTGGTGGTGCTGGTCGCCTGGCTCGCGAGCGGCTTCTACATCGTCGTCGAAGGCCAGCGCGGCGTCGTGCTCACCTTCGGCAAGTTCTCCGAGGTCACCGGCGCCGGGTTGCACTGGCGCATGCCGTATCCGATCCAGAGCCAGGAAATCGTCAACCTGAGCGGAGCCCGGACCATCGAGGTCGGGTACCGCAACAACATCAAGACAAAGGTGCTGCGCGAGTCCCTGATGCTGACCGACGACGAGAACATCATCGACATCCAGTTCTCGGTGCAGTACTCGCTCAAGGATCCGAGGGAATACCTGTTCAACATCCGGCGGGCCGACGAGACCGTGCTGCAGGCGGCCGAGACTGCGTTCCGGGAGGTCGTCGGCAAGAGCAAGATGGACTTCGTGCTCTACGAAGGGCGGGATCAGGTGGCCAGGGCGTCCGAGACGCTCATGCAGAACATCCTCGACAGGTACAAGTCAGGGATCGCGATCACCAAGGTCAACGTCCAGAACGCCCAGCCCCCGGAGCAGGTCCAGGCGGCGTTCGACGACGCGGTGCGCGCCAAGCAGGACCTCGAGCGGCAGAAGAACGAGGGCCAGGCGTACTACAACGACGTCGTCCCGAAGGCCCAGGGCACGGCGTCGCGCCTGCTCGAGGAAGCCAAGGGCTACCGCAGCCGCGTCGTCGCCAACGCCGAGGGCGAAGCTTCGCGCTTCCGCCAGATCCTGGTGGAGTACAACAAGGCTCCGCAGGTCACCCGCGACCGCCTCTATCTGGACATGGTCCAGCAGATCCTGGCGAGCACGTCCAAGATCCTGATCGACGCCAAGGCGGGCAGCAATCTGCTCTACCTTCCGCTCGACAAGATCATCCAGATGTCGGCCGCCGGAACCCTGCCCGACGGGCAGACGGCGGCTCCCGCGCAGAGGGCGACCGAGCCGCCCGCCTCGTCCGACTCGGGCGCCCGCTCGAGGGATGCGCTGCGCGGACGGGATCGCGGAGAGCGGCCATGAGCAACCGCCTTCTTCCCGCCATCATCGCCGCAATCGCGGTGCTCGTGCTGGTGAGCCTTTCGGCGTTCACCGTGGATCAACGCCAGCGCGCCATCGTGTTCCAGCTCGGGGAGTTCAAGGAGCTGATCGACGAGCCTGGCCTGCACTTCAAGTGGCCGCTCATCCAGAACGTGAAGTATTTCGACAACCGGATCCTGACGCTCGACGCGCCCGAGACCGACCGCTTCATCACGTCCGAAAAGAAGAACGTCCTGGTCGACTCGTTCGTCAAGTGGCGGATCAAGGATCTGCGGACCTACTATCAGCGCACCGGAGGCGACGAGGCCACCGCCGTCCAGCAGCTCCAGCAGACGATAAAGTCGACGCTCCAGGACGAGTTCAGCAAGCGCACCGTTCACGACGTCATTTCGGGCGAGCGCGACAAGATCATGGAGGTCGTGCGGGAGCGCACGGGGAACGACGCGACCAGCTACGGCATCGAGATCATCGACGTGCGGCTGAAGCGCGTCGAGCTCCCCCAGGAGGTCAGCGAGTCCGTGTACAGAAGGATGGACGCGGAACGCAAGAGCGTCGCTTCGCAGCTCCGCTCGCAGGGGTTCTCGGAGGCGGAGAAGATCCGTGCCGGAGCGGATCGCGACCGCGAAGTCATCGTTGCCGAGGCGTATCGCGACGCGCAGCGCATCAAGGGCGAAGGCGACGCCAAGGCCGCGGCCATCTACGCGAAGGCGTTCAACGAGAACCCGGAGTTTTATTCCTTCTGGCGCAGTCTCGACGCCTACCGCGCGAGCTTCAAGAACAAGAGCGACGTGATGGTGCTCGATCCGAATTCGGAGTTCTTCAAGTATTTCAGAAGCCCGGGAAGAGGCGGCAAGTGAACGATGGGCACCACGTTCATCATGGCCTTCGCCCTGATGCTGGTCATCGAGGGCGTGCTTCCCTTTCTGCTTCCGAAGGTGTGGCGCGACACCTTCCGCCGCATCACGGAATTCACTGACGGGCAGATCCGCTTCTTCGGGCTGTCGTCGATGCTGGCCGGCCTGCTGATTCTCTACTTCGCCCGCTAGGCGCGCCGTGCGCAACTGGCTCCTACCGGAAAATCTCGAAGACATCCTGCCGCCGCAGGCTCAGCGCATCGACGCCATGCGCGCGAGGCTGCTCGGGCTGTTCAGGGCGCACGGCTACGAGCTGGTGATTCCACCCATGCTCGAGTACATGGAATCGCTCCTGACGGGTACCGGCCACGACCTGGACCTGCGTACCTTCAAGCTCGTCGACCAGCTCTCGGGCCGGATGATGGGCGTGCGGGCCGACATCACGCCCCAGGTCGCGCGCATCGACGCGCACCTGCTGAACCGCCGTGGCGTGACGCGGCTGTGCTACGCCGGCAGCGTGCTGCACACGCGCCCGCGCGGGCTCGACTCGACCCGCGAGCCGCTGCAGATCGGCGCCGAGATCTACGGGCACTCCGGGATCGAGAGCGACCTCGAGATCCAGCAGCTCCTCGCCGAGTCGCTCGCGGCGTGCGGGGTCTCCGGGGCGCGCCTGGACATCGGGCACGTGGCCGTGTTCCGGTCGATCTGCGGGCGCGGCGGGGTCGGCGCGGAGCTCGAATCGGAGCTCTACGAGGTGCTTCAGGCCAAGGATCTGCCCGGGCTGCGCGCAGCGACCGAGAGCCTCACGAGGGCCACGCGGAGCGCGCTCCTCGCGCTGCCGGAGATGTACGGAGACGGCTCCGTCCTGGAGCGGGCGCGCCGTGCGCTGCCCGGGTATCCCGAGATCGCGCGCGCCTTGCGCGACCTGAAAGCGCTCGCCCGCAACGGCAGGATCCCGGTGTCGATCGATCTCGCCGATCTTCGCGGCTATCACTATCACAGCGGCGTGGTGTTCGCGGCCTATGCACCGGGCGTCGCCAACGCGATCGCGCTGGGCGGGCGCTACGACGAGGTCGGAAAGGCGTTCGGACGCGCCCGGCCGGCGACCGGCTTCAGCATGGATCTGCGCGATCTTGCGCGCGCCGCTCCCGAAGGGAACGGCGCGGCGGCGATACGCGCTCCGTACGGGAGCGATCCGGCCCTCGCCGCGGCGATCCGCAGGCTGCGCGATGCGGGCGAGGTCGTCGTGGTCCGTCTTCCGGGGCACGCGGCGGAGCCCGTGCTGCCCGCGTGCGACCGCGAGCTCGCGAGGCGCGCCGGCAAGTGGGTCGTGAGAAGGCTCAAGTAGATGGGCAAGAACGTCGTTGTCATCGGCACGCAGTGGGGCGACGAAGGCAAGGGCAAAGTCGTGGACTGGCTCACCGACCACGCCCAGGGCGTGGTCCGCTTCCAGGGCGGGCACAATGCCGGCCACACGCTCGTGATCGGCGGCAAGAAAACCGTTCTGCACCTCGTCCCCTCCGGGATCCTCCGGAAGGGCGTCACCTGCTACATCGGCAACGGGGTGGTGCTCTCGCCGCGCGCGCTGATCGACGAGGTGGACGAGCTCGAGCGCGCCGGCGTGGAGGTGGGGTCCCGGCTTCGCGTCTCCGAAGCCTGTCCCCTGATCCTGCCGTTCCACGCGGCGATCGACGTCGCGCGCGAGTCCGCGCAGGGTGCCGCGAAGATCGGCACCACGGGCCGCGGCATCGGACCGGCCTACGAGGACAAGATCGCGCGCCGCGCTGTCCGCGTGCGCGACCTGATGGTTCCGGAGCGCTTCGCGGCGAAGCTCGAGCCGCTGATGGACTTCCACAATTTCGTGCTGACGAAATACCTCGGAGGGGCGCCGGTGGATTTCGCCAGGACGCGGGACGAGGCGCTGGCGCTCGCGCGGCGCCTCGAGCCCATGGTGACCGACGTCTCGCGCGCGCTGCATCAGGCGATCGACGCCGGAAAGAACCTGCTCTTCGAGGGCGCCCAGGGTGCGTTGCTCGACATCGACCACGGGACTTACCCCTACGTGACCTCGAGCAACTGCGTCGCGGGCGCGGCGGCCGCCGGGGCCGGGGTCGGCCCGCAGAGGCTGCAGTACGTGCTCGGCATCACCAAGGCCTACGCCACGCGCGTCGGCTCGGGGCCCTTTCCCACCGAGCTCGGCGACAGCACGGGGGAGCTGCTGCGCGCGCGCGGCCAGGAATTCGGCGCCACCACGGGCAGGCCGCGCCGCTGCGGATGGTTCGACGCGCCGGCGCTGCGGCGCTCGATCCAGATCAACGGAGTCTCGGGCCTGTGCATCACCAAGCTCGACGTCCTGGACGGCATGGACGAGGTCAGGCTATGCACCGGCTATCGCATCGATGGAAAGAACGAGGAGCTGCTGCCGCTCGGCGCCGAGGAGGCCGCGCGCTGCGAGCCTGTATACGAGGCGCTCCCGGGCTGGAAGGAGAGCACCGTGGGCGTCAACGCCTACGACAAGCTGCCCGCGCGGGCGCGGGCCTACCTGGAGCGCCTGCAGGCGGTGTGCGGCGCGCCCGTTGACATGATCTCGACCGGCGCAGACCGGAACGAGACCATCGTCCGTCGCCACCCATTCCACTGAAGGAGGGGAGATGCTGGACGGGGTCGTGCCTTTCCCGCCGGAGCTCGCGAAGCGCTACCGCGACAGGGGCTATTGGCGGGGGCTGTCGCTGGCGCAGGAGTTCGCGCCTCTCTTCGAGCGCTACTCGGACCGCATCGCCGTCGTGGACCGCGGCCGGCAATATACGTACGGGGAGATCGACCGCGTCTCCGACCGCCTCGCGCTCAACCTCCTCGAAGCGGGCCTCGCTCCGCTCGACCGCGTCGTCGTGCAGCTCCCCAACGTCGTCGAGTTCGTCTTTCTCTATTTCGCGCTCCAGAAGATCGGCTGCATCCCGATCGCCGCGCTCGCCACTCACCGCTACCTCGAGGTGAGCCAGTTCGCGAAGCTCTCCGGGGCGGCAGCCTGCGTCACGCCGGACCGTCACGGCGACTTCGACTTCGCCGGGATGGTGCGCCGGGTGCGGTCTGAGATCCCTTCGGTGAAGCTCGGCATCGTGCTCGGCGAGGCGCCCGCGGGATTCGTCTCGCTCGCCGAGCTGATCTCACGAAAGCCGGGAAAGGGGCCGGAAGCCCTGCGCGCGCTCCGGATCGACCCCGCGGATCCCGCGATCTTCCAGCTCTCCGGCGGCACGACCGGCGTGCCCAAGCTGATACCCCGCACGCACGACGACTACGCCTACAATTCCAGGCTCGCCGTGCAGGTGTGCGGAGTCACGGCCGACTCGGTCCTGCTGCTCGCGCTGCCGATCGCGCACAACCTTCCGCTCGCCTGTCCCGGGCTGCAGGGTTATCTGATGCAAGGCGCAACGGTGGTGCTCTCGGCGAGCACCAGGCCCGAGGACCTCTTCGGGCTGATCGAGCGGCACCGCGTCACGCATCTCAAGGTCGTGCCGGCGCTCCTCATCCGTCTCATCAACGATGCGTCGATCGGCCGGTTCGACCTGTCGTCGCTCCGCGTCGTCCAGAGCGGCGGCCAGCGGATGCAGCCCGAGGTGCGCATGCGCACCAAGCAGCTGGTTCCGAGCGTCACGGTGCAGGAGAATTTCGGCATGTCCGAGGGGATGCTGTTTTTCGTTCGCCTGGACGATCCCGAGGACGTACGCATGGAGACCTGCGGCCGGCCGCTCTCGCCCGACGACGAGGTGAGGCTGGTCGACGAGGAGGGCAGGGAGGTCGCGCGCGGGGAGGTCGGAGAGCTGACCTGCCGCGGGCCGTACACGCTGCGCGGCTATTTCGGCGTGCCGGAGTACAACGCCAGGCAATTCACGCCCGACGGCTTCTACCGCTCCGGCGACCTGATGCGGCTGCATCCGTCGGGCAACTACGTCGTCGAGGGCAGGAAGAAGGACCTGATCAACCGCGGCGGAGAGAAGATCAGCGCGGAGGAGATCGAGAACCTCATCCTCGCGCATCCCTCGGTGCAGAACATCGCCTGCGTGCCCATTCCCGACCCGAACCTCGGGGAGAAAATGTGCGCCTGCGTGATCACGAAGAAGGGGCGAAGCCTGAGCCTTTCCGAGCTGGTGGAGTTCCTCAAGGAGAAGGAGATCGCCAAGTTCAAGCTGCCCGAGCGGCTCGAGCTCCTCTCCGACTTCCCGGTGTCGACTTTCGGAAAGGTGTCGAAGAAGGCGCTGGTGGAGATGGTCGCCTCGAAGCTCGAGCGGGAGGGAGCCGCATGAGGATCGTCGACCTGCATTGCTACCCCGGCACGCAGGAATGGATCGCCTGCCAGGGTCCCTACGTGGACGCGCTCGCGAAGTACTGGAAGCGCGACTGGGTCGGCAAGCCGGAGGACGAGGTGGTGAAGGAGTTCGAAGGGGCCGGTGTCGAGGCCTGCCTGGTCGCGCTCGACCTGGAATCGACGATCAGGACGAAGCCCGTCGGCAACGACTACGTCCACGCGATGTGGAGGCGCCACCCGAAGCGCGTCATCCAGTGCTGGGGCGCGCTCGATCCGTTCAAGAAGGACGTCGTGAAGGAGGCGGAGAAAGCGGTGAAGCAATACGGCTTCCTCGGCTTTCACTTCCATCCGATCATGCAGCATTTC
>DATEGT010000069.1:0-24530 GCA_035280025.1 Burkholderiales bacterium | reverse complement strand
GAGTGGCGCAGCCTGCAAGCCCCAGCAATAAGATGCCCGCCGCCGTTAGGCGGCGGGCGACACGCCGGCGCGGTCGAGAGGGGAGGATCACTTGGCCGGCCGGGTGAACGGGAAAACCTTGGTGTAACCCAAAATGTCGGTGATGAGCAGGATCACGAAGACGAGGAAACCGATCCAGAGCACAGCCTCGAAGCCGCCGGCGCCTGCCGGCAGCGAATCGAGCTTTGCTGCGAGCTGCTCTGCCTCGGCGTCGCTCAACGCGGCGACGCGGCTCTTGGCCTGCTCGGCGCTCACGCCGCGGCGCTCGAGCGCGGCGCGCACGTCGCTCCGGTCGAGCAGCGATCCGAGAAACGCGCGCGGCGACGGCCTGCCTTGCGGCCCGGCCTCGACGCGGTCGGTCGCGATCAGCTCCGCGTGCGCTGCGCGAACCGGCAGGCCCGCGAAGCAGAGGCAAACCACGAGGAGACGAGCGAGACTCCGGGAGATGCTGGGCGCTGGATTCTTCGTCATCGAGGGGACAGGCTCCGTATGTCCGATTTCATTCCCGGACGAGACGGCCTTCGGCGACCCGGACCTTCTCGCCGACTGCGAACGCCGGCGGCCTGGGCAGCGACACCGCGCGGAAGGACCCGTCGTCCATCCGGAGCGTCACGCGCCAAACGAGGCGCTTCCTCATGTTCTTCTCGGCCTTCCCGCCGTACACGGCGCCGCTCAGCGAGTCGAGGACCGACGCCGCCGCGCCCGCGATCGCGCCGCCTGGGCCGGTGTCTGCGGGCTCCGTTCCGGTCGCCGCGTCGACCGCTCCGGACGCAGCGTCCGGTTCGTCGTACACCTCGACCGTTCTGACCGACTCGACGGTGCCGCAGAGGGCGCAGGCGCGCGCGGGGGCCGGTTTGCCCCCTTGCAACGGCGCTCCCGAATCCCGCGCCTCATCGGGTGCCGGGGCGCTCCTGATGCGGAACATACCGCTCGAGGCGCCGAGACCGACCAGCGCGGCGACGGCCACCGACGCCGCCACTGCGACGATCAGCGACCTGACACGCTTGGACCCTGATTGGCTGGTAACGGCTTCCATCGATCCGCTTGCTCCTCCCGGCACGTGACCTTGTCCGGCAGCACATTGCAATGGCCGTGCCAGGGGAGCGCTTTCTTGTTGGGTCAAGGACTTAGGGCGAAATCCAAGGGCGCGCGAACGCGGCATATGTCGTTTGTCAACGACGGCCGCCGCAACGCGGGAGAAATCGAACTGAACGGAAAGGAGATTTCGTGTCGTTCCGCGGCGACACCTGCGCATGAAGCGTCATGGAGCGGCTAGGCTTTCTCCGCCTTGAACATCTTCGGCTCGAGCCGGTGGCGTTCGAGCAGCTTGTAGAACTCCGTGCGGTTGCGCCGCGCCAGCTTCGCGGCCTGGGTCACGCTACCGCCGGTGATGCGCAGTATGCGGATCAAGTATTCGCGCTCGAAGGCGCCGCGCGCCTGCTCCAGCGAAGCCAGCTGCGCCGGTTCTTCCTTCAAGGCCTGCTGAACCAGCGATGCCGGAACCAGGCTCGACGCGCAAAGCGCGACCACCTGCTCGATCACGTTCACGAGCTGCCTCACGTTCCCCGGCCACGGCGCCGCGAGCAGCAGCTGGAGCGCCTCCGGTGCAAACGCCTGGACGTCCTTGCCGTAACGCGCGGCCGTGGCCTTGAGGTAGTGCGTCGCCAGAGGCACGATGTCTTCCCGCCGGTCGGATAGTTGCGGAAGGTCGAGCGAGACCACATTCAGGCGGTAGTAGAGGTCCTCGCGGAAGCGGCCTTCCTTCATCTGGGCGTCCAAATCGCGGTGCGTTGCCGAGATGATGCGCACGTCCACAGGCGTGCCCTGGGTGGCGCCCACCGCGCGCACCTCGCGCTCCTGCAGTACGCGAAGGAGCTTCGCCTGCAGCGCGACCGGCATGTCGCCGATTTCGTCGAGGAACAGGGTGCCCTGGTCCGCGGCGGGGATGAGGCCCTTGTGGTCGTAGTTTGCGCCGGTGAACGAGCCCTTGCGGTGGCCGAACAGCTCCGACTCGAGCAGATTCTCCGGGATTGCCGCGCAGTTGACCGCTACGAAGGGCCCCTGCGAGCGCCGGCTCGCTCGGTGAATCGCCCGCGCGAGCAGCTCCTTCCCGGTGCCGCTTGCGCCCTGCAGGAATACGCTCGCCTCCGATTGGGCGACCAGCCGGGCCTGGTGCAGCACGTTTTCCATCCTCGGGCTCTTGGTGACGAAGTCGCGCCTCCAGTCCTCCTCGGTTCCCTGGGCGCCCCCGGAGAGCTTCAGCGCCTGCTCGACCTGCTCGAGAAGGTGCTTGCCGTCGAAGGGCTTGGGCTGGAAGGCAAAGACGCCGCGCCGCGTCGCGGCGACGGCGTCGGGTATCGTGCCGTGCGCCGTGAGGATGATGACCGGAAGGGTCGGCGCCTGCTTGCGTATCTCGTCGAACAGGGTGAGGCCGTCGATCCCGTCCATCTTGAGGTCGGTGATCACCAGGTCCGGGCGCGAGGCGGCGAGCAGGCCGAGGGCCCTCTCGCCGCTCTCTGCCTCCCTCACGCCGTGGCCCGCCGCGCTGAGCCGCAGCGAGACCAGCTTCAGGATGTCGGGGTCGTCGTCGACTAGAAGAATGTTGCTCATTTTGGCCGCGCCTGCTCCCGTTCGATGATCTTGCGCTCGACGTCCTTCAGGGCGTCGAGCTGTTCCTTGTACTGCGACGCGCGGCGCTGCTCGCGCACGCGCTCGCTGATTTGCGTGTATAGCAGCCCGGCGAACTGATGCATCGGGCCCGCCGCGGTTTCCTTCTGCACCAGCGGCTCCAGCAGTCCCGCGGCCTTGGGCTCGTCGCAGAAGGCCGTTCCCGGGAGCGACAGCAGCAGCGCCAGCCTCACCCGCCCGTAAGCGCTCCGATCCTTGGAAAACACTTGGGACGAAGCGTTCAATTCGCGCTGCTGGCCGTCCGCTTCGAGCCCGGCGACCCGCTGGGCGTACCCGATCAGCTCGACAACCTGTCGAGATTCGCGCTCGTCGCGTGCGTGCGCGTCGCCGCCAGGCGCGGGAACGACCCCCGGCCAGAGGTTGGCACAACCGGTCAGCGAGACCGCCAACGCGAGCGCGGCGACGAGGCGGTTCATGCCTGCGAGGCCGGAGACCCGGAGGGAAGAGTAACGCGGAAATGAGCTCCCGGACCGGATTCCTCCAGGATCTCGATTCTTCCGCCGTGGGCCAGTACGAATTCCCTCGCGATCGCGAGGCCCAGGCCGCTGCCCCGCAGGCGCCCGCGGGGGGGGCCTTCGCCTTGATAGAACCAGTCGAATACCTTCTCGCGGTCCTCGACGGGAACTCCCGGGCCCGCGTCGCCGATATCCAGCACGACTTCGCCTCCCTGTTGTCGCAGCGCCAGGGAAATCATACCCTCGTCCGGCGAGTATTTGATCGCGTTGGACACCAGATTCGCGGTGACCGCGCGCAATTTGTCCTCATCGGCCTGCAGCGCCACAGGGTCCAGGCGCAGGTCGGCGCGGATCCTCCTCGCCTGGGCAGCGAGGCGGTGGTCCTCGAGAACCTGCTCGACCACGCGATCCAGCCGCACCGCCTTGAGATCGAGGCGCCCCACGGTCTCCTGCACCCGGTGATAGTTGAGCAGGTCGTCGATCAGCCGTTGCAGCTGCAGGCTCTTCTGGCGCAGGATTTCGACGATCTCCCGTTGCGCGGGCGCGAGCGGTCCGACCGTGCCCTCGACGAGGAGCTCCGAGCCCTCGCGCAGCGCCGTGAGCGGGGTCTTGAGCTCGTGCGACACGTGCCGCAGGAACAGGCGCTTCTGCTGCTCGAGCTCGATCAAGCGCTGGCGCAGCCAGTCAAGCCTACCGCCCAGATATTTGAGGTCCGCGGGCCCGACGACGCGGATGTCGCTCTCGAACTCGCCGGCGCCCAGGCGCCGTATCGCCTGATCGAGCTGGCGGATCGGCCTGGCAATGAAAATGGTGACCCCGATCGCAAGGAGCACGCCCAGCGGAATCGTCGCGGCGAGCTGCAGCCAGAGGATGCGCTGGGCACGCGCGCCGGTTTGACGCATCGACTCCACCTCGCGGTCGATCAGGGCATTGCTGGTATTCAGGACGTTGCGTGCGGAATCCGACAGCTCCATGTAGCCCCCGACCAGCGCCGTCTTTTCCTGTCGGCTCGCCGGTTTCCTGAGCAGCTGCTCGTAGAGCGCCTGCTCCATGTCAATGGTGCTGTTCAGCTCGGCGAGCTGCACCTCGTCGAGCGGCTGCAGCGACAGCTCGCTGGTATTGGCCTTGAAGTTGCTCCTGAGGCGGGCGTAGTCGTTCAGCAGCTCTTCGTCGTCGAGGATGATGTACTGGCGCACGACGCGCTCGAGCGCCGTGGTCTGCTCGACCAGCAGGCGGCTCCCGCGAGACGCCTGCGCCGCCTGCGACACCGCCGTCTGGCTTTGTCCCGCGAGCTGCTCGACGTATACCGCGGCGTTGTAGAAGGCGATGACGAGCGGCGCGGCGACCAGAAGGAACGCGAGCAGCAGCAGCCCGAGAAACGATCTCGGATAGTAGCTCTGCGGGAAGTCGAGCCCGATTTTCACGAATCGATACCGTAGTTAGGCAGGCCAATGATACCGCGACCGACGCGATACTCCGTTCGGCCGCGGAGGACCGCAGCGACGGAGACGCGGCTCAGGCGCTCACTCTGGGACCGCTGATCTCGACCCGGTCGCGGCCGAGCTGCTTCGCCTGGTACATGGCGGCATCCGCGGCCCGCAGCACCGCCTCGAGGCTGTCGCCGTGCTCGGGGAAAATTCCGATACCTATCGATACTGAGATGGGGCCGACCAGCCTCCCTTCGTACTCTATCGCGAGTTGACCCACTCCCCGCCGCAGGTTCTCGGCCCGCTCCAGGACAATATCGTGCGGAGCGTGGGACATGACCAGGACGAACTCTTCGCCGCCGTAGCGGCAAATGATGTCCTCGCCGCGCGCCGCAGTCAGCAGGTGCTGGCCCATCGCGCGCAGCACGGCATCACCCGCCGCGTGCCCCAGCGTGTCGTTGAACCGCTTGAAGTCGTCGATATCGATCATCATCACGCCCAGCGAGCGGCCGCTGCGCCGCGCTCGACTCTCTTCGCGGCGCAGCGATTCTTCCAGGTATCTCCGGTTGTGCAGGCCGGTCAGCTCATCGTGCATCACCTGATCCTTCAGGCGGCGGTTGGACTGAGTCAGCTCCTGCTCCGCCCAAAGGCGCTTCTTGATCTCCTGATCCAGAGCCGATCTCACCATGTCGAGACGCGCGTCGCGCCCGGCGATGCGGCGCTCCGATTGCGCGTTGACACGGTCGAGGCTCTCCGCGTGACTCTGAAGCTTGCCGGCGATCGCGCGCAAATGCTCTTCGAGAGGTCTCAGGCTCTTCCGTTCCGGCGGCGGTCCGGCGAGAGCGGCGCTGACCGCTGCAAGGAGGGCTTCCGGGTTGGAGGGCCTGACGAGGAAGAAGGCGCCGAAGTCCCCCGCGACGGCACGGGCTTCGGCTTCGATATAGGCAGGGGCCCTGAATATCAGCCGCGGCCGCACCGCGGAACCGGTCTCGAGGCAGGTGGCGAACCGGCACGCGTCCACTTCGGACGCAAGGAGCTCGATGATCGCCACTTCGGGGGTCTCTGCCGCGGCGATCTTCAGCGCCTCGTCCCCGTCCTTGGCCTGGAATACCCGATGTCCGCGCTCTTGCAGCAGCGTCACCAGGAAACGTCGATTGACGGGACGGTCTTCGACGACGAGTATCTTGGCCATGAACGCCGCTGCTTGCGCGCTTGGGGAGGCGATTCCTCCAAATACGCTCGATGAGATAACGGAAGATTAAGCGACGCAAGCGCCGAATGGATGCCGGCAGGCACTATTCGAGGCGGGACGACCAAAGTACCTAGCGGGGCGACTTCAGCTTCGAACCGCGGTCCTGCGCCTGATCCATCGAACGGCCGCCGCCTCGTCACGGAAGCTCTGCACGTTGACGCCATGCTGTCGCCCGATCAGCTCGACATATTGATGCGAGATGCCCAGCTCCTCGGAATCCCCGAGCAGGGCGATCCGGTGTTCGGGATCTTTGGCGAGATTCCTGAAATAGGCGAGGAAGCCGGACCTTTCGACGGTGAACACGGGATTGGACGATCTTACGGACATCAGTATGCTCGAGCGCGCGTGCTTCGCCGCGGCGTCTGCGACGATCTGCAGGAAAGCGCGCGTTTCCTCCATCGTCTCGCGGTCGAACAGCTCCGCCCTCAAATGATCCGGTTCGATGGTGATCTTGTACAGCATGGGCACAAGAGCTCCTCCGCTGTAAGCGTTCGCCGCTCACCTCTCGGCGCGTGCACCAGCGTTATCGCAGCTCCGTATCGCTGATCATCGGCGCGATTGTGAGCGCTGCAAGACGTTGATGTTTCGAGTCGATGGATGATCTGTATGGACCAAATAGGGCGTCCTGGGCCTGGAGCCGAGGCTGTAGGGGAAATCCCTACATGACCGTCAGGAGAACACCGGACCGCATGCGTGCATCCCTGACTGAGTCGTCCGTGTCTCGTCGAGAGTCATTGCATCTCTACAAAAATTTCACGATTTATCTATGGAACGCGTCGACGCCATTTACTATGATGCCTTCAGTCCTGAAATCCACGCGCACCACCCTCCCGTTGCGCGTTCAGGCAACCCCGGCGTTCGCCGGGGTTTTTTTTCGTCCGCGCCGTTCGTTCCCCGCCGGCTCAACCAGAGCAATGTCGCGCGCGAACGCGGCGAGCTCGGTCTCGAGCGCCCGGGCTTCACGCTCGAGCAGCGCGTAGGCCGATCGCACCCGCTCCGGGTCCCGTGCGAGATCAAGACTCTCCAGCTCGCGCGCCCGCTCCTGCGCGGCAACTGCGGACAGGTTGCGGAACATTCCGTGCAGGGTGTGCACCTCGCGGGCGAGTCGCTCTGCGTCGCCGCCCTGCATTGCCTCCCGCGCACCGGCCAGTAGCTTGCCGCAGGCCTCGGAGAACCCGTCCGAGATCTCGGCGAGCAGGCGCGCGTCGCCGTCGACGCGCTCCATGAGCGCGCCCCGGTCGAGAATGACCTCGCGGGCCTCCGTCGGCGCGCCGCCCCGTTCGGGGAAGAGCGGGAGACCCCTGATCGCTTCGAGCAGCATCGCCGGCGGGATTGGCTTGGTCAGGTGGCCGTCCATTCCGGCGGCGAGGCAGCGCGCTCGGTCATCGGGCATCGCGTGCGCCGTCAGGGCGATCACGGGCACGCGCCCCCCGGTGATCTTCTCCTTCTCGCGGATCCTGGCGGTTGTTTCGATTCCGTCCATGCCCGGCATCTGCACGTCCATGAGGATCAGATCGAAGCGGGAGCGCTCCAGCGCGGCAAGCGCCGCGAAGCCGTTGTCGGCCACGGCAACCGCGTGACCATGCTTCTCCAGGACGTGCTGCGCGAGTCTTCGGTTTACGGCGTTGTCCTCGACGAGCAGGATATTCAGGCGCCGATCGGGTTCCGCGGCGTTCGAGACCTCGCGCGCGGGAAGGACGGGGTCCGGCCCGGTTCCTTCGTGGACCCCGAAATCCAGGGTGAAATGGAACGTGCTCCCCTTGCCGGGCTCGCTCTCCACCCGGATCCTGCCGTTCATCATCGCCGCGAGGCGGGCGGATATCGTAAGCCCCAGTCCGGTTCCCCCGTAGATGCGGGTCGTGGACGTGTCGGCTTGCAGGAAAGGCGCGAAGACCTCGGCCTGCTTGCCGGGTTCGATGCCGATGCCGCTGTCGCGCACGGAAAAACAGCACCTCACTCCCGCGCCCTCCGTCGGCCGACGCTCGACCCGAAGATCCACCTGGCCCTGCTCGCTGAACTTGATGGCGTTGCCGACGAGATTGAACACGATCTGGCGCAGCCTTACCGGGTCGCCGAGCAGGGTGCCGGGAATATCGGCCGCAATCTCGTAAGTGAGCGCCAGGCCTTTTCTGTTCGCCTCGAAGCTGAGCGTCTTGATCGACTCGTCCAGCGTCGTCCGGAGCGAGAACGGTATGATCTCGAGCTCGAGGCGCCCGGCCTCGATCTTCGAGAAATCGAGGATATCGTTGATGATTCGCATGAGGGACTCGCCCGATGTCTTGACGAGACCGAGATATTCGCGCTGCTCCGGAGTCAGCTCGGTTTCCAGCGCGACTTCCGTCATGCCGATGACGGCGTTCATCGGGGTCCGGATCTCGTGGCTCATGTCGGCGAGAAATTCCGACTTCGCCCGGTTCGCCGCCTCGGCCACCCGCTTCGCCTCGTGCAGCTCCTCCTCGGCGCGCTTACGCATCTCGACTTCCCTGCGAAGCCTTTCGTTGGCGACAATCAGGCTCGAGGTGCGCTCGCGCACCTCGGCCTCGAGGCTCTCGTTGACTCTGGAGAGCTCGCGCTCCACGGTCTTCTGCTGGACCACTTGCGACCTGAGCAGCGCTTTCTTGCCGTACAGATCGACGAAGACCGCCACTTTCGACCTGAGGATGTCCGGATCCACCGGCTTGAGGATATAGTCCACCGCGCCGACCTCGTATCCGCGCAGCACCGATTCGTCCTCGACCGCGCCGGTGAGAAACACGATCGGCGTATCTCGCGAGCGCTTCAGCTTGCGGATCAGAACCGCGGTCTCGAAGCCGTCCATCTCCGGCATCCGGACGTCGAGCAGGATGATCGCGAAATCCTCCTTGAGTATCCGCCTGAGCGCCTCCTGCCCCGACGCGACCGGCACGACGTTCCGGTCAGGACCGCCGAGGAGCTCCTGCATCGCGAGAAGACTGTGGGGCTCGTCGTCGACGACGAGCACGTTCGCCTTGACCTGCATGTGGCGCGGCGCGCTCATCCGGCCAGCCGTATCCTCAGGAGCGAAACCAGCTGCTCCACATTCACGGGCTTGGAGATGTAGTCCGAAGCTCCGGCCTCGATGCATTTCTCACGGTCCCCCTTCATCGCCCGGGCAGTCACCGCGATGATCGGAAGATTCCGGAACTCCTCGAGCCCTCGCATGATCCGTATCGTGTCGTAGCCGTCGAGCTCGGGCATCATGATGTCCATCAGGATCACGTGCGTGTCCGGATTGTTCTTCAGGGCTTCGATTCCATCCTTCCCGTTTTCCGCGTAGAGAACCACCATGCCATGCTGCTCCAGGGCGCCGGTGAGGGCGAAAATGTTCCTGATGTCGTCGTCGACGATCAACGCCTTCTTGCCCTCGAGGGCCGGGGTGCTCCCGCGCATGGCTGCAAGCAGTTGATGGCGCTTGTCCGGCGGCAGCTCGTTGACCGCCTGATGGAGGAAGAGCGTGGTCTCGGCCAGCACCGCTCCCAGGGTTCGCGCGCTCTTGAGAACCAACCCCTCGGCGAGCTTGCGGATCGTGTCCCGCTCGCCGCCGTTCGCATCGTCGGCCCGGTACAGGACGATGGGCAGCTTGGAACCCGTCTGGGACCGGGCGACTTCCTTGACGAGATCGGCTGCGCTCATGTCGCTCAGCGTCTGACCGACCACGAGGCAGTCCGCGCGGCCCCCGCGCAATCCTTCGAGAACTCCCTTCCCCGAATCCACTTCGGTGATCCGGATACCCTCGGCACTCAGCGCCTGTGCGATCGAGGACCGCTCCGCGCGGTCGCCGGCCGCCACCAGGACCTTCTTGATGTCGTGCTCGATCATCCGGCGCGTCCCGGCGAGGGCAGCCACCAGGGAGTCCTTCCCCGCAGGCTTTTGCACCACGCCCAACGCTCCCATGTGGAGATACTTCTGCATCCGTTCCTCCACCGAGATGATGCTCACTGGAATGTGGCGGGTATCCGGATCGTGCTTCAGGATGTCCAGCACCGCCCATCCGTCCATGTCCGGAAGCCTGAGATCGAGCGTGATCGCGTCCGGAGCGAGATCCTTGACCATGTTCAGGGCGGTGCCCGCCTCGCTCGCCACCACGGCCTTGAACCCGCTCTCGTGGGCGAGCTCGCGCAAGGTCACCGCGAACTTGTCGTCGTCCTCCACGATGAGGACGACCATGTCGTCCGGCTGGATGTCTTCCCGGTCATCGGCGACCCCGGGCCTCGCGCTCCCCGCCCTTCCCGCCTTGGGCTTCGGCGCGGGACGCACGGACCGCGCTGCATCGGGCCGCGACTCTTCGGCACGAGCGGCCGGTGCCCTCTCGATCTGCACGGGCTCGTGCACCAGGGGCAGATAGAGGGTAAAGGTGCTGCCGGCGCCCGAGCTGCTCTCGACTCGAATGTCGCCCCCGAGCAGGCGCGTCAGCTCGCGGCTGATCGAGAGGCCCAGACCGGTGCCTCCGTACTTCCGGCTCGTCGTCCCGTCGACCTGCTGGAAAGCCTCGAAGATCACCTTCTGCTTGGCTTCGGGTATGCCGATCCCCGTGTCGGTCACCGCAAAAGCGACCACCGTGGGCGCCGCGTCGAGCTGAGCGTGGCCTTCGCTCCAGCCGGACTTGACCGGGAAGATCCGCAGGGCCACCGATCCCTGCTCGGTGAATTTGAACGCGTTCGACAGCAGATTCTTGAGGATTTGCTGCAGACGCTTCTCGTCGGTCTGGATCACCGCGGGCAGGTCGGGGGCCACCTCGACGCGGAACCCGAGTCCCTTGTCCTGGGCGACCTGGCGGAACGTCCTCTCCACGTAGCCGAGAAGCTCGCTGAAGCGCTCCGGCGCGATGTCCAGGGTGACCGTGCCCGACTCGATCTTCGCCAGGTCGAGAATATCGTTGATCAGCGACAGCAGATCGGTTCCCGCCGCGTAGATCGTCTGGGCGTAGTCGATCTGCTTGGGCGTCAGATTGTTGCCGACGTTGTCCGACAGCAGCTTCGCCAGGATGAGCAGGCTGTTCAAGGGCGTGCGCAGCTCGTGCGACATGTTGGCCAGAAACTCGGACTTGTAGCGCGAGGACAGCGCCAGCTGCTCCGCTTTCTCCTCGAGCGCGGCCTTTGCGTGCTCGACCTCGCGGTTCTTGTACGCAACCTGCTGCATCTGCTCGGACAGCAGCTGGGCCTTTTCCTGAAGCTCCTCGTTCGTGCTCTGAAGCTCTTCCTGCTGGTTCTTGAGGAGTCTCTCCGAGTTCTGCAGGTTTTCCGCCTGCTGCTCCAGCCGGTCGTTGGTGTTCTTCAGCTCTTCCTGCTGGCTTTGCAGCTCTTTGGTCAGCGACTGCGACTGCTCGAGCAGCGCTTCGGTGCGCATGTTCGCCTCGATCGTGTTGAACACGATCCCGATGCTTTCGGTCAGCTGCTCGAGAAACGACAGGTGGGTTTCGCTGAATCTCTTCAACGAAGCGAGCTCGACGACGGCCTTCACCTCGCCTTCGAAGAGCACCGGCAGGATGATGACGTTCAGGGGCGTGGTCGAGCCGAGCCCCGAGCCGACGCGAACATAGTCGTACGGCACCTCATCGAGCAGGATGCGCTTCTTCTCGTAAGCGCACTGGCCGACCAGTCCTTCGCCGACGCGCAGGGTCTTCGCGAGGCTCGGGTTCGGCTTGGACGCGTAGGCGGCCAGCAGCTCCAGGCGGGGCTCGTCGGCGCCCCTCGACTGGCTGTAGAACACGCCCTGCTGCGCATTCACCAGCGGCGCGAGCTCCGAGAGCACCAGCTTCGAGACCGTTACCAGGTCGCTGTGTCCCTGCAGCATGCGGGTGAATTTCGCCAGGTTGGTCTTCAGCCAATCCTGCTCGTTGTTCTTGAGGGTCGTGTCCTTGAGATTGCGGATCATCTCGTTGATGGTGTCTTTCAGCACCGCGACCTCGCCCATCGCCTCGACCATAATCGAGCGCGTGAGGTCGCCCTTGGTCACCGCAGTCGCAACCTCGGCGATCGCGCGCACCTGGTTGGTGAGGTTCGCGGCCAGCTGGTTCACGTTGTCGGTCAGGTCGCGCCACAAGCCGGCCGCGCCCGGAACCCGCGCCTGGCCGCCAAGCTTCCCTTCGATACCGACCTCGCGGGCGACGTTGGTCACCTGGTCGCCGAACGTCGCAAGAGTGTCGATCATGCCGTTGATGGTGTCGGCGAGCGCGGCGATCTCTCCTTTCGCCTCGAACACCACTTTGCGCTTGAGGTCGCCCTTCGCCACCGCGTTCACCACCTGCGCGATGCCGCGCACCTGATTGGTTAGGTTCGCGGCCATCGAATTGACGTTGTCGGTCAGGTCCTTCCAGGTGCCCGCCACCCCGGGCACGCGCGCCTGGCCCCCGAGCTTGCCGTCGGTCCCCACCTCGCGCGCCACGCGCGACACCTCCGAGGCGAAACCGTTCAGCTGATCCACCATCGTGTTGATGGTGCTCTTCAGCTCCAGAATCTCCCCCTTCACGTCCACCGCGATCTTCTTGGTCAGGTCGCCCTTGGCCACCGCGGTGGTCACCTCGGCGATGTTGCGCACCTGCCCGGTCAGGTTCGCCGCCATCAGGTTCACGTTGTCGGTGAGGTCTTTCCACGTACCGGCAACCCCAGGGACCTGGGCTTGCCCGCCGAGCTTGCCGTCGGTCCCCACCTCGCGCGCCACGCGCGACACCTCCGAGGCGAAGCCGCCCAGCTGGTCGACCATCGTGTTGACGACCTTGCCGATGCGAAGGAATTCGCCCCGCAGGGATCTTCCTTCGATCTCCGGGAACATCCGCTGCGACAGGTCGCCCCTCGCCACCGACTCGATCACGCGTGCGACCTCCAGGCTGGGACGCACCAGATCTCCGATCAAAGTGTTGACGGAGTCCACGCAATCCGCCCAGGATCCGCTCGCCGACGGCAGCTTCACCCGCTGGTTGATCTGTCCCTCCCTGCCGACTTCGTCGCGGATCCGCGCGAACTCGTCGGTCATCCTGTCGTTCGCCTCGACGACGTCGTTGAAGGTCTGCGCAATCTCGCCGTCGACTCCGACAAGGTCCATCGGGAGACGCACCGAGAAGTCGCCTTTTCTGAAAGCCCTCAGCGCACTCAGGAGGCCTTTGCGGTCGAGCGTGTCGTGGATGAATTGCATGTCGCTCATATGGAGCTCTTTCATTCGGAGATTTCCTTCGTGGTTCCTTCGCGTCGTGCCGGAACAGCAAAATCATATAGTGCGCCGGGCACAGACCCGCTATCGATGCGGCTTGATAATTCTGTAGCGATTCGGCGGCACGCGGTAGCGGTTCGGCGACCCCGTGCCGCGCGGGTTCTGGACCGAATGGAGCAGGGAGGCGGGCGCTCGGCGGCGATGGTTCGCAATTTCCGGACGGTACCTTGAGCGCTCCCGGCCGACGAGCGCGTTGCGATGCCAGTCCGCGATTACGATCTGAAAATCTTCTCCACCTGCCCTCTTTCCGCCCAGGCGAGCGCCGAGGCGTGCGCGCTCGAGCTGCGGGCATTCGCACAGGCCAGCGAGAACGCCGGACACGAGGGCATGCTGGTCGTCACCGACAACGGCCAGCTGGATCCATGGCTGGTCTCCCAGATCGTCATCGAGGCCACCGACCGCCTGTGCCCGCTCGTGGCGGTTCAGCCGGCGTACTTGCATCCCTACAGCGTGGCCAAGATGATCACTTCGATCGCGCACCTGCACGGCCGGCGCCTGTACCTGAACATGGTCGCGGGAGGGTTCAAGAACGACCTCGCCGCGCTGAACGATCTCACGCCGCACGACGAGCGCTACGCGCGCCTGCTCGAGTACACGACGGTCATCCGGACGCTGCTGGGTAGCGCCGAACCGGTCGGGTTCGAGGGGCGGTACTACAAGGTCAGCAACCTGCGATTGACTCCGCCGCTGCCGCGTGCGCTGATGCCCGGCGTTCTCGTTTCCGGATCTTCCGACGCGGGCATGGCCGCCGCGCGTCAGCTGAAGGCCATCGCGGTCGAATACCCGAAGCCGCCCGCCGAGTACGCGACCGCGGCGCCGTTGGACGCCGCCCCGAGAGGGATCCGCATCGGCATCATCGCCCGCGCCGCGGATGCCGAGGCGTGGTCGGTCGCCCGTGCCCGCTATCCAGAAGACCGCAAGGGCCAGCTCACCCACCAACTCGCGATGAAGGTCTCGGACTCGTCCTGGCACCGGCAACTCTCGGCGCTGGGAAGGACCGACGCCGAAAATCCGTACTGGCTGGTCCCATTCCAGAACTACAAGGCGGTCTGTCCCTTCCTGGTCGGAAGCTACGACAGCGTGGCTGACGAGGTGACTCGCTACGTGGACGCGGGCTACAGCACTTTCATTCTCGACGTGCCCGCGAGCGCGGAAGAAATGGAGCACACGGGCGTCGTGTTCCAGCGCGCCTTGGCGCGCCGCCTCGCCGCATGAGCGGGCTCCTTCAGGAGGGCGTGAGCGCGCAGGCGCAGGCGCGCCCGGAGGCGACCGCCCTCGTATTCAAGGAAGAGCGCCTCACCTACGGCGCGCTCGAGGAAGCCAGCAACCGGCTCGCCCACCTGCTGAAAGGCCTCGGGTGCCGCCGCGGAGACCGGATCGGCCTGTTGCTGCCCAAGACGCCCACGGCGATCGTCGCGATGCTCGGCGTCTTGAAGGCCGACGCGATCTACGTTCCCATGGATCCCGCCGGCCCGGCGGCGCGGCAGGCGCGCGTCCTCGAGGTCAGCGACTGCCGTTGCGTCCTCGCCGCAGGCCTCGCCGGGGAGAACATCCGCGGCGCCTTCGCGGCCGCCGCCCTCGCGAACCGGCCGGTCGTAGGGTGGCTGGACGACGGCCCGCCCGCCGATGTCGACGCCGCCTTCACCCTGCAGGACCTCGCCGCCCATCCCGCGACGCCGCCGGCGTACGGCAACGCCGATTCGGACGTGGCGCACATCCTGTTCACCTCGGGATCCACCGGGCTGCCCAAGGGAGTGATGATCACCCATGCGGGCGTGGGGCACTTCATCCGCTGGGCGAGCGGCCATTTCGGCATCGCCCCCTCCGACCGGATCTCCCAGCATCCGCCGCTGCACTTCGACCTTTCCACGTTCGATATCTTCGGCACGCTGTCTGCGGGAGCAGAGCTGCATCTCGTGCCCCCGGAGCTGAACCTCCTGCCGCCCAGGCTGGCGCAGTTCATCCGGGACGCGGATCTCACGCAATGGTTCTCGGTGCCTTCGGTTCTCAACCTGATGGCCAAATTCGACGTGGTCAGGCCGAACGACTTCCCGGGCCTGCGCAGGGTGCTGTGGTGCGGAGAGGCGATGCCGACGCCGACCCTGATGTACTGGATGCGCCGGCTGCCGAACGCGCAATTCACGAATCTCTACGGTCCCACCGAAGCGACCATCGCGAGCAGCTATCACACCGTCACGACCTGCCCCGCGGACGAGCGCGAGCCGATTCCGATCGGATGCGCGTGCGACGGCGAAGAGCTGCTGGTTCTCGATGGGGAGCTGCGGCCGGCCCCCCCGGGGCAGGCCGGGGATCTCTACATCCGTGGCGCGGGCCTGAGCCCGGGATACTGGCGTGATCCGGACAAGACCCGCAGCGCCTTCCTTCCCTGCCCCGGCGGCGCGGGCCCGCAGGATCGCATCTACAAAACGGGCGATCTGGCGCGCCGCGGACCCGACGGCGTGCATTATTTTCTCGGCCGCGCCGACACGCAGATCAAGAGCCGCGGCTACCGGATCGAGCTGGGCGAGATCGAGTCGGCACTTCACTCGCTCCCGGATTTGCTGGAAAGCGCGATCGTCGCGATCCAGTCGGCAGGCTTCGAAGGGTGGCTGATCTGCTGCGCCTACGTCGCGGCGGCCGGGCGCGACGTTTCAGGGAGCTCGCTGCGAAGAAGCCTCTCGGCGCTGCTGCCCGGGTACATGCTCCCCGCCCGCTGGATGCCCTACCAGTTTCTACCCAAGAACGACAACGGCAAGATCGACCGGCCTTTCCTGAAGAACGCGTTTCTGCGGGCCGAAGCGGGCCAGGCGCAGGCGGAAGCGCGCTGACGGAGCCCGCCGAAGTGAGCGATTCGATCCTCCGGGACCTGGGCACCCTCTTCGCCGAGAGCCTCCACATCGACGCGCCCTCGCCGGACACCGACCTCTTTGAAAGCGGCACGCTCGATTCGCTGCAACTGGTCGAGCTGCTGGTGCAGCTGGAGCGGCGATTCGGCGTGCAGATCGAGATCGAGAGCATCGATCTCGACGCCCTGCGCACGCTCGCACGAATCGCCCGGCTGGTGGAGGCGAGCACCGGCGATGCCTCGCGGGCAGCGCAGGGAAAGAGAGTGGCGAACGGCTGACCTCAATGGCGACGGTCCGAAACTTCGTCGAGGACGACATTCCCGCCGTGGTCGCACTCTTCGGACGCGCACAACCGGATCGTCATTGGACCTCCCCCGCGGCGTGCGAATCCTATTTCCGCGAGATCCTGTTCGGCAATCCATGGCGCGATCTCGATCTGCCCTCGTGGGTCGCCGAGGAAGACGGCCGGCTGGCCGGTTTCGCGGGAGTGGTTCCCAGGCGAATGCTGTTCCGCGGGCGTTCGATCCGGGTCGCCGTGGGCTGCCAATTCATGGTGGACCCGAATCGGCGCCACGGCCTCACCGCGCTGAAGTTGGCGAGAGCCGCGCTTTCCGGTAGGCAGGACCTCTTCATCGCCGACGGGGCGAACGAATTTTCACGCCGCCTGTGGGCCGGGCTCGGGGGAACGGCGCCGCTGCTCTACAACTTCCATTGGACACGGCCCCTGCGTCCGGCGCGGTTTGCGCTGTCGCTCCTCGAGGAGCGGCGCGCTCTCCTTCGTCCGCTGCTGCGTCCGGCGCGCCTGCTCGGCAGCCTGGTCGACGCCGTGGCCGCACGGGCGCTGCCGGGCCGGCTGAACGGAAAGGAACCCGAGCTATCCGACGACGAGCTGGATGCCGCCGCGATGCTGGGTCACCTGCCGGAAGTCGCCCAAGGCGACGCCCTCCAACCGCAGTACGACGCACGCTCTCTCGCCTGGTTGCTCGAGCAAGCCGCGCTCAAGTCGCGCCACGGCAATCTGCGGGCGCGCGCGGTATTCGAAGGCGGGCGACGGCTCATCGGCTGGTACCTCTACTACGCGCGCGCCGGCCAGATCAACGAAGTCGTGCAGCTCGCCGCCCGCGACGGCTCCTTTGACCGGGTCCTGCAGCGCCTCCTGGCCGATGCCTGGCGACACGGAGCGACGGCGGTGCGGGGACGTCTCGATCCGCGCCACGCGCAGGAGCTGTCGGATCGCCACTGCTGGTTCCGGCGCGAAGGAACCTGGACCCTGGTCCACTCGCGCGACACCGACATCGCCGCCGCCATTCACCGGGGAAACGCTTTTCTGAGCCGTCTCGAGGGCGAGTGGTGGCTGCGCTTCCAGGGCGGATGAGACAAACGGACCAAATCCGGCCGCACCTGACACGCACCTGACGTCATCGCGCGTCTCTACTCTCCCAGGCATCCACCATGGATCCAAGACGCGCGACACGCGAGCCCGGGACGGCATCGGCAGACCGCAACTTCCCGGGTCCCGGCCCGGCGACGCGAAGGCGGAGGACTTCCATCGTCGTCGTGCGCGACGCCCAGACCCTGTCGGGCTTCGTTCCGGCCTGGGAGGAGCTTGCGGCCGCGGCGATGGAGCCCAACGTGTTCTACGAGCACTGGATGCTGCTCCCGGCGCTGGAAGCGTTCGGATCCGGAAAAGACATCAGCGTAGTTCTTGTGCTGTCGCACGACCTGCACAGCACGGACGCTCCGCCGAAGCTGGCGGGGCTGTTTCCGCTGGAACGCGTCCGCAATTTCAGGAATCTCAAGCTGTCCGCCCTGAGCCTGTGGCAGCACGTTCACTGCTATGCGTGCACCCCGCTCGTGCGCGCGGAGACCGCCAGCGAGTGCATGATTGAGCTGTTCCGCTGGCTCCAATCGGGAAGCGCGAACGCTTCCCTCATCGAGCTGCAGTGCGTATGCGGGGACGGCCCGTTCCACAAGAAGCTCGTCGACCTGTCGAACGAGCTCGGATTGCTCAGCCGGGTCACCGATATCTTCACGCGCGGGCTGTGGCACAAGGGCGACGACATGAAAGGCGACCCCGAGTCGGGGGTGTCGGGCGACCTGCGCCGCCGCCTTCGCCGCAAGGAGAGGCGCTTGTGCGAGCGCGGCCGGGTGGAGCACCTCCTGCTGCGCCCTGAGGACGACGTAGCGCGCTGGATCGACGAGTTCATGCAAATCGAGGCGAGCGGCTGGAAAGGATCGGGCGGAACCTCCTTGGCCGATTCGGAAAGCGGTCGCAGCTATTTCAGACAGATCGCGACATCCGCGTTCCACCGCGGGCGCCTGCTCATGCTCGGGATCAACTTCGACGGCCGTCCCATCGCGCGCCGCTGCGCGTTCGCCGCCGGGGAGGGGTCGTTCGCGTTCAAGACGGCCTACGACGAAAAGTTCGCGGACTACTCCCCCGGAGCGATGCTCGAGCTGGACAACATCCGGCAGCTCCGCGCCCTGCCCGCGGTGCGGTGGATGGATTCCTGCGCGTCGCCCGATAACCTTCTCGTCAACCGGATCTCGAACGGCCGGAAGACGATCCAGACGCTCGCCGTCGGCGGCGGCGCCTTGGGAGACCTCGTGGTCTCGGGACTTCCGCTGCTGCGCTGGACTCACCGGCAGATCGTGAAGAGGAAATCCGCAGAAATGAAGGAGGCCTAGACATGCAAAACCGGTTCCTGGACATCGACGCGGAGACGTTCCGCACGCACTTCAATCGCACGCCGTTTCTGTTCCGGCATCACGTCACGGACCACCCGCTTTTCAAGCTCACCCGGCTGGCCGAGCTCGCCAGAACGCTGCCGCCGAGCATCGTCGAATACAACGCCGGCAAGATCCCGGTCAACCTCCCCGACTGGGAAAACACGCCCTACACGGGACTGTCCGCCGAAGAAACGGTGAGGCGCATCGAGGAGTGCGGCTCCTGGATCGTTCTCAAGCGCGCCGAAGCCGCTCCCGATTGCCTGCAGCTGCTCAACGAGGTTCTCGACGAGATCGAGCCGTTGTCGGAGCCGATCGAGCCGGGCATGTGCGAGCGCGAAGGGGCGGTCTTCGTGACCTCGCCCTCGTCGGTGACGCCGTATCACATGGATCACGAGATCAATTTCCTGCTGCAGATCCGCGGCAGCAAGACGGTCAGCGTCTTCAGCGCCTCCGACCGGGAGGTCCTCTCAGAACTCGAGCTGGAGAAGCACTTCTCGGGGCCCGCGATCCACCGCAACATGGTTTTCCACGAGCGATACCAGGAGCGGGCCAAGGTGTTCGAGCTCGAGGCAGGCTACGGGCTGCACATACCGACGACCGACCCGCACTGGATCAAGAACGGGAATCAGGTGTCGGTCTCCTTCAGCGCCGCCTTCAAGACGCGCGCTTCCTTGCACCGGGGGGCCGTTTACGGGCTGAACGGCCAGATGCGCAGCGTAGGACTCAGCCCCGCACCGTACGGCAAGGGGGCTCTTCGCGACGCGGTGAAGTATCAGGCATCGCGCGTGGTCGGCCGCGCTCAACGCATGCTGAACATCCAGCGCCCGGAGGGCTGACTGGCTCAGGCGCTCTGTCGCGCCCAGACGGCTCCGCCGGCCGGTCCTTCGACGCGAAAGCCGTAACGCCTGCAACCCGGAGTCGAGAAGGCGAATGCGTGACCGCCCGAGCGTAGGAGATACACCTCGCCGAAGATCTCGTAACCCATGCGTCTTACCGAGTGCAGAGAAGCGAAGTTGTTCGAGGCAACGTAGGAAACCAAGCCCTTTCTGCCTTCTTCGGTGAAGGCGCGCAGGGCCCGGCACATTCCAACGGCGTGCAGGCGCTTTCCACGATAGGCAGGCACGGTGTATCCCTTGTACATGTACGTCCACGCGGGGTCGAAATGGAGGACGAAGCGCTCGTCGATCGGCGTCGGCAGACAGGAATACCAGCCGTACGCCGCGAGCGCGTGGCCGTCGAAGAGCGCATAGCAGCGGTCGCCTCGCGCGCGCGCATCGCGCAGGAACTCCGAGGAGAAATCGTGCTCGCCGTCGCGGGCGAACGCCGCGAGCTCGCCGTCGCCTGCGAACCGCGCTTCGAACCCGCCTGCGTCGAAGAGGGCCGGGTCCTTCACGTCCTGCACGCGGACCGACATTCCCTTGAGGACCTGGAAACCGGCGATCCTGTTCAGTACCCGGCATTCGAGGTCGTGGAGTGCCGCGGGAACGCCGTGCTTTCGGGCGCCGTCCCGGAAGGTGCCGAAGAGCGTGCGCAAGTTCATGGGCCCCCAAAGTACCACCGCCAGCCTTCGTTCATCGAGAACCATGCATGAGCCAAAAGGACCAGGGCCGTGCCCTGCCCCCGCGCCGTCGCGTCTTCGAGCGACGCTACGATACCGGCGATGAAGATCTGCCTCGTCGGCTTCGACAACCTGCCGCTTCTCGCTCCCGAGTACCGCGGGCAGCTCATCGGCGGCGAGGCGGTGCAGCAAACGTTGCTGGGGCGGGCGCTGGCCCGCCGGGGGCACGAGGTGAGCATGGTCGTCGCCGACTACGGCCAGAGGGACGGCGAGCGATGGGAGGGAGTCCGGGTGTTCAAGGCCTATCGTCTCGACGAGGGCGTGCCGGGACTCCGCTTCATCCACCCCCGCTGGACCGGCATGTGGTCGGCGCTCAAGCGCGCCGACGCCGATATCTACTACACCAGTTGCGCCGGCATGCAAGTCGGACTCGTGGCGCTGTTTTGCCGGCGTCATCGCAGGCAATTCGTCTTTCGCGTCGCGAGCGACTCGGATTGCGACCCTTCCCGCCTGCTGGTGCCGTTCGCGCGCGACCGCTGGCTGTATGCGTACGGGGTGCGGCAAGCCGACGCCGTCCTCGTGCAGAGCGCCTCGCAGGCGGAGGCTCTGGCGCGCAACTACGGATTGGCGAGCCGGCCGGCGGGAATGATGGTCGAACGGTCCCAGCCCGCGGCGGAGCGCGATATCGACGTGCTGTGGGTGAGCAACATCCGGCGCGAGAAGAGGCCCGACCGGGTCCTCGAGCTCGCCGACGCAATGCCGGAGCTGAAGATCCACATGGTGGGAGGTTCTCTCCGGGACGAGGAAGCTTTCTTCGGAGAAGTCGAAAGCGCGGCCAGGGCAAGACCCAACGTGGTGTTCCACGGGCGTCTGACGTACTGGGACGCGAACGCGGTGTACGGCCGATCACGGTTGCTGGTGAATACCTCTGATGTGGAGGGATTTCCCAATTCCTACCTGCAGGCCTGGATCCGGGGCGTGCCCGTCGTCACGCTGATCGATCCGGACCGCGTCATCGAGCGCGAGGGCCTTGGCGCGTCGGTGAGGTCCGCGGCTGCGCTGCGAGATGCCGTCCGAAGCCTGCTGGACGACCCAGCCGCCTGGCAGGCGGCGAGCGAGCGCTGCCGCGCCTACGTTGCCCGGGAATACTGCGACGACAAGGTCCTGGCTGCCTATCTCGACACCTTCGAGAAGGTCATCCGCGCGCCAGACGACGGCAAGCCGATGATCGCGTCTCGCGCGGCGCGCCATGTCTGAGACGCCTTTCATCATCACGATCGACACCGAGGGCGACGACCTCTGGTCGAAGCCGCGCGAGATCACGACGCGCAACGCGGCTTTTCTGCCGCGATTCCAGGCGCTGTGCGAGCGCTTCGGCTTCAAGCCCGTGTACCTCACCAACTACGAGATGGCGCAATCCGAGGTCTTCGTCGAATTCGCGCGCGACGTGCTCGCGCGCGGCGCAGGGGAGATCGGGATGCATCTGCACGCGTGGAACTCGCCCCCTGTCACCCCCCTCACCGCCGACGATTTCCGCTTCCAGCCCTATCTGATCGAATACCCCGACCCGGTCATGCGGGAAAAGATCGGTGTCATGACCCGCCTCCTCGAAGACCGCTTCGATCGGGCGATCGTCAGCCACCGCGCGGGACGGCTGGGTTTCGACGGCCGCTACGCCGCCATGCTCCTCGAGGAGGGGTATCGCGTCGACTGCTCCGTGAGCCCGGGGCTCGACTGGCGCGGCACGCTCGGCGACCCAGGCGGGAAAGGCGGGCCGGACTACAGGACATTTCCGCACCGCCCCTATTTCCTCGACCCCCGCGACATCGCCGCGCCTGCGGCGGGGAAGCTACTCGAAGTCCCAATGACGATTCGCTCGTCCAGCCTGCACCGAAACGCGCCGTGGGTCTATCGCGTGCCTCTGCTGCGACAGACCGCCAACCGGGTAGTCTCGCCGGCCCTGGACCACCTGTGTCCGACCGAGAGCAGCCTCGGCGGGATGCTGCGCGCGGCCCGCGGCGCCCGCGCCGAAGGCGCGGATCATGTTGCCTTCACGCTGCATTCCTCGGAGCTCATGCCCGGCGGAAGCCCGAGCTTCCCGAGCGCGGACTACATCGAGCGCCTGTACGAGGACATGGAGGTGCTGTTCGGCGAGCTTTCCAGCTGGTGTCGCGGTATGACCTTGAAGGAGTTTCATGCCGGGTTCGTCGGCCATCGCGCGGAGGCCCGCAGGGGAACAGACATGGAAATCGTCGCGGGGACTTGAGTGATCCGCATCAAGGGCCGGGGCGTGATCTACGGAGAGGTCTGGTTCGACGAGGAGCTGCCTCGCGACGCCGGGGTCGACGTCGTCCTCTACCGCAAGAAGGCGTCTCCGATCGCAGGCGCGCGAACCGCGCCTTTCCTATCGATGGTTACGGATCTCACGGTCACGGAAGATGCGATCACCGGCCGGTTCGGGAAGGACTGCCGCTACAAGATACGCCGGGCCGAGGCGCGAGACGGCCTGAGGATGGAGTGGATCGGCGACCCGGAGGCGAGGCTGGACGAATTCCGGGAGTTCTACGACGCGTTCGCGAGCGAGAAATCGATCTGGCTCTCCGATCGCCGCTGGCTGGAGGCAGCCTGCGAGGCGCGCCAGCTCGTGCTCGCCTCGGCATCGAAG
Source organism: Burkholderiales bacterium (assembly GCA_035280025.1). Taxonomy (GTDB): domain Bacteria; phylum Pseudomonadota; class Gammaproteobacteria; order Burkholderiales; family SG8-39; genus VBDM01. Next base: position 1,646 of record DATEGT010000069.1, on the reverse strand, counting down.
GAGGGGGATGCGCTCGTGTGGCACGCGTACCTCGTCTGCGGGAAATCCGCGTGGCTCCAGTACACGGCGTCCTGCTTCAGGCGCATGGACAGCGACTACCGGGCGCTCGTCGGGCGCGCCAACCGATGGCTGCACTGGCGGGAAATGCTTCTCTTCAAGGAGAAGGGCATGGAACGCTACGACTGGGGCGGCCTCTTCGAAGACGAATCAGTGCCGGGAAACGCGGGAATCAACAACTTCAAGAGGGATTTCGGCGGACAACAGGTACGCACCTACGATTGCACGGTCCCCGTGACCCTCAGGGGCCGCGTCTGGCTGGGACTTCGCGACGCGTGGCGCGGTGTGCAAAGACCGGCTGCCGCGCGCCTGCAGGAATCGCCCCGGTGAACCTCGTCTCGGTCATCCTCCCGACCTACAACCGCAGGGAGACCATCCAGGCGGCGATCGCGAGCGTGCAGCGCCAGACCTTCGGCGACTGGGAGCTGATCGTAGTCGACGACGGTTCCACCGACGGGACGGCCTCGCTGATCGAGGGCTCGGACCCGCGCCTCGTTCTGATCCGCCAGGAGAACCAAGGCGTGAACGGGGCGCGCAACACCGCCATGCTCAGGGCGCGCGGGAGGTACATCGCGTTCCTCGACTCGGACGACGAATGGCTTCCCCATCACCTCGAGCTGAGCGTCGCCTTCTTCCGGGCTTTTCCCGACGAAGACTTTCTTTCCGGGGAATTCTGCGAGGACGGCAGCCCGGAAGGCACCGCTCCCTTTCTTCACACCGCCCTGACTCACTGGTACCCGCCGCTCGCCGAGCGCGCCGGCTCTTCGCTGCTGAAGTTGCCCCGGGGCGAGAGCGATCCCTATCTCAAGGTATTTCCGAGCGGGCAGCCCATCGGCGCTTGGGGACGGGACATCCTCGCGCGCACGCCCTACCGGGATGCGCGTCTCTACCAGGGCCGAGTTTTCGAGCACATGCGCTTCGGCTTCCTCTTCGCCTTGCAGCCTACCGTCATCACGCGCCGCGCCCGAGAGGCCGCCGGGCTCTTCGATCACCGCTACCGCATCGGCGCCGACTACGGCTACCTCGCCCGCCTGTGCCGGAGCTTCAGAGCGAACTTCGTGTCACTGCCGATGGCGATCAAGCACGAGTACGCTGGCGACGGGACGCGGCTCAGCGAAGGGCATCTCTCCACGGGGCCGACCCGGTTCGAATTCGAGCGGGATCTGCTGCGTCAGTTCGAGGATCTGTTCCGGGGCCACACGGGCGAGGCCGCGGAAATCGCAGCTCTGCGCCGTGCCAGGCAAGCCGTCGTCGGCCTGGCCGCTCTCGGCCAGGGGAACCGCCGCGAAGCGCTGCGCTATCTGGGGGAGGCGAGGCAGAAGCTGCGGTGGCTGGTGCGGTTCGCGCCCACGCCCGCGGTCGCGCTGCGGATCTACGTCGCCCTCCGGCGCGCGCGCTCGCTCGCGGGCCAGGTCCTCCGTGAACCCTCCTCCTGGGACGCGATCGTGTCCCGCCTCAGAACGCGGCTCCTCACCCACTTCCGGCCGGGCTCTTCGATCCACCGGTAGGTGTACCAGGACAGGGCGATGACCATCGCCAGGTAGACCGGGTAGGCGATATCGCCCTGCCACGGCTGCGTGCCGAGAAGG
>DATEGT010000068.1:0-2296 GCA_035280025.1 Burkholderiales bacterium | reverse complement strand
CGAGATCCTCACCATGTCGCGCACGCCGGCCTGCAGGAGCTTCTTCGGGATCGGCACTTCCCACTCGGGCATGCCGGGCGCCCCGACGGGGCCGGCGTTCTTCAGCACGATGACGCTGTCGGCGTCGACGTCGAGCCCGGGGTCGTCGATCCTCGCCTGGAGGTCGTTGTAGTCCTCGAACACCACTGCGCGCCCGGTGTGCTTCCACAGCCGCTTCTCGGTCGCGGCCGGCTTGACCACCGCGCCGTCGGGCGCGAGATTCCCGCGGAGGATCGCGAGGCCGCCCGAGGGCAGCACCGGCTTGTCGCGCGGCAGGATCACCTCGGGGTTGTAGATTTTCGCGCCCGCGAGATTCTCGCCGAGGGTCCTGCCGCTGACGGTCTTCGCGTTCAGGTCGAGCAGATCCTTGATCGAGGCGAGCAGCGCCGGCAGGCCGCCGGCGTAGTAGAAATCTTCCATCAGATATTTCCCGGATGGCCGCAAATTGGCGATCACCGGCGTCTTCTTCGAGATCGCCTCGAAGCGGTCGAGATCGAGCGGCACGCCCGCGCGGCGCGCCATCGCGATCAGGTGGATCACCGAGTTGGTCGAGCCGCCGCAGGCGACGACGCAGGTCACCGCGTTGTCGAAGGACGAGGCGGTCAGCAGCTTCCTCGGCGTCGCGTCTTCCCACACCAGCTCGACCGCGCGCTTGCCGGTCGCGGTCGCCATTTTCGCGTGGTGGGAGTCGGCCGCCGGAATCGAAGCCGCGCCCGGCAGCGTCAGGCCGAGCGCCTCCACCGATGAGGTCATGGTCGAGGCGGTCCCCATGGTCATGCAGTGGCCGAAGGAGCGCGCGATGCCTTCCTCGATCTCCTCCCAGTCGTTCTCGGTGATCGTGCCGGCGCGCAGCTCCTGCCAGTACTTCCGAGAATCGCTGCCCGAGCCGAGCACCTGCCCGTGCCAGTTGCCGCGCAGCATCGGCCCCGCCGGCATGTAGATCGCCGGCAGGCCCATCGACAGCGCGCCCATGACGAGCGCCGGCGTGGTCTTGTCGCAGCCGCCCATGAGCACGCAGCCGTCGGCGGGATACGAGCGCAGCAATTCCTCGGTCTCCATCGCGAGGAAGTTGCGGTACATCATGGTGGAGGGCTTCTGGAACGGCTCGGCGAGCGCGATCGCCGGCATCTCGACCGGGAATCCCCCCGCCTGCCACACGCCCCGCTTCACTTCCTCGGCGCGCGCGCGGAAATGCGCGTGGCAGGGATTGATGTCGCTCCAGGTGTTGATGATCGCGATGACGGGCTTGCCTGCGTAGTCGCTCTTGTCGTAGCCCATCTGCGCGGTGCGCGAGCGGTGGTCGAAGGTCTTGCGGTCGCCGGCGCCGTACCAGCGGTGGCTGCGCAGCTCTTCGGGGCGTTTCCTGGCCATTGCGGGGTCCCTCGTGATGACACGGCATTCTACCCGCGATATCCTGTGGCTCGACATGGTCGACAAGATCTCCCCCTCGATCGAGGCCGCGCTCGCCGACGTGCGCGACGGCGCGACCGTTCTCGTCGGCGGTTTCGGCGGCTCGGGCGTGCCCGAGGAGCTGATCGACGCTCTGATTGCGCAAGGCGCGAAGGATCTCACCGTCGTCAACAACAACGCGGGCAACGGCGAGGTCGGCATCGCCGCGCTGTTCAAGGCCGGGCGCATCAGAAAGCTCGTCTGCTCGTATCCGCGGCAGGTGGATTCGCACCATTTCCAGGAAGCGTTTCGCGCGGGCAAGGTCGAGCTGGAGCTCGTGCCCCAGGGAACGCTGTCGGAGCGCATGCGCGCGGCGGGCGCCGGCATCGGCGCGTTCTACACGCCGACGGGCTACGGCACGGACCTCGCGAAAGGCAAGGAGACGCGCGTCATCGGCGGCAGGGGCCAGGTGCTCGAGTACCCGCTGCACGGCGACTTCGCGCTGGTGAAGGCCGAGCGCGGCGACCGCTGGGGCAATCTCGTCTACCGCAAGAGCGCGCGCAACTACGGGCCGACCATGGCGAGCGCGGCGAAGGTCACGATCGCCCAGGTATACGAGGTCGCCGAGCTGGGGAAGCTCGACCCGGAGTGCATCGTCACGCCGGGGATCTTCGTGACGCACGTCGTGAAGGTGCCGCGCAAGCAGGCGCGGATCCCCGCGGGCGGAGTGACGCAGGGCATATCGCGGGCGGCGGCGCGATGAGCTACGCCAGGCTCACGCGCGACCAGATCGCGCAGCGCATCGCGCAGGACATCCCCGAGGGCTCGTACGTGAACCTCGGCATCGGCATGCCGACGCTCGTCGGCA